>NZ_CP045875.1:1143500-1499500 GCF_009649955.1 Heliorestis convoluta | reverse complement strand
TACCAGAACCGTTTGTCTTTTACACTTCTATACTTGACATTCACCAGTTGACCGTCTCGCTCAAACCAAGGTATTGTAATAGCCTTGGTTTTTTTGTCGTACCCAATTTTGAATCTACGCTGCCACGTTTCGGAAATACCACGGACTTCTTCAAGATAGGGATGGCGATAAAGATAGCTTTTAAGTATTTCAGAGGCTAGATATTTTTCTTTTTTCGCTACCTCTTGAGGAAGATCAATCGTTAAACGTAGAGCCTCGATATCTTCAAAGTTACCATAACCGTAGTTTTGAATCAGGTAGTCTACTGTTTCTTCGTATGTTTCGTTTCTAAGCCATGATAAGAGCTTTGCAAAGTTCCCTTTTCGCCACTCTTCATCGCTACTTCCACTGTCAATCCAAATGCCGTTGTCCAAGCGAACTGCAAATGATGGTGTACGTTCTTGACGAAAGGGTGAGCAAGCGAGAAACTTACCACTTTTCCAACTTGGCTTTCTCCAATCATATTGCTGTAACTCTGCTTCAATATCGATGTCAAGATGCTGCCCTTGAAGCAACAAGAATTATTTCATCTCCTTTTTTTGGATTTTACGTTCACCACATTCACGATATTCGCTGTATTGTGAACTTCGGTACAAGCAAAGTCTAACAAAGGATAGACATACCTTCAACCTGTAAATGATTGTTAGTATGGAATGTTTTAGAACAAATCTGTAATCTCTGTTTCTTTGATTACCCCTATATTAAAGTTGCAAACCAACTCGATAACAGTACCTACGTTAGGTTCACGAGCTTTCTCAATGCTGATTTTTCCGATTCCTTCAGAAGCATCGAAGGTCAATGCTGTAGCAGCATCTTGAATAACCGCCACCGTTTCGGAGTAATCCGTTAATTTCGGTGGGTTCACAAGGCGTGTTCCTTCATCGTCTGTTTTACGGCTTTCTTTTTCGGCTGATCCCGGTGTTTGGTGAACGACCAATCCAGCTACACCGTAATGACCAAAGAGCTGCCTGAGCTTTCTTGACGTATAAGACATAGAATCTCGCATCTTGCCTCTTCCGTGGTTCATTAGGTTAAAGCCATCGATAATGACCATTTTTACATTGGGGTTCATCTGTAGATCCGCTTCAATCGTTTCTAAGGACAATCCGTTAGGTAAGTTCTCCATCGTCTTAATGAGGTAGGGAGCCATGTTCATCTCTGTCTTAAAAGCTTCTAGGTAACTTAAATATTGTGATTCATTTTCTAGCTGGCCTCGACGAAGTTTTACGTTATCAAAGTGGCCCATTAAAGTATCTAATCGAAAAGCTTGCTGTCTTTTTGATAGCTCTGGTGAGTAGTGAAGTACACCAAAGTTATTTTCCCAAGCAGCGACACCGATGTGAGAAGCTAGCCATGACTTTCCCCGATTGGTAAAGGCCATTAACAAGATGTAATCGCCTACTTCAAAACCACCTCCAAGAGCCTCGGTCAAAGAAGGGTATGGCGTGGGTATGTAACTTCTCGTCTGATTCTCTTTGGCTTCTTGATACCACTGTGCCCTCTCTTCGCCATTAACAGAAAAGTTGGTTCCAAGGTCTGTAAAGATTTTTGTCGTTGTTTCAATCCGTAACGTCTCGTCTTTGAGCCATTGGATAAAACGATCTCCTGATAGCTCGCTAAACTTTTTGGCAGCTTGGTGTTGCAGCAATTCAAAGGCTTGTCTCTTGGCAGTTTGAGCTTTTAGTCGGCTACAAAGATATTTGAAGGAATCTTGTACTTCTGGAACATAGTCAAAACTTTCAAAGCGAGCCACTACCGTTCGATAATCAGGAGTTTGGTGGTTTTCTTTTACATAATCACGTAAGAAAAGATAGACCTCGCCAAGTGTAGGGAAATCGGATACATCGATGTTATAGCGTTGTAGGATTAAAAAATTATTCTCGTCAATCACTTTCGATAGCAGTTGTGTCTCTAGCATAGCAAGGCTCCCTTCTTACGCTTGTCCTCACCCTCAAAAGATATAGAAAACGTACAGCCTTCTATGCGACTTACAATCCGAGGGTCAAGTAAGGTTTCCAGTCTCTCTAAGGGTTCGTTAGAGGTAAATACTGTCGCCTTCTGGTCTACGGCTCTTTCATCGATGACTTCGTAGAACTCGCTTTTGAAGGCTTCCGTGGCTTCACGAATCCCGATATCGTCTAAGACAAGCAGATTGGTTTGTAGCATAAAAGCCTTGCTTTCGTAGTAACGTAAACTTGCTTTATCTTGTAACTCCTTGGGGCCACGAAACTGAGCATTGTAGTGATTTTGAAACCTCGAAGCATTGATAAATAAAGCTGGCAAAGCATCTAGAACTCGTTCTTTCTTAATGTGTTGAATCGTCCGAGCTACGAGATACTCATGGAGGATAGCAATGGCTGTGGTGGTCTTGCCTGTACCAGTTCCTTTTACGTTACCTCTACCGGGTATGGAATAGAGGTATAGCCCCAATCCTTCATCCACTTTTTCTAATACTTCTTGGCAATAAGCTGTGACAATAGCATGGGCTTCTGGATTGTCTTTTTCGTAAGGAAGATTGTGAGCCATCACTTGCTCGTAAGACTTAGGGATCTGTGCAAGCCCTCTAACGCCTCCTGTGCCCTTTTCACCATGCAATCTAAGGTAAGGATAGCAGAGGCTATGGCAATGATCTCTATGGCCCCTTTTTTTGCATCTCAGGGCTAGTAGACAAGTTGCTTCTAGACTCATTCTTTTACTCTCCCTTTTTTAATCCGTTTTAGAATCTCGTCAACATCCATGCCTCCATGCTTCTGAATCTTTGCATACTGCCTTTCTTGCTCTTTTTTATCTTCCACAACAGCATGAACTTGTTCAGCCAGCCAACTTGCCAACTGCCCAATGGTAGGCCGTAGGTAGTTCTTTCTTTTCCAACGATACTCGTACTCTTCAAAAACGGTATCTATGATGGCCTGTAGCTGTTCAGGGCTGTAGTGAGGCAGGAGCTTATCTTTGAGTAAATCTATATCTCTTTCCCAGTTGGACTGATATTTTGAGATATAACGGCTCTGGTAGGATTGAGAGAAATAGTTATAAAACTCTCTTGCCGTAGAAGGAGCTGTTATTTTATTTTTTTCTTCAACAGCATCTGGCCCTGACTCTATATCTTTCTTGTTATTGTGGTTCTTGTTTATATGGTTCTTGTTTATGGGTAAAGCGTTACCCACCGGCGGAGGGTCAGTTTTACCCACCGGAGGCTCTTTTTTACCCACCGACGGTTCAATTTTACCCACCGTCCGTGGGTAAACTTTACTCACGTCCAATGAGTAAGGTTGACTCATTGGAGGGGTATCATCTATACCCTCTGGGGCATCAATTTGACTATGAAAAATGGCAACTTGCGATAAAGGCAACACAGTATAAACAGAAAACTCAATCAAGGCATTGCTAGAGTTTCGTTTTTTGATTCTTGTAATGATGGGTTGATCATTCCAACGAAAATTCAGTAGAGACTCAATATAACGAGCTGCTGTTTTGCGAGTCACACCAATTCGCTCTGCAATTTGTTCTTGTGTGGGGTAACATTCACCCTTTTCGTTCATAAAAGAAGCAATAGCTAATAAGGTAATGGTTCGGTCTGAGCCAAGCTGCGAAACAAGGCCACTGGTAAATAAGCTAACGTAGAGTTTGAGAAAAATTTGATTGTCCCATGTTTTGTTTAGAACGTTGAAAGACTGCTTTACCTCTAGGGCGAGCATTTGATCTTTCATTGAGAACACCCCCTTGCTTGTTCATATCGAAAAAGGGGTATGAATTGTTGCATCTTCAACGAAAAAAAAGCCCACCAGCTATAGTAAGCTAGTGGGCCTAAAGGGAAGTTCTATTTACTTGTGTAAGGTTTTGGTTACGTCAAAGAGGCCATTGGCTGATAATCCTACAACAACACCATGAAAAATACCTGCCTGAATCGTTTCAGCAGGTAAGTACAAAAGGCCAGCGATAATACCTAGAATCATTGTTACGATTGGAATGTACTTGCTGTCGACATAAAGTTTGGTGAATTGACCAATAGCGATGATAACCGTTACAACCATTCCAGCTTCAAACATCGTTCATTTCTCCTTTTACTATATTTTTATTATGCAATCACTTTGAGACGATCAAGAATAACAGCAATGCGATAGAACGTGGCATCTCCGACAGGATCACCAATAATACCTCGATCCATCAGTTTCTTTACCGATGGTCTTGCCCAATCAGGTACTTCGTCAAATCGTTTGGCAACCGTTTTTTCACTGGCCTTTTCTTTGATAGTTTCAATAAAAGCTCCCCAGCGAGGTAGGATGCGATGAGGACACTGTTTATTTGACCATTTTTTGTGAGATACAACATTTTCAACAGGAATGTTATGTGTTTCCATCAGATGAACGATTAGCTCAACGGCTTTTTCTTCGGCTTTGGCATAATTGCCGTCAGCATTTTCGCAGATTTCGATACCAATGCTTGTTCGATTACCGGGGCCATGACCACCATCACCAGCATGCCAACCGTTTTCATTGGTAGGTAGATGTTGAACGATTCGTTGATCATCTACCGTGTAATGCCAACTGGTCGATCCGGCAGCTAAGGATTTGATAAAATTAGAATGGCCTAACGCATTGGCACCATTGTTGACGTTGCCAGTGTTATGAACAGTAATATAACGAGGATTCATGGTGTTACCCGGTCGGTTACGGTTACCTTTTGGAATAAAATCTTGAATGATGTTCATAAATCATCGTCCCCTTTCACGTATTTCAGATTTGATTTCTTGAACGTTGTCACTGAGTCGCTCATACTGCATCGCAAGAAGCTCGAATTGCCGGGTCATGTCTTGTAGGAAGTTGGTCAACTTTACTTCTCGTTCTTTGGCATCGGCTTGCAATCGTCGGCTTTCGTTTAGCTGATACAGGTACAAGGAAACAAACAATAAAGCCCACAAACCTTGTTCTAAGGCTGCTTTTAGGAGACTTTGTTCCATCACATCACCTCTTTCTTTTGGGAAAATAAAAAAGCCCCCGAAAAGGAGGCTTACTTTTTCATTCGTAGTGGATTTTCATGTTTTTCTTTAATTTCGTTCATTCGTACTTTCATAAACCATGCTTCACTATTTTTCGGTAGATTAAGTATCTTCCAGATTGCATCAAGTTGTTCTTCTATCGGTGGATACTCTGCAAACCTTTTTTCTCGATAACTGTTGTTCTGGTAAGCAAAAAGATAGTGGCTCCACCATTCATCCAATTCGGCTTCACTCGGTTTGGAATAACTGTTGTTCCAATGGTCAAGATACTGTCCTTCCCCATCATCTCTTACGGTAAAATCCTCTAAGGGATTCAGGTCTGGATATCGAATAAGGATAGCCAAAGCGATATTTTTTCTCATGGCCTCAACCTTTCATGCGATTTTATAAACCGTGAAGTAGGATGATTCTTGCGAAGCATCGGTATTGGCTGGATTGGTTAAAAAGCCATATAACTCAATGTAATGACCTGTCGCTAACTCTGTAATAACAGCTCCTGATATGGTAGTAGCACCTATGGCTCCTGAAAAGGCCGTATTAAACCGGAGATAGGCCCCACCATTTCGATATAACATCATAGAACTGGTCGTATTGTGAGCATGCCATATATAGCGAATGGAAGCGGTTACTAGATATCTACCACTACTACTGGCTGTAAACCGTGAAAGGCTGTTGTTGTACTCACTTCTTCTATCATACCCTACGTGATTATACGTTAGTTTCGTCCACGTATTGGCACCGATATATTGGCTATTTGTCTGCCAAGCAAAAGAACCATTTTGATTCAATAACTCTAAAGTACCATTGATACTGATAGGCGAATCAATGGTCAAATAGGGTGAAGATATTCGAAGGGCATTGACACCCATGACAGCATGAGGATAGGTAGAGATAAGAGCCGACGTAGAAAAGTGAATTTTCTTATCTGTACCATCAGACATACTACCTAAAGTAATTTCTTTACCCACTCGAAGATTGGTTGTTACGTCAATACTCGTATTGGATCGAATCGTACCACCTTCGATGGTTACACCTTGAATCGTTCCGGCTGTTAATGTACTTGCTACTACACCGTCGGCTGTGATGGCATTTCTAAAGCTCTGTCCTCCATTGGTCGATACTCCAACACCCCCACTGGTAATACGAACAACTCGTTGAACATTGTTCGGGTCTTTGGCATAAAAGCCCGATTGATCCCAGTAGAAGTTGGAATCTCGTTGAATCATATTGCTGGCTACATTGATAGCTCCTTTTAACTTAGAGGCTGTAATCGTATCGTCGCTATTAATCGTTGCAGCTCGATCCCAGATGGCTTTGTTCGTATCAACAGTGCTTTTAACAGTATTGGCAACTTGCTGGGCTTCTGTGGATTCTGTTACATCTATAAATTCTAAAGAATCGACTTGAACTGTCCCGTTGCCACCTTCATAGTTGACTAAAAATAAGGGACGTACATATACCGTCCCTTGGCGAAATTGATGATGTTGATTGCCTACGCCAGTAATCAAGCCTTCGAAGACATGCCAACCTTGGCTGGTTGTAATACCTGTTCCGGCTACGGCACAGTAACGATGAAAACCAGCTCCACCGTCAATATGTCTGTAATTGCCGTCTAACGTTACGACCCCGGCGTAGACTTTATTTTTTTCTCCACCATTGGTGGGGTTTATGGTTTGTCTTACTCGCAATCTTAATTTATAAATCCGGTTTACGTTGACAGGAATAGGTTCTACATAATAAGCCCATTGCTGGCCTTGAATCTCCCATACGGCACCACCTGCGATACCTGTTCCATGAACGATGGTGCCAGCGTTGGTTTGATTCACTGTTTTTCCTTCGTAGGCTGCTGACCAGAAACTTTTTTCTTTTTCGAAGTAAGGATTGATTCTTTGACCTACCAGTTGAGCATAGGATTTCGCTGCTTCTTCGGCTGAATTGGCCTTTGCCTGCGAGCCTTCTGGTGTTTCTTTTTGAGAAGGGTCATAACCACTTTGAAAGGTCGTATCGAATCCGACTTCTATCTGGTTCGAACGAATCTTACCAGTGTTGATAAGGTCGGCAGTAAAGCCATCACCTGAACCGAAGGTTCTCCAATTCCATTCTCCGGTGGCATCGTTTTTACTGTTAGCAATCGCAAGAATCCCACCTAAAAGCCGTAATGCTCTGGTGGGATTTTCTTCTTTGTCCGTAATTAAGATGCCGTCTTGTTCTGTTATCTTTACTGTTCCACTTCCAGCTCGGACTTCGTTTTGTAAGGCGTTGATGACACCTTCTAACCAATCTGTTTTGACATTCCCTTTATCCATCTTGTTGTCCCAGAATACTTCTTTGTTGGCTACTTTAGAACGCCAACGATTCATCTCTGTCATTTGATCGGTAAAGATGGGTAAAAAGTTGCCTAACCTTACTTCTGCTTTTTCTGGTTCGTTTTTATATCGTCGAATCTCTATAATACGAGCTTTTACTGTCAAGGCTGGCTGTAGTTCTCGGTCAATAACGATAACTTGATCGCCTAGCCTAACCTTTTCGTGGTCATAACCCGTCAAAGTTTCTAAGTCTACGACCGTTAGTTCATACTGAACCAAAGGCATTTTTTGTTTCTGTAAATCCATCCATGTTTTCTCTAAAAGTCTCTCTGGATTATCTTCTTCTATATCTTCATACAGGCCCATACGATGTCGCTTTGTTCCGTTGCTGTTACTTCGACCAAACATGACTAAGGCTTCTGCATCACCTATAAAGTTTTGACCTTTCGGCTTATCGACAGGATGGCCTTTTGCTTTTTGCCACTCTACCTTTTCAAAAGTGATTCTTCGACCATAGCCATCACCTGTTTCTTCGCCTTTACCTCTACCAATCAGAGCTGTTTTGACATTGCTAGAATCGACTTTTCGGCAGATGTTGATGATGTCTTTGTTATATTCAAATCGTTTGCCTGTTTCTGTACCTCGTAAAGATATCAAATCGACATATCGACCTGTGATGGTATTCCCGGAAATGGTTACTCGAAAGCGAAGCTCACCACCCCAGATGTTTGCGATTTCATGGATTGTAGATAAGGCATTGTCATAGTAACTGTCTAAGCTCCCTAATCCAAGATTGGCTACTGTACCAGACAGCCACCGTGTTTGATCTAAAACTTGCAATAAAGCAAAGCCTGCTGAAACGTTTTTCGGTCTAAGCTCTGTTACGATTTCATCTAACAATTCTAAAGAGGCATGTTCGCAGTACACTCGTTTTACGATAATCTCGCCATGGGCTTCTTCGATTTGGCGAATGATAAAAAGCTGATAGTTGTTTTCTAGGTCTTGAAAAGCCACCATGTTTTCTTCCACCAGATAAGCAGCATCTTCGTGGTTGGCAGGGACAATAAATTCAAAAGTTTGTTCACCTTGTAGTTTCTCGATATAAAGAGCTTCCGTATAAGGACAAGCTTCGGGATTGCTGTTGGAAAGTAGGCAGCAAAACTTTTCTTCTCGGTCAAACACGAATAAAGGGCTTTCGTCAAATCTGCTTTCGCTCATTGTTGGCCCCCTTATAACCACTTCTCTCTGAATTGAACAGTTGCAGTTGCAATATTCGCTGGCTCCAAAGTGATCCAATTATCGCCCTTATATATAGGAAAGAACTCGCTCGAAAGGTATAAGCTGTTCATAATTCTAAGATCATTCAACTTCACTACAGCTCTATTATGGTCAACTACAAGCTCTTGACCTTGTTGAAATGGATGAACCAGTAAAACTTGCTTATCGCCAGAACGTATTCTTAGTTGTGATGTAGCTTGTTGAAATTGCAAAGTGATAACGGGGTAGGTATCGTAACTACCTTCATTCGTGATTGGCCCTGCATGAAGTGGAACGGTCTTAATAGCTCCATAAGCAAAAGGGTCAGGACAAAGGAAAGTGATTGTTCCTTGACCTAATCCTACGATTTCGTCAATATCAGTTTTACCATCCACTCTGGCAAAGTAGTGTTTATCCGGTTCATCGCTGAAAAGAAGCGGTTTTACTTCTTGATGATAAAGCCATGAAGCAATATCTCTTGCCTTTTGCCGTAACATCAGCGATGAACTTTCTTTTATCGTTACGTCCACTTGAATCTCTCTTCCTCCGAGTCGAGATCCAAAGTCATAAAAGCCCGGTCGCCCTGCTACAGTTAAGGTTCTTTTCTCTAGCTGTGGCAAAAGGCTGTGTCGGACTTTGTTTTCAATTAAAAAGTCGGTGCTGTCTTGATTGTTAAAGTAAAACATCTTTAAGCAAACACTCCTTTGGCTCGCTGTCCTCGCTGTTGCAAACGGTAAAGCTGGTTAGCAATCTTTTCGATATCAGCTTCTTCTCGAACAATCAACTGAGCTACTTGGATGGTTACAGCATCTACTTTTTCACCTGTAGGGCTGTGGCCCATTTGTTGTGCAATCTCGGCTGCAAAAGGTTTCATGCGATGACCTTGCAAGGGTACAACAGCTTCCGGCCCTGCTTCACCGACACCGATGATACTAGGGCCGTTAAAGAGTCCACCTTTTTTGTACCAACTCACGTCGACTTTGGGTACACTTGGAGGTGTAAGACTAAAGTTTCCTGATAGGCTAAAGCGAGGTAGCTTCGGTCGGGGTAAGGTTAAGGTAAGGTTGCTAAAGAAACTTTGAATAGCTTTTAGACCACTTCTTACAATCTCTTTGGCTTCTTCGATATGACGAAAGATGGTGTTTTTTACGCCCTGCCAGATAGAAGCTGTTACGGCGTGAACATTGTGAAAGCTGTTCGCCATGCTGTTATAGATAGAGCCACCATGAAGGGCTACACTTTTGCTCATTTCAGATAGTGTTATAGCAAGATAACCTTTTACATAGCCCCAACTTTCTACTGTTGATGTTTTTACCTTTTGATAATGCTGGGAAATGGATTGACCCATTTCGTTCATCGTACCAGAAACTTTGTCTTTAAGATTGTTGTAGAGTTGACTTAAAAAGCCTACGATTTCATCCCAGTTTTTATAAAGGCTATATCCAACGGCAATAAAAGCAGTTACGGCTGCAATGGTGATTCCAATTGGCCCGGTTAAGGCTGCCAAGGCTGTACCCATGACAGGCAATGCTCCGGCGATAACACCTACGGCACCGATCACTTTTCCAAAGACGATTAATAAGGGGCCAATGGCTGCTGCAACGAGGGCCACGATGGTTCCAAGGCGAAGTAGTTCTGGGTTTGTTTCACTTACCTTTTGAAGCCATGCTGTTACCTTTTTTGTGATTTCCGTAAACCACTCTAATAGACCAGAATCAGCAATCGCCAGCATTAAGCCTTCTAAGGCACTTTGCAATTCCTTTAATGATCCATTAAAGCCCTCCATTTGAGCAGCAGCTATCGTTTCGGCTGTTCCACCTGCATTTTCAAGTTCGTATGTAAAGGACTTTAAGGAATCAGAGCCTTGTTCTAAAAGAGCTTGCATAGCTGGGCCAGCTTCTAGTCCGAAGATCGCCAGCATATCGGCAGCCGTGGCTCCTTTGTTTTCTAAATCGCCTATAATCTCAGCCAAAGGTTTCATCTTGCCTGTCGAGTCGTGAGTTTGAACGCCCAAACGATCTAAAGCACGAGTTACTTCTCTTGTTGGTTTTGCCAGTCGAGCCAGTCCACCACGTAAAGCTGTACCTGCTTGTGAACCTTGAATACCAGCGTTGCCCATCATTCCGATTGCAGCAGAGGCTTCTTCAAAAGATACACCCAAGGCACTTGCTACAGGAGCTGCGTACTTCATTGATTCGCCAAGCATCCGTAAATCTACGTTCGATGAAGTCATTGTTTTAACCAAGACATCGTTGACGTGAGCCAGTTCTTCTACGCTTTTGCCGTACCCTGTGAGAATGTTGGAAGCGATATCAGCAGATGTAGCCAAATCAATACCGGCTGCTGCTGCAAGATTTAACGTCCCCGGCAAAGCCCCCATCATTTCGTTGGCCTTAAAGCCTGCCATCGCTAAAAAGCCCATCGCATCGGCAGCTTGGGAAGCTGAAAACTGTGTAGTTCGACCTAGTTCTTTGGCTAAATCTCGCATAGAAGCAAATTCATCGCCTGTAGCTCCTGATAGGGCTTTCACTCGATTCATGGATGATTCAAAATCGCCTGCTGCTTTTAGTGTTACCGTTCCGAAAGCTACGATGGGTGCTGTTACTTTCATAGAAAGGTCTTTGCCTACATCATTTAACTTCTTACCTACTTTGGTCAATTTCTTTTCCATCGACTCCATGGAACTTTGAAAGTCTGACATATCCACGCCAATTCTTACAAGTAAGCTGGCTAAGGTAGAGGACAAAAAACCACCCCTTTTGGATCAAATAAAAAAGACCGCCAACCTCATTTATTGGTTAGCGGTCTTTTGAAACTTTGCTTGTAATTCTTTGAGAGTTGCTTGTCTTTCCTCTATCGTTACTCTAGGATTTGAGTCTTTTGCTTTATTTAAGAGTTTATCGGGAGTTATCGGTCTTTTGTAGTTGCCAGAGGCGTTCATTATGTGTGAGACAAACCAAGCTGTGCGATCATACTCCATTTCCCATTGCCGTTTTTCTTCTTCTACATAAGCCTGATACATTTCCATCAATTCTGACATGATAAGATTCCAGAAGGTATGAGGATTTAACCGTAGCGAACCGAAGGCGATTCTTTTTAATTCATCCCAATCGGCTCGCCCTACTCCTTTTTTCCGGTGGCTACTTCAAAGGCTTCTGCAATTTTTCTCTGTACATATTCTAGTTTTTCAAAGCCTACCATATCGCCAACTTCTTCTTCTGTAATACTAATATCTTCGTGAAGCAATCCGGCCCAAAGAATCGTCCGTACTGTTTTCATGCCTAGCTTGATATTGCCCAGTTCTGCTAAAGGAACACCCAGCCGTTCTTCAATTTCAGCAAAAGCATTGAGGGTATAACGTAATTGTCGAGGTCTGTCCAGTTCAATATCGATGAAGCCACGACGCTTGTTGGTCATCCTAGACTACCTCCTTTTTCGACTCTAACGGCCCTGTTCCTGTTAAGGTGAGGCTATATGAAGCAGCATCGTCCTGTGGAAATTCCGTTGGAAAATCAGAAATAAGGCATTTGCCACCGTAAATTCGTCCACCGGGCAAGCGAATTTCTACGATTAAGGGTTTTCGTTCTGTCCAAGCTCTCTCTACTTCTCCCAAGGCTGTGTCATCGGTTACAAGAAAACCTTCGCAATCTAAGCCCCAAGAGTTTACGCCAGCTACGTTTTCTACCCAGCCTCCTGCGTCCTTCGACGTGGTATCAATGATGTTGGTTGTTCGGTTTAAGGTAGCTCCACTTTGACCACCCAATACGATTTTTTCTTCGTTAATCTCTACATACAAAAGGACATCTACGCCAGCAATTTTGCCCATTATCGTACCTCCGTCACAGTCGTAAAGTTTAGGCTGTAGAGAAATCGTTCATTTTCGTCCGTTCCGATATATAAAGGCGTAGCTTCTTGGGCTACACAAAAAATGACGTGGCTTTCACCAACGTCGAAGTTTCGCTTTTCATTAAAGACTTTATAGATTTGCCATGCTCGTTCTTCGGCTAAGGCTGGGTGTTCGGCTCGGATAATGAACTGAAAGGCAGGCCGTTGTACTTTGCTTTTATATTGTCTACCTCCTGTTAAACGAAGGACAGCACAGTTGTTTTCCCCTTCTGTGGGAAAGGCGTTAGGGTAAAAAGGGTAATTTATGTTTTCTTCGGTGAGACGAAGTAAGTCGATGACTTTCATAATGAGCCACCTCTCTATCGTTCAAGTTCTCTTTTTATTTGCTTGCCAATATGACGACTGTACTCATTCGATTCTCCTTCTAAGGGCCGAGTTAAAAATTTATTGCCTACGCTGTAATGCTTGCCACTCATACCAATGCCACCAGGCTTTTGGCGTGACCTTTTACCGAGATTGTAGGTTCCTTCATGGATGAATAGAGCGTAGTTAAAGTTTCCTTGTGAGTACCTTTCCTTGATGGTGTAATCAACTCGACCGTCAACTTGGCCACGTCTTACTTTCACTTCTTTGGCATGAGACTTTTCTAAGATACCTTTGTCGTGAGGAGCCGTTTCTGACGATACTCGGATTAAATCGTCGACACAATCATGGACGGCTTCTTCGGCTGCTCGCAATGTTTCTTTGGTGATTCTTCTCAATAACCGATTATTGATTTCTACATTAAAGTTCATAGTAGCCATTACAAAGACACCTTGGTGAAGAGAGGTTTGCCACTAAAGTCTCGTATCACTGAGATTGAAATGGGCCTTTTGCTGTGCTTTCTGTGAAGTTCGTCTCGCCATTCAATCTGATCGTCCATACTGATAGAAGCCAAACCTTTGATTAAAACGGTAGCTTGTGAAATCACTTCTTTACCGTTACTGTCTTTTACAACTTTGAAGGCTTCGTCAATTCGGCAGAAGTATGATGTAATTTGATCTAATTCTGCAATGCCCCAACTATCCAATCGTCCAGCTTGCCGTACTTTGACCGTTTGTTTTAATGGAATCATTAGATATACCTCCCTACTTTTCGCCCTATGATAGCGAAGACATCAGGAGAAATGGCTTTTGCTTTATCCATGGAAATGCTAAGGCCACTAACAGAGACGGTTTTTACGCCTTGTTCTGATTTGCGAATCGTTTCGTCCATTCGTAGAAGCCAGAGGGCTTGTTCGTAGATGGCCTCGATGGGGAGAGGTCGTTGTTCTCGGTGATAACGACGAAAAGATCGGTAAAGCTGATTGGCTGCATTTTGTAAGGCTCTTTGGCGAATTTCTAGAGTAACAGCAAACCATTCTTCGTTATGAAGAACTTGTTCAGTAAAATAACGGTCTGCCTCTACTACATCATAGGTCAAAATGATTCACCTCACTTTTGAGGTGTTTTTGTTTTCTTTTCTTCACCTTTATCAACAATCACTGTGGCTTCATAACCGTAGTTGATAACTAAAATATCTTTGATCCGTTCATCTTCTACGATGGCTTTGCTTGATTAAAGAGAACACCTTCGGTTGCACCGTTATAAAGTTTGTTTTTGGTAGTAATCAGATAGGCCATGGCGATTCCTCCTTTAATTAAAAAAATAAAGTGACAAGGAGAAAGCTCTCCCTGCCACTGTTGATTTTTACTTTTCTTCTTTCATTTCGTCAGGTGTCATTCTACGAAGATTTGATAGCCGAGCTGCTGCTCGTGGATGGAACACAGCCATACCACAGTAGAACTCAATTCGAGTTCGGAATACTGGTTTTTCGTCAATCTCACCAAGGTCACGAACTTGTACCCCACCATTTCGTAAGCCCGATGTGTACTGCTCTGATCCAAACTTTACAGCATAGATAGAAGCTGTGTTACCAATTTCGTTAAATCCTAAAATCTCTTGACCAGCACCATCTGTTTCAATCGTTCGAATCGGAATACCGGCGTAGAGGTTTACAGGTCGACCGAAAGAATCTTCTCCACTTTCAATATAGTGCTTCGATTTTTTCAAGACGGCTTTCACTTGTCGTCGCATCGCTTTGGACATCAGTAAAACGTCTGGTTCGCCTTCTACAGTGTCAATCAATTCATCGAGCATGGTTGTGGTAATAGGTTCAACAAGTCCGTCAATAACCTGATTGCCTGTAAGTCGTTTTTGCAAACCATCGAATTGCTGTCCAGCAGCCATATCTCCCTTAAAGAAAGCACGTGTCCATTCTAAGGCGAGTGCTTTGGCTTTCATGGATGTGTGGACAGTTCGGATATCATTGACGTTGCCACGAGTCTGGATCAAAAACTTATCAATATCTACGTCACCACCGAGGATATACAAGCCTTCTGATAGTTGATTGACAACACCACAAGATTCTACATACCCTTCGTTGACACCCCGAAAAGCGATACCAGGCAAGATATGTTCTTGGTTGTAGCGATAGGAGTTACCTGCGATCTCCATAAAGGGGAGCAGTTCTAAGACAGCAGAACTTCGTGCGAAAGTTTCAATGACACCTTTTTGCAATGTGTCTGTCGAGAGTTTTGACGCTTCTGTAAGAGTTAAAGCCATGTTGTTCCTCCTTCAATCGTGCTGTTATTGTAGGGAAATAAAAAAGCGTCACCTTATTGAAAGGTCACGCTACTTTTGTGCATAGCCCATTCGTATGAGTTGCATAGGGCTTAACGAGTTTAAGTCTGTTGTTTCGGTTTTGCCGGGGTTCGTCGGTTGGCCCAGAGGTTCATCTTTTTGTGTTTTGAAAAGTCCTTTGTTTTCGGCATTGGTCAGCCAGTTAAGGCGAGCTTCCGGTGTGAGGTTGGTTGGAATCAGGTCATGGTAATCTTCGGGAATGCCTTGTAGCTTTGTATCGATTAAGCCTTGGATTGCTTGCTCTAACTGTTGTACACGATTGTTCGTAGTTGTATATCCTTCCTTGGCTTTGTTTAATTCTGTTGCCGTCGTTTTATAAAGCTCCTCGAATTTGCCTTGTTCTTCTTTTGCTTTTTTATCGGCATTTTCTTTTTCTGTAAGCAGTTGTTGCAGTTGCTTTTGAGCTTCTTCATATTTGCTGTGGATTTCTTCGAACTGTTCTTTGGGGATTAAAGTGTCTTTTGTTACCGTTTGCGTTTCTTGTTTTGTTTGCTGCTCTTGATTTGTTTCTTGTACTGTATCAGCCAAAGTTAGTTCCTCCTTTGTTGTAACTGCTTTCTTTTCTCTTCATGTTTGTCTCGCAGAGTAGAAGGCAGTAAATTCACATCTCTTACAGGGCTTACGTGGTGCTGGCAATTGGGATGAAAAATCTTGCCTGTGGCCCTTACTTCCTCATAAGTAAGATAGCCTTTTGTTAATCCATGGAGTGAAATAATCATGCCTTCATAAGAGCTACAAGCATCTTTTGCTCCATGGGATGATATAACAGCAAGGTCTACACCACGTTCCAATGTTTCAACACGAACGCCTTCAATATGTGCTTGTGTCAACTTCGTTCGAACCACCATCTCTGCATAGGTCGACAACTTCCATCGTCGGCCTGCTTTGTCTACAATACCTACCCAAGCATCACTTTGAAGTTGCCTTGATAAACCTTGCAGGGTAAGCTCTGCAACAATGGCTTTTTTCGTGGTTCTGCGACCAAGTTGCTCGATGGCTTTCATCCTCATTGCTTCGCCAACGGTGTTCCTTACAAGCCTTTTTACTTTTCTTTCCGTATTCTGCGTAGCCATTAAAAGATCGCTGTAAGTATCGTTGATAAGAGCTTCCACTCGTTCACGGGCGAGTAGCGAAAAAGAAACAGAAGAAGCTGCCTCCGATAAGGTGGAAGCAGCTCCAAGTGTAAGTACAGTTCTTGCTTGGGCTTCTGTGAAGGTTTTTCTGATTACGTCATCTGACCAATTCTTTGTAGAGTTATCGAGTTCTCGAAGGGTAAACATAATTTGACCTAACAAAGCTTCGGCCTGTGCTTTTTCGATGGTACGAAGTTGAGGGATCACTCGCAGTTGCTGGCTTACTACAAGAAAGGCTTTTTTGTAGTAACTTATAAGTCGGTTTACATCTCTTTCATAGTTGGGGCTTGGAAGGTGGGGCATTATTCCTCACCTTCTTCTGCTTCTTGAAAGATGGAAGGGTCTGCTGATTCTTCTTCCGTTTTCATACGAGCCAACTCAGCCTCGGCTTGTTCTTCTGTTAAATCATCTAACCACATCATAGCTGCTTTTTGAGAGATTGTTGGCTTACCACTGGTTCGAATCGACATGATGTTAGCAAGCTCTAGTTCATCGTCCGGTAAACCGTCTTTGAACTTCACTTTTGGGACGGTAACTTCGTAGTCTACTTTTCCTTGGCGAGCTTTTTCTAGCAATTGAGCTAACAACAATACTCGCTTTAAGGCTTTGTCGTAATACTGTCGTTTCCTGTTGATTTTTGCAAGGATTGAGTTAAGTCTCCATTTGATCGCCAAACCAGAAGCACCACTGGTTCCGGCATCACCTACACCCAAAGCGATTTCCGGTATTTCTGCATTGATTAAAAGCATCTTGATTAAATGTTCTAGCTCTGTAAAGGCAGCTTGCAGTTGACCATCCCACGTGATGTATTGAGGAATCACTTCATCTTTACCCATCACTTCAAAGACTTTATCAATACCGACTCGAAAGATGGGATTGCCTCGTTCATCTTCACCCAACGTGCCTGCTGGAACAGCCATGGCTGGGTCGGCATGTTTGTCCAAGATGGAAGCAATTTGAGAGAGTCGATGATTGATTTCATCAAATAGAGGTTTGTGTTCGCTTACATCGTCGATACCTTCCCAGCTATCGTCGGTGGCGTAGTTGGGTACATGAACGATCAAGGGAAAAGGTACACTTGTTGCTACTTCTTTTCTTTCTGCTAGGATTTCAGCGTAAATCTGCCATTCGTTGATTTCATTGTCTACGGTCACGACGATTGGATTCATACGATACTTCCTGTATTGAATCCGACCTGGGTAGTGGCTTTCTACGTTTAGAATCCATTCTTCGTTATCGCTGTGTTTGACCAATACAGGGTAAGCAATATGATAAGCAACCGTCTTATTGGTATCGCCTAGTGCTGTTTCTGGGAAAACGTACTCTGGGTTCTGGCTTTCAATAATTACTCGAAAAGGATCTAAGGTTTTATCTACAGCTCCTTCGTATTCTTGACCGTAACGAATCTTGTAGAAGGAATCGCCTCTGTACGCGTTCGATAAGGCACTTTCATAGTTGGTGATGTGCAAATCGTTATTGTCGATGAACCGTTCTATGGCTTTTTGTTCATTGGAGTTATCGCTTTTTCCGGCTGTAAAGGTTGGTCTTTCGCCAAAGAGAAAGTCGGCTGATTTTTTGCAAATCACACCGGGCAAGTTGGTTGAGATATAAAGAACCTCACTTTGTCGGCTCGATAAGCGATGTTGTACTCGCTGAAAAATTTCATAATGCTGCCCTAAAAAGAGCTTTTTGTTTTCCCTGTATCGTTTAATCCGTTCTCTATGGGCACGATCTGGATAATGGCTGCCTATCGTAAACAAAGAAAACTCACTTCCTTCCCTAAGCCAACTTCGATTACCTAGAATCACTACACTTTTCTTTTACAAGCCAAGGGGTTTTTTATGGAAGGTTCTTCGTCGACCGTTGCCACAAAGTTCAACCGCCATCTGCAAAGCATCAGGCAAATCATCGTGGTCGTGGTTGGGGAATTGCTCTAGCATTTCTAAAAGCAGTCGTTGGTGTCTCATAAAACGTAAGATGCCTTGCTCGATAACAGGTTCTAGGGACTCAATCCGTTCTTCTTTTTTCGTTCGGCTCGTTACGGCTTTGAGCTTGGTCGTATAGACACCTTCACTGGCCAGTCGTTCTCTTGCTTGACGGAAAAAATCAAATTGAGCTTGTACTGTTTCTATGGCAAAGACTCTATGATGATACTTTTTTACTTTATCAACCAAGACGTTTAGGGCTTCATGGGCAGGACACTTTTTGGCCCAGCTATCAACGACATATAAGATGCCTGTTTTACGATCTCTAGCGATGGTAACGATGGCATTGTAGTCACTTCGGTTGGACTTACCCATCGCTATATCCCAAGCTCCGAAGTAATCAAGAGGTAAAGGTCTACCTTGGTCATTTTTTAGATCGCCATAATCGAAAAAGGTAAACATACTGGGCTTAAAGATCTGGCTTTCTTCGTCTACTGGATTGTTGAGAAACTCTGAACCAAAGGCTCTTGAGCCGATATTGATCTTTTCTGTCATCAAACGGGCATAAGAAAAGCGTCCGGGCCATAAGACCTCGACGCCTTGATCCATTTCACTTTGATTGGTTTTATAAAAATTCATCGCTTCTTCCAGACGATTTTCTTTCTCTGGATTACGACAGATCGTTTCAAATTGCTCCCACAAATCTTCTTTCTCAGGATAAGAAACAATGGCTGAATAGATACGAGATTCAAAATCTGCTCTCTGTAAAACCGTCGGCAACAAGCCTCTAGGATGAACAATCGTCCCCATGTAGATAAAAGCTGTCTTGGCTGGATCGCCAATCGGCATAATGACGGAGTTAAACCAGTGAAGGTTTTTATCTCGCAGCTCTGGCGTGTTCGTGTTTTTTGCTGATTCTAGATCGTCAAGGATAACGAGGTCGGGCCGGTAAGAGCCGTTTCTTTTACCACGAAGCTGTTTGCCCATAGATGCTGCTTCAACTAAAATACCGTTTCTCGTTAGGAAAGCCTCTTGGTTATCTCGTTCGTTCATCGACTTTCTTTCCGAAAGAATCTCACCAAAGTCGGCTCGTAGCTTTTGATTGAATTTAAGTTGCAACGATATCCACTCGATGAACTTCTTTGCCATGGAATCGGTTTCTGAAATAATCAAGATGTACTTTCGTTTGTTGAATACAATCTGGTGTATAGGAAAACAGTTCGATAGATAGGCAGATTTGGCGTGGCCCCTTGGTGCTGCCCATGCAATTCTTGCTGTAGGGTTATCAATAGAAACGGTACGAAGAAGGTTACAAAGTTCTTGGTGAAATTTTGGTGCTTGCTCATAAGATGTTCCGGCAGGAATGAGGTTTTGGTCGTTTTCAGGGTTTAAGTCGTCAGAAAAGTATTCATAGATAAAAGACAGTACATCTGATTCGGCTCGTTCAATTCGTCGTAAGCGAAAAAGCTCCTTCATATCAGCAATGTACTGGTCTTGCATTTTTTTATCTAAGCCATATTGGTCTTGAACCGATCCAATCAGTCGACATCGTTCTTCCAATCGGAGAATCCGTTCTTTTCTTTCTTCTGTATTGATTCAAAACACCTCCATCTGTACGACGTACCTTCCCCACGTTGGCCTTCCTATGCCCAGCTGTGGCCACCGTTTTATAGAGCAAACCCTTTATGGGGATAACATAAAAAAACGCCACAGAATTGAATCTGCAGCGTTCTTATTTATTCACATTGTCCACATTATCCACAGCTTTTTTGTCGCTTTGTGGATTAGTTTGCTTTTTTTCCAAGAATAAGGTTGGTTACTTTTTGTCTTGCTGTTAATAAGTCCTCTTCATTGATTCCCCAATGGTCGTAGCCTTCGCTTATGGTATGAAAGTATTTTTCATATGGTGGAGCAAAAGTAAACTCTTCATTCATCCGATAGACAAAGGCTTCTTTTATGCCATCTTCTGTTTCCACTTCAATGGGGTAGCGTCGATATAAAGTAGGGTAGCCTTCATATCGGTCAAGGTTTCGTAAGTCTCGTAAGGAAACCCGATATAAAGCCCCTTCCACTTGGCTTTTGTTCGTTGGGATAATATCAGCTACACCAACGCCTCTGCGATTGCCTCGAAAGGTTAAGATGTAGTCATAAACGGTAGCTCTGCAAAGAGGTACGCTATCAGGACATCGTATTTGCATCTGTTCTTTGTGCAGATTGGAGCCGTAGGCAAAATACAAAAGTGGTAAATGGGTCGTTCGTTTTTTCATCTTTTTATAAAACAACTGTAACATCTCCTTCTGCTTGTACTTAGGTTAGGTCTGTTATATCTCCTTTTACTTTATTTGTAAACTGTTTTAGATAAAAAAAAGAGGCATCGCTTATTCACGATGCCCTGCAAGCTTATCTATCGCCAGAAGGATTTGCTAGTGTGCTACATCGGTTTCAATTGTGGTAACCAGTTTTACTCTTGCAAGCTCTTTAATAAAAGATTCATGGTCATGAAAAGTGATAGAGTCGCCAGTTTGGATTACTACTCGCTTTTGCACTTTTTCCATGTATTCTTCTACGGTCGTTGCTGCATCCCAAGAATCATGCCAGAGATTTTTCACGACCTCTTCATAGGTTGAACCGATCAGAACCGTTCCGTCATTTAAGGTGACTCTTAGCAATGAATACAACCTCTCCATCATTGTTACAGCCATTATACCCTTCTCCTTGATTGTTTATTGGGGGAAGAAGCCGGGTTTTATGCGACCCGGCTTAAAAAGTGTTGTCTCCGCTCTACTTGGTACTGGAAGGCTTGTCCGTATTCATTGTCGAGGCATCCGGCTTTGTAGTCGCCAAAGATCATTCTGCGAAATCTTCTTTCTTGCTTGTCCAAGTCTACGCTATCTCTATCATGGCTAAGGCGAACCTTGGTGCCTTTTGATCTTTCTACAATGGATTGGCTAAAGATGATCCAGTTGGTTACTTTTTCAGGTTCTAACGATCCGCCATGTTGTCTGAACTCTAGCGTTCCATGTGTCCAGTAGGATTGAATGTTCAATTTTAGGTATCGGCTGTTAAGTATCATCTGCAAGTCGTTCATGCTATTGGCATTGATTATGGCCTCCATTTTGTATTTTTCGATGGATTTGCAGTATGTATTGCCGTTTCCTCGTCTGCTTGGTGGTAAGAGGGTATCAATCCATTTCTCAAATTTGTAATACATGGTGTAGATGTTCTTGAAGTTTTCGAGTTTCATATCGCCTGCATCGTGGTGTACATGGATTCCGCAAGTTTTGTCTACTTTCCCCCCGATTTCTTGTAAGGCTTCCATTACGATTCTCAGTTCCTTCAATCCCTCTTGGCCTTTTAAGATGGGTGATACAAGTTCGTGGCCTCCACCATGATTGCCTGTGTCTCTTCTTGTTACGCTTGAATCATATACCAGTTTCCAGTGTCGTCTTGTTACATGGTTGTATGATTCGTGTCTTACGTTGATGCCTTTGTTGGTGAGGGCTTCGATAACTTTGCTGTAGTGAACTCCGAAAAATTCAATTTCTACTCCGAAGGTTCTCTCGTTGTTGAAGCTTGTGCTGTTACTCATGCTGCATCTCTCCCTCGTTGTTTTGGCGATGTCTTGCTTGCACGGTAACTATATCTCGACTTCGCCAAACGGTAAACTTGTTTTTGCCTTTTTTACCGTATTTTGAGGGAGGTATTTCCTTACAGCTTAGTTTTAGCCAACAGCTTCCATATTCCAGTCCGGGTTTTCCCAGATTAAATATACTTTTTCTTTCGGTACGATTTCTTTAATCATAGAGGCCACTTCTTCTTTCATAAAATCGCTGCCATCTTTGACTTTCCCTTTACGCCCACCACCACGGACACAGTAAGTTCTACCTTGCAGGACTTTGGTTACGATTTGGTCGGCCAGAAGTTTGTAGGTAGCTTCGTCGAGATCGTTGAGTTTATCGAGGTTGTATTGACGTGTGGAAGCCATCTTCATATCCCAGCCAAGCAGAATGAGTTGGTTTCTTACTTTTTTATAACGATCTTTCGTTTCGTACTCTACTTTGCGAAGGCCAGCTTTTTCGTTAAAAGGGTTATATCGGCCCATGACCGTCAGAGCTTCTACATATCGCTTGCTTGTTAACGGCATAGTATCTTTGATTAGCTTTGTACCAAGGCCAATGCCACGATATTTCGGATGAAGAACAACCCGGCTAATCATTGTAACTTCTTGATTGATTAAACGAGCTACTTCGCTGGTTGCTGCTTTATACCGGCTGGTTACGACGTTACGGCCTGCGAGAGCGAGTGGTGGGTAGACGTAGACGATAACACCTACAATTTCCTTGCCGTTGACCAGTTTGTAGATTTCTTGAACGGCTTGTACTTTTCTTTGGCGATAATGAAAACGGGATAGGACGTAGTAATCTTCAAGGGTAGCTGGTAGCAGCTCTAGCTTTTCGACGAGGGAGCATTGTGGGTTTTCTCGGACTTTACGATATTCCACCTGAACATCATTTTCTAAACCTTTTCGGATTAGCAAGTTAGGTAGTAAATCATCGGCAAGGTCGGTGTGGGCTGTGGCAACAATCAAGGTCTTGCCTAGTTTACGGCAGATTTTTTGTATATTAAAAGAGACTACTTTTGCAGTCTCTCGGTCTAACAAAGCACAATATTCGTCAATGAAGTAGCAGTTGGCATTTGATTCTAGTAACTTAGCAAGTTGAAAGCGATATTTCTGGCCATCGCTTAATTCGCTGTACTTACGGAGGAAGATGAAAGCATCGTTTAAGCCCACCAACGATAAGAGATACATGGCTTCTTCGAGGTCTTTGCCGACAGCTTCGATAATCGGCTGGTCGGAGTTGATGGTAAGCTCGCTGTTGCTGATACCGTTGGGGATTCGCTGTTTTAGTTCACGGAGCAGTATGGATTTGCCACTTCCTGAATCGCCTGTAATGTAAACGATATCTCCAGTGGTTATGGTGATCTCTTCGTTGTCGTAGACGGTAAAGGTCTGCTCATCGTCTAGGGAAATACCGAAGGCTTCGGATATGGCGAGAGTACGTGATGTGATTGGGCTTTCCATGGTGAAGCGTTTGGATATTTCGTATTTTACAGAAGCCATATCTACACCCCTTTACGTAAAAGTAGGCATGAAAAAGAGCATAGACTTATTTGTTCTATGCTCGATCTTTCTTTATGTAAGTCAAGATTAACAGGCTGATTGCATCAAATCTCTCTTCTGGTATTTCTTGATAAATTCTACGATCAATACGTCCAATTCACAGGATAGCTTGTAGACTATTTCGTAATCTTGACCTTTATCCATCGCTTGGTACATCGCTTTTCGTTTTCTATCTATCTTCCTTAGTAAAGCCAGTTTCTCCCTCATATACCTCATCCCTTTTCAAATGGTGCTATCTGTTTAATTCGACATACACTTACAAATTCCTTCGTTTGGGTGAAAGATCTTTCAATTTTTTGTAACGGCTAGACCTCTTTTTGTTGTGCAATGTTTGTTCATTGTTTAGGGTTTGAAGAGGACTGTGATTTGTTGCAAAACAGCCGGTCTATCCAAGTAAAAAATCGTGACGTCCTCTAGCCTTTTTAGCCAATACCTAGTCAAAATCCGTGACGTAGGGTAGTAAAAGATTACGACGTAACCATGTCAAAGGGCTTTTACAGTAACAAGAACCAGATTAACAATAACCAAAAGAACAAGAATAGATTAAGAGAACAGCCTGCCTAAAAGCTTTGAGCCGTTGATAAATCCAAAACAATATAACGGCATGTGGACTATACTTATTACATCTTTATCCAGCTACTTCGTAGATTGGCCCATGTTCGATTCGTTACCCCATTTGGCATGAATATGCCTTCCCTTACCTGTTCTCCGAACACAGCCCAATTATGAGCCTTACAGGGGTAATCTCGTTGATTAGTTGCTCTGGTAATTTAACTTTATGCCTTTATAACCTTATTTTTTTAATCTTTTCATTGATTATTGCATTGATAAATAAGTCCATATATCCTGTCTCCCTCAGAATTGCCCCACGTTGGCTTTGGATATGCCAGAGGGTATGAATATATCAACTAGGGGGTTATCTCGTAACAGGAGGCAAAGTAGATACCTCTGTGGCGATTCACAGCAATGTGCTACAAGTGCAGTTTGCAACATCGTCATTTCACCTTGAATTTTTAATCTATTTTCATCTTCGCCCTTGATAAATAAATCAATATATCCCGTTTGCAGAATAATTACCCCAACGTGCCTTTCACAATCCTTTAGGGCATGAATACTCCAACCATGGGCTTATCTCTTAACGTGTGGCAAAACAGATACTTCTGTGGCGAACTGTGGTTATGTCCAGCTTAGTTCCTCGACAGCTCTTGCCAAATCTTCTTCACTCGGCAAGGTATAACGGACGGTCATTGCCAAGTTCGGTGTGCCATCGTTTTTCATGTGTCCCATTAGCCTAGCAATTACGTCCAGAGGCGTTTTCCGTAAAGCTAGTTCGTGACCGAATGTATGCCGTAGGGAATGGCAGGTTAAGTGGTCAATGCCTGTAAGTTTTCTATATCGCTCCATCTGGCTTTGGACAGCTCGAACACAAACTTTGTCATTTCGCTGAGAATCAAAAAGATATTCGCTTTCTTTGCTACGGCTTTCAAGATACTTGGTAAGGCATCGCCTGATATCGACGTTCAAAGGCACCTCACGATACTTGCCATGTTTGCCGTTGTAAACGACAGCTTTGCCCTTTCGTTCGCTGATTGTGATATCTTTCAGCCGTAGGTCACATAATTCCTGTACTCGCAGACCTGCTTGCATCATCAGCATAACCATCGCCATTTCTCGAACATTGCCATACTTCCTCACCGTTCGAACCAGGCTGTTTTGTTCAGCTCCTGTTAGCCACTTGGGGGACGATTGAGGCGTTGGTACTCTGTCGATATGCTCTACAGGGTTGTCGGGGATAACGCCCTTTTGCATTAGCCAACGGAAGATTACGTTCAGGTGGGTCATCGTGAGGTTTACAGTATTGGGCTTATAATGCCTTACAGCGTATCTTTTGAAATTTGCTACGTCCAGTTGTGTGGCCATCTGGGGATCTGGTAGGCCCCCAAGGGGGGTGGGGTGGGGGTTCTCTTTCGCCAGCCATTCAGTAAAGCGAGTCCAGCTATTACGATACGCCTTTTGGGTCTTGATAACTTTGCCTTGCCGTTCGAGTTGCTTAATAAAATCATCAATCATGCTGTTCAGCTCCTTTTACATAGATGAGTGGGATAAGCGAGTTAAACCCTTGAAGGCCTGGGCTTCGTGGGGTCTAACTTACCTCACCTCAGCACCTATTGCAATCAAAGCTGAACAAGAAAAAGAGCAGCTATCCTCGAAAAAGGATAACTGCTTTTTTACGGCTATATTTGGCCTAGTAGCTTTTTCAACCGTTCAATTTCGGCATCAATGGCCTCGTTCGACCGATCATCTTCGATTTTCGCCTCGACTTTTTGAACATCGGTCATACGGCCCTGGTTCTTCAAGACCAACTCGATAGCTCGCAATTTGTTACGTTCGCTATCGCTACCCCTTACGATATTTCGCAGGATGTTGTATGTCTCGGCAAGGAAGCTGGTCATTACCTTTTCGGCAATATCGTTCTGGTACTCGATAAAGTCGGGGTCTTGTTTCCAACGGTAAATCGTTCGGATGTCGATACCGACCTCGTTGGCGATCTGTTGCATCGTTTTCTGGTGAATATCGTTCGTAGCCAGCATCTCCGCTGCTAACCGTTGTGAGGCATGTAGTACAGCTCGGCCATCTTCTCTAGACTTCACAGCAAAACCTCCCTTCTGCCGTAGGCTATTGTGAGTACCACTGTCTGTTACGATAGCTGACGGGGTAATAATCAAGGTCACTGTGGACGGTATTTATTGCCGTTTTTTATTACGGCATTGATTTTTATTTAACGGCATAAAAATAAACAGCCCTAGACGTTATCGATGTCTAGAGCTGTTGGTGTGGTTGTTACGTTAAGGGGACACGTAGTTTACGTCAACTACAAAATAACTAAACAAGTAATATAACTCTCTCTTGATTCTTGTCTCTTTCTCCTGTCTCTTGATTCTTGTCTCTTGTCTCTTGTTTCTCTCTCCTGTATCTTGTTTCTTGTTTCTTGTATCCTTCTTGTTAGTGGGTAACTGTTTACCCATAGTGAGACACGTAAATCTACTCAATCGGCCCGAAATTACCCATAGCCTATGAGTAAAGCATTGCCCACAGTCTATGAGTAAACTTTACCCATAGGCTATGAGTAAACTTTACCCATAGGTCATTTCACTTAGCTGGTCAGGGCAGTTTTGTCGTTGAAAAACGATAGATCGGATGGCTACGGAAGATGGCTGTTGGGGTGAACAAAGGTTGAACACGATAGGCTGTTTAAGATGTGTTTAACCTGTAATTGACGATAACCTTACGCAACCTCCCTCAACCGTTCATTCGCTGCTTCGATATACTGCTGTTCAATGTCAAAGGCGATAAACCGTCTCCCCAGCTTCTTCGCAGCAATACAGTCCCCACCACTACCACAAAACGGTACTAACACGACATCCCCCGGCTGTGACGATTTCTCAATAATAATCTCTGCCAACTTAACAGGTTTTTGAGTTGGGTGAACATACGAAGAACCAGCGTCTCTGGGAACATCCCATACGTCGCTGGTTCTTTTTCCGTTTAAGATATGTCGGCCTTTCACGGCATAAATGATTAACTCGTGGGTTGGCGAATAGGCCCCACGAAGATCACCCATTCCTCCACCACGTTTATGCCAGATGATGGTGTTCTTTATCTTGAATTGATTGGCTAGATGATGCCACCAAAGAGGGTACACGTCCCAACGGGTGTAGCAGTACATGGCCCCACCGTCTTTGAGAACACGGTAGGCATCGGATAGCCAGTCGGTCATAATGATCTGATCGTTTTGGATTACGTTGAACTTGGATTTACGGTTGTTACTGCGATAGCTGATACCGTACGGTGGGTCAGCTATGATTAGGTCGATGCTGTTGTCGGGGAGTAATCGGAGGCCATCGTGGATGTCGATGTTGTGGATGGTGTCGAGTTGGAGATTGCTGTTGATCGTCATAAAGCCACCGTCCTCTACAAAATTAGAAAAGAGCAGTCCAGCCACGATGTGTGGGGAACTGCTCTTCGTTGGTTAACATCTCTGTAGAGTGGGGGTACAAGTAAAAATATTATGTCTAAAAGATTTCATAGTTGTCAAATAACTGAATGTTCGATTATTCCCTTTTATATTGAACTTATAGTATGTCGTTGTCTATAGCAAACATTTGAGAGAATTGAGATATAAATCCAAATTAAATTAAGTCAAAATACGAATACTCTTGCGATAATTTAGGCAATGCCGCGTTTAAAGTTGCTCTTGTACCTATTGAAGTACTTGAACTGAAGTTTCTTCCGAATATTTCTTTCACCGAATACACTACACCCGGTTGAGATGCTTGCCCCCAGTAGTTACCTCCTGAAATATTCTGAACTCTTTTAACTGCCAGAGTGTTTTGTGTAAATGACCCTTTATTAGTAGGAACCGTAACGAAGGAATAGGAAAATTTTCTAAGGTTTCTTATTTTGTACGCAGATGTCCCAACAGATATTTGATTTCTTGAAAAACCTTCAGAAGCATAGACCATGTCCCATAACATTGGTATTTGAGCACTATCATTCCAGTTTGTTTTACACTGTATTACTCCAACCTCATAATCACTAAAATCTATGTCAGCTAAAGAGTCTATTATTTTTTCGTAATTAAACCTATTTCTTCCAACAGTTGTTGGGATAATTTGTCCGGCATGGTCGCGAGCTACTATATCTAACTTATTTCCGGCGTAAATTTCTTTTTCTGGAAATGTAATAGCAACTAAATCCGATTCAGTCGATGTCGGAGATGCTCCATAACTGACTATCAGTGCTTCCCTTATAGGGGTTGGTATTAAGCGTTTTTTAAATTTTACAACCACTGTCCTACTTTCTAATAAACAAAGATTCATATACCAACAAATCAACGCTTCCCATGCGGTACCTCCGCCTGAAACTTCCCCTTGACCTCGCCCATTTCCACCTGTACTTCTAAAAACATTACTTAAATGATCCCCTAAGTCCAGTACATTAATTGCATTTAGATCTGGTAATTGTTGTTGTATTTGGGCTTTCCAAATTGACCAGCAATTTTGGACTGTATCAAGACTAAAGAGATGATTTATTGCTTCTTTTCTGAGATGTTCTATTATTGTCTGCGACAATTTTATTCACTCCTCAAACTTGCTTTTCTTCCAACAAAATTGTTATGATAAAAGAATGTCGATTTTCTATTTTACCCCTGGACTTTTTCATCAAAATATAGGATAATAAAATGTAAAAATTCATTTTTTAAATTATACAAGTTGTAATTAAGAATAACAAGTTTTTATTTGAACGAGGTGATAGAAATGAATAAACCATTAGCTATTGATTTATTCTGTGGTGCTGGAGGAATGAGTGAAGGTATACTCCAAGCAGGATTTCATATTATATATTCAAGCGATATCAATGAATCTGTCCAAGCAACATATACTAGTCGACACCTACAGCTTGGATATATTCAGGGTAAGAACACTCATTTTGAACTTGCAGATATAAAGGAGCTTACTGGCGAGGGCATAAGGAGAAGTATTGAAAATCTTGAGATATTTAGAAGTAAAAAGATACCTCCTATAGACGCCATTTTTGGAGGACCTCCGTGTCAAGGTTTCAGTAGAGCAGGTCAACGAAAAAAAGACGATCCTAGAAACTTTCTTTTTAGAGAGTATTTAAGAATTGTAGATGAAATACGCCCTAAATATGTCGTTATGGAAAATGTTGAAGGTTTTTTAGATACTAAACTGTATGGCTTTGAAGGCGTAAAAAAGAAGAAATACGCTGACGACGTACTTCTACCTGAAATACTATTAGAAGAGTTTGAAGAAATTGGTTATCACACATTAAAACCTAAAGTCCTTGATGCTTCGGATTACGGGGTTCCACAAAGAAGGAGAAGAGTAATATTTATAGCTTACTTACATAATCAAGTAACTCCTCTGTATCCTAGAGCAATAACTGCCGAAGAAGGCCAAAAAATTTCCGTACTTGATGCATTTGGTGATCTCATCATAAATCCAGACTTACGCATTCAGTTTAATCCAGAAGATACTAGCTATCAAATACAGTCAAAAATAGGTAGAACACCTAATTTTAATGGTATCTCTATTTCAAACTTTAATAATATTCATAATCATGAAATATCTAAGCACAACTCACTAATTATTCAAAGGTTCTCATTGTATCGGCAGGGTGAAAGTTCATCAATGCTAATAAAAAGAATCCTTGAAGAAGGTCTTGATTTAGAAAGATATCCCTATCTTTTACAAGAATGTGCTAGAAGGTTACATAAGAACTACACTGTTAGAGAAATCATAGACGTGTTTAGAGGCAAGAATTTATCCGAAGAACTCTTAGAGGCTTTATTAACAAAAAAAAATAGTCGTATTAGATTATCTAGTACAAGCCTAGCTCCCACAATGGTAACATTACCCGATGATTTTCTCTCACCATTTGAGGACAGAATACTTACAGTGCGTGAAATGGCTCGATTACAATCGTTTGATGACAGTTTTGTTTTTTTAGGCAAAAGAACTACTGGTGGACAAAGAAGAAAATTCGAAGTACCTCAGTACACCCAAGTTGGAAATGCTGTTCCACCGTTGCTAGCAAGAGCAATAGCTGAAAAAATAATTGAGGCTATTAACACCCCAAGAGAATCATTAACATCTTTAAGAAAAATAAAGTTGCACGGCATTAATATAGTCAAAGAAAAAGTTCAAAGCAAACACTTAGGGACGAAAGTCAAATTGAAAAAATACGTCTAAGGTTAGAACCACGAACGACAAACCAGACCCGGTTAATACCTAATCTACTAATCCTTTAGTAATCATATCGCTGACCCACAGGCCAACAGCTTCATTGACGGTCATATCGTGCCAATCCACGATGTGGCCGTTTGCCGTTTAATATTAAAGTCAGACCTTCAAAACATCTTTCAACTGCATTATTGTTAACCACGGTCTTCTTTTGTGCAACATACGATGACAGTTAGAACATACCAATACTACATCTTGAACTTTTGTTCTGACTTCCCCCACATACTCAGATACAGGGACTGTATGATGGCATTCTATGTATCCCTCACCAAGGTCACCGTATGTTTCATGAAAGTCAAAATCACACACTGTGCATTGTAGCCTTCCATACTCCCTCATTGCCCTTGCTTTTGCTTTTCTAACTAACGCTCTGTTTCGCTCACGATATTTATGCTGTCTAAACAATACTTTTCCTTCTGGAAATTCGTCTTCATCCTCATAAATGACAGTGTTTGTGGTTTCGTTGATACTATTTCTGATTGCTGAGGCTACTTTACGAAGGAGTTCTGGTTTTTGGAAGAACTCCTTCCATATTTCTTCTTCTAGTTTTCCACCTCTTTGCAAACCTGTACCCTGATAACTTGGATCAAATCGCAAAAAATTACATAGCTTCATATAAACACCGTTTGAATTTCTAAATTTTGTTGCATCTGGTCTAATGCCGTGAATAGGCAGTCTATTTAATATTTCACTTAGATCTATTACTTCTCTATGCGATGCACTTATTTGTAGAGGGTTCGTTCGCATGTATAGATCTAACGCTAAAATCAATTCATCTCGTTGCCAAGCAGGATTGCGTTTTTCAGACATATCTAATCTCCTTTTACAATATCACTACCATATCGCTCCATAACCCAATCTGCAAATATCTCGCTAGGACTATCGATTCCACCAACTGTCCATTCATCCACTGATTGACCTTCGAAGCCGTTGCTATTCATCCATTGTTGACGGCTTTCATGTTCCATTAATCGAAAATCATAGATATGACCGACTTCATGAGCGAATATCTCTGGCAGATAAGGATTAAACCCACGCGATTGGCCAGCTATAACAACTACATAACCCCAACGAAAAGGTAATACTATACCAAAAGCGTCACGGAATGGAACACTATCTTTAGGCAGAATGATAGTCCAGACCCGGTTAAAAACCTGATCTGGTAGTCCTCTAGCAATCATATCGCTAGCCCATTGTCCAACAGCTTCATTGACGGTCATATCGTGCCAATTCACGATGTGGCCGTTTGCCGTTTTTATCATTGACTTATGCTGTGGCCATGGTTGGTCGTTCCAACGAAAATTGATCGTTTTGAAGCTACTGGGGAGTTCGTCGTAGAAAAGGGCAGGCGTGTTGACTTCAGATATGAGATGAAAGAGCAGACCAGTGGCAAAGAGAAAAACGGCTAGAGAGCCGTAGAATTGTTTTCTGTTGAAGGATAGACGATAGGAGGTTAATTTCATTGCAAGCCTCGAAAATACAGTAGGTAACAACTCGCTACAGAAAATCCTGTTTATGATAGTAATTCGACGTACTTACAGAACTTCCTTTTTAATTCTCAATAAAATGGAAAAAGCGACTTCGCTTTAATACGAGGTCGCTAAAAAATAAAGATAATACTCTTTTTAGACTCGCTTGTAAATTTTAGTAGAAGTATTAGGCAACATCATCCTGTGAATCGTCAATAAACTCTTCACCTGATAATTCTATCAACATTTTTATTACTTCTTTAATATCATCCCTAACTAGTATATCTTCCTTTGTCATTAATTCAGCTATTTTTTTACTATCACGCTTTTCATTATACACACGCACGCCAACTTTTCCTGCTTCTTCTGCTCTGTGTCTAGCTATAGCCATAGCCTCTTTTGGATCATTATCATATTCCGCAGGATCTATCAGTTCAATTGGAATTCTAAGTACGTTTGATACAGCTTCTAACACAAAGTAGTTTTCTAACTCACCGTCTAAAATTCTAATTCTTTCCTTACCTCTAAGCCATCTATGCTTATCTTCAATTCGATTTTTTATTCTATCAGGATCTCTTCCATCTTCATGTTTATCTCTATCAAGAATTAAGACAAAAGGAATTTGAAAATCTATTAAAATATCTGCATTTGCATAATATTCGGCATTTGCACAACCATCCATTGTTATAAAGTGAATTCCCAGTCTTTTGGGATCGAAACCTAATTTTTTAATCCAATTTTGAAAAACTTGTTTATCAGATACTCCTTCAACTATGCAGCAAACTTTTCCTGTTAGTAATTCGCTAACTCGCAACTCTCCAAGAGTAGTGTGAATCTGCTCTTCAGGTATATGCTGTAATGAGATTGTTTTTCCGTTTTGTCTTGTTAATAGTACAATATCTTGCATATCTGCTTCGTCCATAAATAACGTTGAGTGTGTGGTAATAAAAACTTGTCCACTTTTTTCAGATAAATCTTTTAAAGAGTAGAAAAGCTCTTTTTGAGCTGCTAGATGTAAAAAAGCTTCTGGTTCTTCAATTATATATAAAGTAGGTTTAATATCCTCACTATTATTTTCTTGTTGACTTTCATGGCTCATTTTAGTAATTAAGTCGTTAATTTCATTCTGAGCTCTAAGTATAGCTATTAAAACCGAACGTTGAAGACCACTTCCTCTTTGTGATAAAGGTGTATCTATACCTTGTCCATCTTTTACAAACATTGTAAACGTAAATCCTTTACTAACATCAAGAGGCTCGAGTTCTTGTTTTAGCTCTTCTATTAATGGTGTTTGCTCTTTCAATTTATCTTCTACAATTTTCAATATCTTACTATTAATAGATTTTACTTGACCTTCAATTGTATTAATTGCACTTTTACTTGACTGATCTACTTTAAGCCAATTTCTAATACCAACTCTAAATAACTTTCCGAAAACCGAAGAATCACTTGTCATTTTTTGTTCATTGTCGTGGTCTTGGGCTGCTGGTACAAATAACACTTCAGGAAGTAATTTTTCTACCTGAATCCAATCTTCTTTTTGAAGCTCGTTCCATCCATAAGGTTCCAATGAATCTACTTCTGCAATTACCCTTTTTTTAAGATCTTCTATTTCATCAGCATTGCTAGGTTTTCTAGTTGGAAATTCAACACCAAGTTTTTCCCCAATAGATTTCAAGCTTTTATAACTATCCAATTCTTCTTCTGTCGGCTTATATGTCTTGGAATAAAGCTGTTTTTGAACATTAACCTTATTACTATCTTTTCTATAAATTTGCTTAAGTTTAAGTAAGTTTTCGTGTTTTAACTCTTCTAGTCCTGAAACGTTAAAATGAATTTCGATTTCGATCATTGCATCTTGATTAAATTTGGGAAAATCATCAAGAGCAGGCCTCCCATCTTCTAAAAAAATTTGAATAGCTTTTAATGCAGAAGATTTTCCCACATCGTTTTGACCAACTATAATTAACATGCCATCACTGATTGAAGCAGAAAAAGTATCTAGTCCTCTAAAGTTATTAATTTTGATGTACTTGAGAGACACAACAAATCCCCTCCTTTTACCTTGTTATAAATCATATTACCACAATTGTTATGGGAAATTTGTCGATTTGTGTAGAATAAACCATGAATAACCTAAAATTATTCTTCAATATTATAATTTTACTTTTTGTTAAGTATAACCTTTTATTTTGCATTTTTTACCTAAGTCATACTACGCAAATCGAACATTTCACATCCTTAGCATGCTTGTTTTCAATCTTTCCGCCCACACGACTCATCTTAACATAGATAGCTTCTATCAACTTTAACTTCACTTCTCCCCCCACCCTAGATAAACTACAACTGCCCCAACAACAGTTAACCACCAACTACAACTGTGAAAGGAGCAGCCGTTATGTCTAGGGAACGTAACCGTAAAGGCGAGGGCAGCATTTATCAACGTAAGGACGGCTACTGGATTAGTCAAATCTACGTAGGAAAGAAATCCAACGGCAAACACGACTACAAACGTAAATCCTTCAAGGATTACGACGAGGCCGTAGCTTGGAAAGCCACTGTCCTTGCCGACCAACAACTACAACCGAACATCACCGTACCAGAACCACCGAAAGAACTGTCCTTTTCCGATTGGCTAGACCTTTGGCTAAGAGACCACGTAAAACCCAACGTCCGGCCACGAACTTGGGAGAACCACAGCTACATCGTAAACAACCACCTAAAGCCTACGTTGGGTCACTGTTCCCTTACAGCTTTAGAAGCGTCACAACTACAAACTTTACTTAACGACAAACTACAATCAGGCTTATCCAATCGAATGGTTGAGTTGATTTTGATTACAGCTAGGTCGGCATTACGGAAAGCTGTTGAAGAAGGTCATGTAACGGTCAACATTGCCGACACCGTACATAAGCCACGAAAAGAAGATGATAACGATAACACCGATATGGCCTATATGAGTCCAACGGAAATGGCCACTTTCCTTGCCATCGCCAAAGAGGACAGGCTGTGTATCGCTTTTCAACTTCTACTGGGAACGGGCTTACGAGTTGGCGAACTGCTAGCCCTTCGATGGGTTGACGTGGATCTCGATAAAAAAATCATCAACCTTCGCTTATCGGCTGTAAGGATTAGAAATGATGATGAAACTGTAGTTAACGGCAATAACTACAAAGTTATTTTGCAAGAAGCGAACAGAAAAGATCGTCAACGGCAGATACCATTAAACAGCCACCTTATCAAAGCATTGCAACGATGGAAGGTCTATCAGGATTATGATAGGCAACTTACTGGCGATCAATATGTAGATACAGGCTTTGTGGTTACGACGTCAAAAGGGACAGCCGTTCTGCAACGGAATCTTACGAGGAAGTTTCATCAACTGCTGGTGAAAGCAAACCTTCCTTTATATAGCCTATTTTCGTTACGAAAGACCTTTGCTGTTCAACTGCTAGAGATGGATGTCCGGCCAGAGGTTATACAGGAGTTAATGGGGATTGATAGCTTGGATTATTTTATGGAGAAGTACGGTGGAGTTTCGCAGAAATCGAAAGCTAACGCTGTTGAGAAGATTGGGGTAGGATAACTACACAACGATAGCTTCGATATAATACGGCTTTCTAGGATGACCGTCGAAAGCAAAAACGAGATACTATAGTCAACTGGCTCTACGAGAATGGCAACGTACAGCAAAAACCCGTCATTACTGACGGGTTTCTTTTTATGATAAATTCAGCACACTAACTTAAAGGAAAGCGAAAATACTTTAATTTTTTCTGTTGATAGAAAAAGAAGTAATCATTTATAATTTCTCAACTTCAATGCTTTCGCTGTAGTTATAAGAAATATCTCTAATGATATCTTCAATCGTTTCAGTGTCTAGTTTTGCGTAAATTTGTTTTAATGTTAATGCATTGTTTGTAGTATAATCAGCCCATTCTTTTTTTGTAGAATAGGGTAAGTTATCAAAGTAATAAGTTTCAATATCGCCGTTATTATCATGTTCATGTTGAAAATTACTCAAAGGTTGTATAATTCCTAATTGTTCTAACGACTTCTTAGTATTATATTTTTGATAGGCTTTTTCAAAAGACATTTTTACTTTCAAAATTTTTTCTTGTCGTATTCCTATGACATCTTCTGGTCGATATACTATCATGTTTAGGTCATGGAACGAAACGGGATTTTTCTCATTAATTATCTTTTCTTTATGAATTCTCTCGTAATCATACTTAATGCCTAAAGTTTGCAAAATTTGAACAGTTGCACATGGCCCACTGCCACCATATCCACAATTAGCACCGTCTAACCATATTTCTTGCTCATTTTCGTCGTCTCTTAGTATTAGTGTGTAGTTCTTTGAACTATCTTTACGTTTTCCATCGACCAGATATACATCAGGAACATTTCGATAAATCTCTGGGATATCTTCATCATTAAAGTACGCTTCAAAACTAGTTATGTTACCAATAAACTCTAGATTATTCTTAATATACTTCACCGTGCTATGTGAATCAGAGCTGTATCTTATAATTGTCATCAGTCAATCCCCCTTTAGTAGATTTCCTCTTTAATGTATGTATAACTGCTAAAAAATAGAACACTATTCTCTACTGCTGACTGCATACAATATTTATACAAATCAAAGGACATTTTCATATTACTATTCTTGATATTTAATGAGCTAGCGTTATTTACTTACTTATGATCTATAGCAAGAAACCCGCCAGAAGTCATTTCTGACGGGTCTCTCTTTCTATATTGATAACTACAGCCTTAACTCAAACGACTCAATTAATTAACTACAACAGTCATTCAGTCAACTACAACAATCCTACCTCTTCCCCTGCTTCGCCAACGACCTAACTCTCTTTCTACCTGTATTCAAAATATCATTCACTGGCGAAGTCAAACTGTGTACCTCCCTCACATCACTTTGAGTCAAAGCCAAGTACCTTTTCGTCATATTCAAATCAGCATGACCAAGAATACGTTGAACCGTAAACACATCTGCTCCATTTCGCAAATGATGCAAGGCTGAGGCGTGTCTGAACATATAAGGCGTTACATGAACATCAATATTCTTGCCATACGCTTTAACCTTCTTCCCCCAGCTTTCCACAGCTAACTTCCTGCCATCTTCCGTACAGAAGATCGATACATCGCTGTTCCATTCATCGGGCCTGTAACGTAAAAACTCATTGATCGCATTGGCCACCTGTGGAAGCAACGGAAGTGTTCGCTGTTCATGGGTCTTAGCATGTTCTTCACGAATGATTAACTCACGAGATCGGAAATTGTAGTCATTGGGAGTTAACGACAGAAGCTCATTGGGCCTAGCAGCTACTTCGATGGACGTAAGCATCAACGTATAATCCCTTAGCCCTGCAAAGGTTTGACGGTTTGGCTGCTGTAATAACTCTTTTAACGTCTCTGTCGATAACTCAACGATACGATTCGTCTGCTTCTTGCCCTTAATATTTTCTAAAGGATTGCAGGGAATTACGCCTTGGCTGTGTAGCCACCGGAAAAATGGCGATAAGGTACGCAGCTTGCCGTTAAAGTAGTTATTGGACTTGGTGCCGGAAAAGTGTTCTTTAACTGCTGTAGTTAATGCTTGCTTAGAGCCACCGAAAGCTTCTGGGTGGTTACGGAAGAAACGGCTAATGTGGCTTCTGTAATCTTCGATGGTTCGAGGACGAAGGTTCTCACTTTCTTTTTGAAAAAGAAAATCTTCCATCGCTGCTTCCCAACTGTCGTAAGTTACGGACAATTCTTTCATTTTTCTCATCGTCTTTTCATCGCCTTTCTGACAAGTTTTCTGGCCAGAAATAACGAAAAAACCGCTGACCTACTTTGTAAATAGGCCAACGGTTTACTCAATTTTATCGCAGTTTTAACGATTTTTCGGTGCTTTACTTGAAGCTTACTAAAAGCCCACAAAGACCGAGCCATCAATGGTTTCAAAGGTTTTGGCAGGGGAGACAGGACTTGAACCCGCAACCTACGGTTTTGGAGACCGCCGCTCTGCCAGTTGAGCTACTCCCCTATATCACAACAAATGGTGCGCCCGGCAAGAATCGAACTTGCGCACCTGGTTCCGGAGACCAGTGCTCTATCCACTGAGCTACGGGCGCGAATGGAGCGGAAGACGAGATTCGAACTCGCGACCCTCGCCTTGGCAAGGCGATGCTCTACCACTGAGCCACTTCCGCTTAATGGTGCGGTCGAGAGGACTTGAACCTCCACAGCCTTGCGACCACTAGAACCTGAATCTAGCGCGTCTGCCAATTCCGCCACGACCGCAAGTGTTTGGGGTTTTTTGAATGGTCGGAGCGACACGACTTGAACGTGCGACCTCTACCACCCCAAGGTAGCGCTCTACCAAGCTGAGCTACGCCCCGTAAGAAAAGTGGAGCCAGCGACAGGAATTGAACCCGCAACCTACTGATTACAAGTCAGTTGCTCTACCAATTGAGCTACGCTGGCAAACGTCGTGGCGGAGTGGGAGGGATTTGAACCCTCGCTGGACTTACGCCCACTAACGGTTTAGCAAACCGTCCTCTTCAGCCGCTTGAGTACCACTCCATATAAATGGCGGAGCTGACGGGATTCGAACCCGCGGTCTCCTGCGTGACAGGCAGGCATGTTAGGCCTCTACACCACAGCTCCATTTTTTTGGTGGGCGATGACAGGATCGAACTGCCGACCCCCTGCTTGTAAGGCAGGTGCTCTCCCAGCTGAGCTAATCGCCCAATATTTTGGTGACCCGTAGGGGATTCGAACCCCTGTTACCGCCGTGAAAGGGCGGTGTCTTAGACCACTTGACCAACGGGCCCTACATGGTGATCCATGCTGGACTCGAACCAGCGACACCCTGATTAAAAGTCAGGTGCTCTACCAACTGAGCTAATGGATCTTATATGGCTGGGGAGGCTGGATTCGAACCAACGAATGGCGGAGTCAAAGTCCGCTGCCTTACCACTTGGCTACACCCCAAAAAATGGTGGAGGGAGAAGGATTCGAACCTTCGAAGCTTACGCGGCAGATTTACAGTCTGCTCCCTTTGGCCACTCGGGAATCCCTCCAGGGAAGATGGTGCCTCGAGGCGGAATCGAACCACCGACACGAGGATTTTCAGTCCTCTGCTCTACCGACTGAGCTATCGAGGCATACTAAATGGTGGACGATGACGGAATCGAACCGCCGACCCCTTGCATGTCAAGCAAGTACTCTAACCAGCTGAGCTAATCGTCCAGTGTTTTTGGTAGCGGTGGTAGGATTTGAACCTACGACCCTACGGGTATGAACCGTATGCTCTGACCAACTGAGCTACACCGCCAAATACTGTGGTGCCGAAGGCCGGGGTCGAACCGGCACGAAGTTTCCCTCACAGGTTTTTGAGACCAGCGCGTCTGCCAATTCCGCCACTTCGGCATATTACATATAACTGTTATATAATTGGAGGCGGCACCCAGATTCGAACTGGGGAGTAAAGGTTTTGCAGACCTCTGCCTTACCACTTGGCTATGCCGCCATGGGGTGGCTGATGGGACTTGAACCCACGAGTGCCGGAGCCACAATCCGGTGCGTTAACCACTTCGCCACAACCACCATAATATATTTTCTTTAGAACGCCAACTGAAAAGTGGCGCGCCTGGAGAGATTCGAACTCCCGACCGACCGCTTAGAAGGCGGTTGCTCTATCCAACTGAGCTACAGGCGCCTATGGAGCGGGTGATGGGAATCGAACCCACGTAGCTAGCTTGGAAGGCTAGAGCTTTACCATTAAGCTACACCCGCATTTTTAAGAAAAATGGTCGGGGTGACACGACTTGAACGTGCGGCCTCCTGCTCCCAAGGCAGGCGCTCCACCAAACTGAGCTACACCCCGATTCTTCTATGGCGGAGAGAGAGGGATTCGAACCCTCGAGACGGTTTTGCCGCCTACACGATTTCCAATCGTGCGCCTTCGACCAACTCGGCCATCTCTCCTGATAAATTGGTTGCGGGGACAGGACTTGAACCTGTGACCTTCGGGTTATGAGCCCGACGAGCTGCCAGCTGCTCCACCCCGCGTCATTATGGCTCCTCGAGTAGGACTCGAACCTACAACCTACCGGTTAACAGCCGGTTGCTCTACCGATTGAGCTATCGAGGAATATTGCTATCTCAAATGAGATTTTCTAGGGTTTATTCCCTGAAAACTGCACAGAGAAGAAAGCGTTAACTCAGAGTTACCAGAGTATTATACTACAATGTAATATTCAGGTCAAGTCCTCGACCGATTCGTACTCGTCAACTACACGCCTCACAGCGCTTCCATCTCGAGCCGATCAACCAGGTCATCTTCCTGGGGTCTTACCTACTTACGTAGTGGGAAGTCTCATCTTTGGGTCGGCTTCGCGCTTAGATGCTTTCAGCGCTTATCCGGTCCCGACTTGGCTACCCAGCGCTGCACAAAGTAGCAAGCTACTTTGAAGCTCCGTTCGACTTGCATGTGTTAGGCATGCCGCCAGCGTTCGTCCTGAGCCAGGATCAAACTCTCCAAAAAAGGATGTTTTGGAGTTCGCTGCGCCATAAATGGCGTCAGCAGTGAACTTCCTTTGCATTCCTTATATATGGGTGAGCCTGATAAAGCTCTTACTTGACTTCTTTTTGATAACTTTTGTGTTTATAATGAAGGTTTCGAAAAACCATCACCGAATCTGCAAAAGTTCTCAGAATTGATTGGTTTGTCGTAAGCCCAAAAGCTTCGACATTTTCGCACGCTTGACTTGTTTACAACTGTTTGATTTTCAAGGACCAAAGGCTTACTGAAAAGCGTTTTTTGTCGTTTTCTGTCGGCGCTTGCTCGCGGCGACAAGAAGTATTATCACATAACTGTATTCAAAATGCAACCATCTTTTTTTTCCAATAGAAAAGTTTTTTATTGATATTTTTTATTCTATATGTTTTTTCCAAAAGAAGGTTTAGGAGGGGTATCCTAGAATACATTCTCTTCAAGGTGGATTTGTGCTTAGTAAAGAAAAGGGAGGTTTTTTATGATAAACAAGCAAATCGATCTGAGCAGCGCCGGTCAGCTCATTCAAGATGGACAATCAATTGCGCTCGGAGGCAACAGTATTCACCGCTTTCCTGGCTCTTTTGTCAGAGAGCTGGCTAGACAGAAGAAAAAAAAGCTGACTTTAATCAAAACAGCCGGTGCCTATGATGTGGATTTATTATGTTTGAGTCAATCTGTAAAAGCTGTTCATGCAGGCTTTGTTGGTTTTGAAAGTGAGTTTGGTTTAGCACAAAATTATCGCGCAGCTGTCGAAGCTGGAACTGTACAAGCACTTGAACATGCTTGTTACACGGTTATTGCAGGCTTGAGGGCAGCGGCTTTCGGAATCCCTTTTATGCCATTTGCCTCATTAGGCAAAAGTGATTTGCTTCGTGTTCGTAACTTTTTGGTGCAAAAAGATCCTTTCGGCAGTGGTAAAGAAGTCGTACTTGTTCAACGTCTGCGCCCTGATTGGGCTATCATTCATGCACAGGAAGCTGATTTAGAAGGCAACGCTTCTATTATTGGGCCTCATTACGAAGATCTACTAATGAGCCGAGCAGCTCGTGCTGTAATCATAACGACAGAAAGAATTGTAAAAAGCAGTTGTTTTCAAAAAAAACCCGATGCTGTACATATTCCAGGCTTTCTTGTGCATTCCGTCGTCGAAAGTCCCAAAGGCGCATTTCCAGGTAGTTGCTTTGGTGAGTACGATTACGATAGCCATGCCATTCGACACTATCTTTCCTTGCAATCGAAAGATTTGCCCGAGTACCTCGAGGAGGTGAAGTAATGACTGAGTTACGCCAACAAGCCGACTGGATGGCTCTTTCGATGGCTCGTTTGTTACGTAATGGTGAAATTGTTTTTCATGGTTTGGCATCACCACTACCAATGGTATCCATTCTTTTAGCCCGCGCATTAGATGCTCCCAACCTGGTATATCTGAGTATTGCTGGCGCTGTTAACGCAGAGCCTTCAAGCCTGAAAGAATCGACAGTCCATCCAAAACTAACTGAAGGCGCTACTAGCTATTTTTCTTTAGCAGAGATTTTTGATTTGTCTGCTCGTGGTCAATTAAATACTGCTTTTCTTAGTGGCGTACAAATAGATATCCACGGCGACATTAATATGAGTGTTATCGGTGATTTTGATCAACCTAAAGTACGCTTGCCCGGTGGCGCCGGTAGTGCCGTCATTATGCCAACGGCACAACGTGTTATTCTGTGGCGAACCAAACACGATCGTCGATCTTTTGTTAAAGATCTTTCTTTTCGTACGGCCTCAGGGCGAGTCGATAAAGTGGTAACGCCTCTTTGTATTTTTTCCAAAGAAGATGGTCTCTTAAAAGTATGGCGTCTTCGTGCCAATGTATCTTGGGAGGAAGTTGCAGATAAAACAGAATTTGAACTGTTAAAAAGTGCTGACTTCGCGATTGCAGCAGCACCGACTGAAAGAGAGCTAGTTGCTTTAGAAAGAGTTGATCCGCAAGGAATTCGGTATGCGGAATTTTCCCTCTAGATAAAAGGTCTTGTATCATAATTGTAAGCTAGAACAATACCCCTTGTATCCATAAATAATAAAGTACAGCTAGATTCCAAAGTAACAACAAAGGTATGATGATCACAAATGATCGATGCTTTGTCTTGTGGTGAAAAAAGTAAAGCCCAAAAAGAACGCCAGCGGCACCAAGGAAAAAAGCATCATAAAAGAAAGTCTTTTCTTGAATGCGCTGGCCCCCTTTTTGAGCTTGTCTTTTATCATAGCCAACGAGAAAAAAAGCAATGACGTTCCATAATATATAGATGGCAAGTGTCATGATTAATTCCTTTCAGCTTGACAAAAATGTATATGGATAAACAAAGAAGTGGCGTAAAAAGGCCAAGAGGCTCTTGAATATATTTCTATACATTGTCTTGCAAAATCCTGCAAAAATGAAAATTTTTCTTACGTTTACTTCGAACTAAGCAGTTTCATCCGATCAATCTTTTTGACAAAAGTCTAACCGATAAGCCAGTAGCATAGGCAAAATCTTGATTCTATTTTTTAGCGACTATTGATAAGGTCAGCCTTATTAAAAAATAGCTTTATGCTATCTTGATGGTTTCGTTTTATGAAAAGCTTCAAACTTGTAAGCGGTCTTTAGAGACGGCCTAGCAGTCATGTCAAGGAATAAGTGAAAGCCTTGCTGTTAACGCGAACAGCAAGGCTTTCACTTATTCCTTAAAAGTTACACAATCTATTTTTTATTTATTGATTAGTCTTTATTCTGACTTTTCTGCTGAAGAATTAATTTGTAGTTTCCGAAATTAGTTTCTTATTAAATAATCAAATGCACTTAAGGCCGCATTGGCGCCTGAGCCCATAGAAATAACAATTTGTTTATAGGGGCTGTTGGTACAATCTCCCGCAGCAAATAGACCGGGAAGGTTGGTAGCACCATAGCTATCAACGATGATTTCACCGATACGATTCCGTTCCACTTTATCGCCTAACCAATCTGTATTTGGCAACAACCCTATCTGGATGAATAGGCCCTGCAAATCAATATGCTTAACCGTTCCTGGTTCTCGCTCCAAATAGGTAAGACCATTCACTTTATCTGTACCGGTAATTTCTTTTACTTGCACATTTTTAAGAACAGCGACATTGGACAAACTGTATAGACGCTCTTGAAGCACTGCATCGGCTTTCAACTCTGGCATGAACTCAAGCACAGTTACATGTTTTACAATGCCTGCAAGATCAATGGCCGCTTCAATGCCAGAATTACCACCGCCAATGACTGCTACGTCTTTTCCTTTAAATATAGGCCCGTCACAGTGAGGGCAGTAGGCTACACCTTTGTTCTTGAATTCAGCTTCTCCTGGTACGCCTAAATCTCTCCAACGAGCGCCCGTAGCTATGATGACCGTCTTACTCTTTAAAACAGCACCATTTTCAAGTGTAATCTCGATGAATTCCTTTTTCTCTAAGCTACGTGCCCGTTGTAGATTCATCACATCAATATCATAATTTTCGACGTGTTCCCTAAAGCTAGCTGCTAATTTGGGCCCTTCTGTATATTTTACACTGATAAAGTTCTCAATGCTCATGGTGTCCATGACCTGGCCACCGAAGCGTTCTGCCACAATGCCTGTGCGAATGCCTTTACGTGCTGCATAAATCGCTGCGCTAACTCCGGCAGGCCCACCTCCAACAACAAGCACATCAAAGGGCTCTTTCCTATCAAAATCTGAAACATCCACAATATTGCCCATCTTAGCAAGAATTTCTTCAAGTGTCATCCGACCACTGCTGAAATACTCACCATTACGATAAATGGTTGGTACAGCCATGATGTTATTTTTTTCTACTTCATCTCTAAAGGTAGCACCGTCTATCATGGTGTGGGTAATACCCTTATTGAAAATACTCATTACGTTTAGAGCTTGTACAACTTCTGGACAGTTGTGGCACTCTAGGCTGATGTACGTTTCAAAATGGTATTCCCCTTGGATCCTTTTAATTTGCTCTATTAATTTCTGATCAATCTTTGGAGGTCTGCCACTCACTTGCAGCAAAGCTAATACCAGTGAAGTGAATTCATGCCCTAAAGGAATTCCTGCAAAAGTTACACCACTATCTTCACCGATAGGATTTACACTAAAGCTTGGCGTTCTTGCTAACGCTGTTTTCTCTACCGTAATTTTTGGTGACATGTTGGCGATTTCATCAAGTAGAGCCATCATGTCCTTCGATACATTATCAGAGCCAGCACTCACCTTGATGAGCACGTTGTTCTCCAGCAACTCTAGGTATTGACCAAGTTGTTCCTTAATTTCAGCGTCTAGTTGCATGATGGTGATCCTTAAATCTTGCCTACGAGATCAAGACTTGGCTTCAGTGTAGCGGCTCCTTCTTGCCATTTCGCTGGACAAACTTCACCAGGATTGCTTCGAACATATTGTGCTGCCTTGATTTTGTTGACAAGAGTACTTGCATCTCGACCAATTCCACCTGCATTAATTTCAACGCCTTGCACGACACCATCAGGATCAATTATGAATGTGCCGCGATCAGCAAGGCCAGAAGATTCGATTAATACGTCAAAGTTTCTAGATAGCGTATGTGACGGATCTCCAATCATAATATACGTAATCTTTCCAATCGCTTTTGAACTGTCGTGCCACGCTTTGTGTGTAAAATGAGTGTCTGTTGAAACAGAATAAACTTCAACGCCAAGCTTCTTCAAATCCTCATAATGATTCTGTAAATCCTCTAGTTCTGTTGGACATACGAAAGTAAAGTCGGCAGGATAAAAGCAAAGGATACTCCACTTACCCTTAAAATCTTCTTCTGTAACTTCTATAAAATTTCCGTTGTGATAAGCTTGCGTTTTAAATGGTTTTACCTCAGTGCCGATTAATGACATCTCAGATTTCCTCCTACATTTTTCTTAAAGGGACTTCTTTGCTTTCAGATTTTATATCCTTACTATTGTTATAATTGTCCTTTGTCGACAAAAAAATTCTTTTATGTTCGTATTGCAACATAAAAAAGGGAGGTCAAAGCCTCCCTAAGTCTCCCTTTTTATGATTCCTTGAATTACTCAGAACTACATCACAACGAGCCTTTACTTTAAGTGACATTTTTCTATCGATCTTCTATTCAATCTTCATAAGCCCGAAGCAGTATTTCCTGAATTTCACTAACAAGCGGCATCCTTGGATTGGCCGTTGTCGTCTGATCATCGAAGGCTCGCTCGGCCAGCTCCGGTACCATATGCAGGAATCTTTGCTTTTCCACACCGCACTGGGCAATCGATAAAGGCATCTCCAATTCTCGCATCAACTGACGCACAGCCTTAATCAGAGATTGCACACCTTCTTCTACAGAATTGGCTTGCAAACCAATCATGCGAGCAATTTCTGCATAACGCTGGTCCGCTACATAAGATTCATAATTGGGAAAGGAAGTAAATTTGGTAGGACGACGAGCGTTATAAGCAATCGTATGAGGAAGTAAAATGGCATTGGCTCGACCGTGTGGAATGTGGAAAGCGGCACCTAACTGGTGAGCTATACTGTGATTGACACCAAGAAAAGCGTTTGTGAAGGCCATACCAGCAATGCAAGAAGCGTTATGCATTTTCTCACGAGCTTGTCTGTCTCCTCCATTCCTATAAGCCCGAGGCAGGTATTCAAATACCATCTGGATGGCTTTTATAGCCAAAGCATCGGTATAATCAGATGCTAAGACGGATACATAAGCTTCTACGGCATGGGTTAATACATCCATCCCCGTGTCAACGGTGACTTTTGGTGGCACTGTCATGACGAATTCGGGATCAATAATGGCCACATCAGGCGTCAGTTCATAATCAGCCAAGGGATATTTGATGTTTTTCTCTTTATCTGTAATAACGGCAAAAGAAGTCACTTCTGATCCCGTTCCTGATGTAGTCGGAACGGCAACAAATCTTGCTTTAGAACCAAGCTTGGGAAACTTATAGACTCTCTTACGGATATCCATAAAATTCAACCGTAAGGCAGCGAAGTCCGTGTTAGGATGTTCATAAAAAAGCCACATGCCTTTGGCAGCATCCATAACAGAACCACCACCTAAAGCGATGATGACATCCGGTTGAAACTCATTCATCATGCGACAACCACGCATCACTGTATCCACAGAAGGATCGGGCTCTACTTCGGAAAAAATTTTACTATTCACGTAGTCATGACGTTTCCGCAAGTAATGAAGTGCGCGAGCGACATAACCTTGTTCCATCATAACTGGATCGGTTACGATAAAGGCTCTTTGTATATCAGGCATTTTTTCTAGATAGCCAATGGCACCAAATTGAAAGTAGATTCGTTCAGGTATTTTAAACCATTGCATTTTTTCTCGCCGCTTTGCCACCCTTTTTTTGTTAATTAAATTCACCACTGACACATTGGCGGATGTGGAGTTCCCGCCAAAAGTTCCACACCCTAAGGTTAATGAAGGTGTATTGGCATTGTAAATTTCTCCGATGGCACCTTGGCTTGCTGGTGCATTAACAATGAGGCGCCCTGTCTTAATGCGTCGAGAAAAAGCATGCACCACTTCTGGATTTTCGGAATGGATAACAGCCGAATGACCCATCCCTCCAAAGCGAACCATTTCTTCGGCTCGATCAATACCTTCGCCAGCATTGTTTGCAATATAATAAGCCAGAATGGGACTTAACTTTTCCCTCGAAAGAGGATAATTCGGTCCAACTCCTTCTAGAGACGCTAATAGAATTTTTGTTCCTTCTGGTACAGAAAAGCCTGCCATCTCGGCAATTTGGTAGGCTGATTTGCCAACAATATTTGCATTGATAGAACACTTTTCTTCGTTAAGCGCCATTTTTTCTAAGAGAGACGCTTCATCTTCCGATAGAAAATAGCAGTTGTTTTCTTTCATTAGCTTTTCAAAGTCTCTGGCAATGGCTTGATCAACGATTACAGCTTGTTCAGAAGCGCAGATCATGCCGTTATCAAAAGTCTTAGACATAATCAGATCTGTTACGGCCCGGCGCAAATTGGCAGTCTTTTCAATATAACAAGGTACATTGCCGGGCCCAACACCGAGGGCAGGTTTGCCACAGCTATATGCAGCCAAGACCATGCTCGCTCCGCCTGTCGCTAGAATTAAATTAACGCCTGGATGCTTCATGAGTCCATTGGTTGCTTCTATAGAAGGCTTTTCTATCCACTGAATACAATGTTCTGGCGCCCCTGCCTCAATGGCTGCATCTCGAACGACTTTCGCAGCAGCAGCACTGCTCTTCTGAGCTGATGGGTGAAAAGAAAAAATAATTGGATTTCTAGTCTTCATGGCAATGAGAGACTTAAATAAGGTTGTAGCAGTAGGGTTGGTCACTGGCGTAAGCGCAGCTATCACCCCGACCGGTTCAGCAACTTCTTCATAATCGTCAAATTCATTGACACCGATTACGCCAACAGTCTTGTGATACTTAATGCTGTGATAAACTGATTCCGTGGCAAAGGTATTTTTGATAATCTTGTCTTCATAGACACCACGGCCTGTTTCTTCATAGGCCAGCTTGGCCAAAGGCATTCGCTGTTCTAATCCCGCCATGGCCATGGCATGAACGATACGGTCTACTTGGTCTTGATCAAGGTCTAAAAACTGTTCTAAAGCTCGCTGTCCATTAGAGACTAAGCTATCAATTGCATCCATTTCTTTCAAAGGAACCTCCTTGTAGAAATCATTAAAAAACAAGACTAGTCTTTGTGGTCGTTGCAAAAGAAATAACATAGCATTTATAAAATGTAACTTCGACAAATTCCTTTGATTCCCTGTCTATTCTATTCTATGTTCCGCAGAATGATAATCAAAATTAAAAGGATTTTTCTGGGTACCTCAGTGGTGGCAAAGTCGTTTTATAAAGTAATGATGCACAAACAAAAAGACCTTGCTGTTATCACGAACAACAAGGTCTTCACTTATTCCTTGAAAGCTACACAGAGAAGGGTTTTAACGTAACCGCGAATTGTCAGAATTGTTTCTGAGTTTCCGCGGGGTTTAATCCCCAAGCAATTTGCGATGTAATAGAGTAGGTTAAGTCCTCGACCGATTCGTACTCGTCAACTACACGCCTCACAGCGCTTCCATCTCGAGCCGATCAACCAGGTCATCTTCCTGGGGTCTTACCTACTTACGTAGTGGGAAGTGGGTAGCCAAGTCGGGACCGGATAAGCGCTGAAAGCATCTAAGCGCGAAGCCGACCCAAAGATGAGACTTCCCACTACGTAAGTAGGTAAGACCCAGGAAGATGACCTGGTTGATCGGCTCGAGATGGAAGCGTCGTGAGGCGTGTAGTTGACGAGTACGAATCGGTCGAGGACTTAACCTACTCTTTACATCGCTATTATTTCTCTGTGTAGTTTTCAGGAATATACTCTGAAAAGAATCATTGAGCTAAAACAATATTCCTCGATAGCTCAATCGGTAGAGCAACCGGCTGTTAACCGGTAGGTTGTAGGTTCGAGTCCTACTCGAGGAGCCATAATGACGCGGGGTGGAGCAGCTGGCAGCTCGTCGGGCTCATAACCCGAAGGTCACAGGTTCAAGTCCTGTCCCCGCAACCAATTTATCAGGAGAGATGGCCGAGTTGGTCGAAGGCGCACGATTGGAAATCGTGTAGGCGGCAAAACCGTCTCGAGGGTTCGAATCCCTCTTTCTCCGCCATAGAAGAATCGGGGTGTAGCTCAGTTTGGTGGAGCGCCTGCCTTGGGAGCAGGAGGCCGCACGTTCAAGTCGTGTCACCCCGACCATATCTCTTAAAAATGCGGGTGTAGCTTAATGGTAAAGCTCTAGCCTTCCAAGCTAGCTACGTGGGTTCGATTCCCATCACCCGCTCCATAGGCGCTTGTAGCTCAGTCGGATAGAGCAACCGCCTTCTAAGCGGTCGGTCGGGAGTTCGAATCTCTCCAAGCGCGCCACTTTAAAGTTAGAGTTCTAAGAAATTATATTATGGTGGTTGTGGCGAAGTGGTTAACGCACCGGATTGTGGCTCCGGCACTCGTGGGTTCAAGTCCCATCAGCCACCCCATGGCGGCATAGCCAAGTGGTAAGGCAGAGGTCTGCAAAACCTTTATTCCCCAGTTCGAATCTGGGTGCCGCCTCCAATTATATAACAGCTATATGTAATATGCCGAAGTGGCGGAATTGGCAGACGCGCTGGTCTCAAAAACCAGTGAGGGAAACTTCGTGCCGGTTCGACCCCGGCCTTCGGCACCACGGTATTTGGCGGTGTAGCTCAGTTGGTCAGAGCATACGGTTCATACCCGTAGGGTCGTAGGTTCAAATCCTACCACCGCTACCAAAAAAACACTGGACGATTAGCTCAGCTGGTTAGAGTACTTGCTTGACATGCAAGGGGTCGGCGGTTCGATTCCGTCATCGTCCACCATTTAGTATGCCTCGATAGCTCAGTCGGTAGAGCAGAGGACTGAAAATCCTCGTGTCGGTGGTTCGATTCCGCCTCGAGGCACCATCTTCCTTGGAGGGATTCCCGAGTGGCCAAAGGGAGCAGACTGTAAATCTGCCGCGTAAGCTTCGAAGGTTCGAATCCTTCTCCCTCCACCAATTTTTGGGGTGTAGCCAAGTGGTAAGGCAGCGGACTTTGACTCCGCCATTCGTTGGTTCGAATCCAGCCTCCCCAGCCATATAAGATCCATTAGCTCAGTTGGTAGAGCACCTGACTTTTAATCAGGGTGTCGCTGGTTCGAGTCCAGCATGGATCACCATGTAGGGCCCGTTGGTCAAGTGGTCTAAGACACCGCCCTTTCACGGCGGTAACAGGGGTTCGAATCCCCTACGGGTCACCAATTATTTAGGGCGATTAGCTCAGCTGGGAGAGCACCTGCCTTACAAGCAGGGGGTCGGCAGTTCGATCCTGTCATCGCCCACCAAAAAATGGAGCTGTGGTGTAGAGGCCTAACATGCCTGCCTGTCACGCAGGAGACCGCGGGTTCGAATCCCGTCAGCTCCGCCATTTATATGGAGTGGTACTCAAGCGGCTGAAGAGGACGGTTTGCTAAACCGTTAGTGGGCGTAAGTCCAGCGAGGGTTCAAATCCCTCCCACTCCGCCATCTTGTTTGCCAGCGTAGCTCAATCGGTAGAGCAACTGACTTGTAATCAGTAGGTTGCGGGTTCAATTCCTGTCGCTGGCTCCATCTTTACTATACAATTTTATTTGCGGTCGTGGCGGAATTGGCAGACGCACTGGATTTAGGTTCCAGCGGGCAACCGTGGAGGTTCAAGTCCTCTCGACCGCACCACTTGCGGAAGTGGCTCAGTGGTAGAGCATCGCCTTGCCAAGGCGAGGGTCGCGAGTTCGAATCTCGTCTTCCGCTCCATTGCTACTTTAATTAATGTAGCATCAGAACCAACACTTACAGCACTTAGAATGGACGATTTGGTAAGCTTTGTTTTAACGGCGGAGTTGCCAAAAAGAACCAGTAGACAAAACGATGACAAACATGATACTATGTATTTCCGCCCAACAAGAGGGCAAAACAAACCGGTCCTTGAAAATCAAACAGTTGTAAACAAGTCAAGCGTGCGAAAATGTCGAAGCTTTCGGGCTTACGACAAACCAATCAATTCTGAGAGCTTTTGCAGATTCGGTGATGGTTTTTCGAAACCTTCATTATAAATACAAAAGTTATCAAAAAAAGTCAATTAAGAGCTTTATCAGGCTCACCCATAATTTTTTGGAGAGTTTGATCCTGGCTCAGGACGAACGCTGGCGGCATGCCTAACACATGCAAGTCGAACGGAGTTAAGGGATAGCTTGCTATTCCAAGACTTAGTGGCGAACGGGTGAGTAACGCGTGGATAACCTACCTATAAGAGGGGGATAACTTTCCGAAAGGAGAGCTAATACCGCATAAAGTTGTTCTATGGCATCATGGGACAACCAAAGGAGCAATCCGCTAATAGATGGGTCCGCGTCCGATTAGCTAGATGGTGGAGTAAAAGCCTACCATGGCGACGATCGGTAGCCGGCCTGAGAGGGTGAACGGCCACACTGGGCTGAGTGTTAACCCCCCATGCCACCCTAAAATAGCAGGAAATATATTCTTCATAACGAATAAAGATTAACAGGAAAAGTTCTACACATGTAACACCTTACTCCTATACACTAGTAGATTAAGAGAGAGGTGTAATCACTGATGCCAAAAGCGTTGCAAAGAATTCCCCTTAAAATGGTTGAAGATGGCTGTGTTCTCGCTCTTCCTATTCTTGATGAAAAAGGAAGCGTACTTCTTGGGAAGGGTGTCAAATTAACATCCAAATATGTAGATCGCTTAAAAAGAATGGGAGTCGACTATATCTGCATTGAAACACCAGGCCTAGAATTGGTGAGTGTGGAAAATGCAATTTCTCAAGAAACGGTTCAGTTTTCAATTACCGATATCAGGAAAACTTTGAATAATGTAGGTTTGAAAAAGAACTTTTGCCTTAAAGAAATAGAAGGCACTGTAGAAAGCATTATTTATGATATGCTGAAGAATCGCAATATTATGCTCGATATACAAATGATTAAACATTACGATGAATACACCTATACCCATAGTCTGTCTGTAGCGGCCATCTCTTTAGCCATTGGCATTAAGTTAGGGATGAATGTAGACACCCTTCGCAATCTTGGAATCGGTGCCATTCTTCATGATGTAGGGAAGCTAGAGATAGATAAAGAAATCTTGAATAAGCCAGGACCTCTTACGAAAGAGGAATATGAAAAGATCAAGCAACACTCCAAAATAGGATATGACTTAATTAAGACATGCAATGCAGTACTCGCTGCTCATGTAGCTTTACAACACCAAGAACGATTTAATGGATCAGGCTATCCCAGGGCTGTCTCAAAAAATGATATTCACTTATTTGGAAGAATTAGTGCTGTCGCCGATGTTTATGATGCTCTAACTTCAGAACGTCCTCAACGTCCAGCTTGGAGCTCTTTAGAAGCCTATGAGTATGTTGTGCAAGGATCGGGCAAGCAATTTGATCCTAGGATAATAAAATTATTTCAGGATTCAGTAACCCTTTACTCTAACGGTATGATCGTCAAACTATCAACAGGAGAAAATGCCATTGTCGTTTCTCAAAACGATGCATTACCCAACCGCCCAGTTGTCTTTACCTTAAAAAATGGTGCTGTTAATAAAAAGCTTGACTTGAAAGAAATTGAGAACTCCCATATCGTTATTGCTCGCTAAGTACGAATATAAGCTCATGAAAAGCTCTCCGCAGGAACGGAAAGCTTTTTTTGCTTCTATGGCATGGTTTTATAAACACAAAAGACCCTTACCGGTCATAGGCAAAGGTCTTCTTTCACAGAACTCTAACAATCAAGTTTTTGTCGCTCTAGACAGCCATTTCTGTAGCACCTTCTCTAGAGTCTCTAAATTCACAGGCTTGGTAATAAAATCGTTCATCCCTACTTCTAGACAACGGCTCTGTTCGTCTTCCATGGCATGGGCTGTCATGGCAACGATAGGGACAGGCGAGAGCTCCCTTGCTTGCTCATCTTGTCGGATCAACCGCGTCGCTTCATACCCATCCAATTCCGGCATTTGTAGATCCATAAGGATGAGAGAATAACGGTCACGAGACACTTTCTCTACGGCTTCTTCTCCATTGCTTGCATCGGCTATTTGTGTATAACCAAGCTTTGACAATTGTAGATGTGTCAATTTGCGGTTCACCGGATTATCATCTACTACGAGCAAGGGATAAACTTCTGTTATAGAGAGCCCATCCTCAGTAGAAGAAAGGGCAGCAGCGCTTATCGCACTATCCTCCTTATCGTCCCGGTCCTCTTCGTCCTCCCGAGAAGAAAGGTGTGACGATGATACTAGGGGTATGGTAAACCAGAAAAGAGAACCTTTCTCCACTTCGCTTTCCACACCCATTTCACCACCCATTAATGTGACAAACTCTTTCGAAATGGTAAGGCCCAGTCCTGTGCCACCGTATTTCCGTGTAATAGAACTATCGGCTTGTGTAAATGCTTCAAAAAGATAAGGTATCTTCTCAGGCGCGATACCAATACCGGTGTCACGAATTTGAAAGCGAACATAGGAAGAAAACTTCTTGGTAAAGCGGCCCTTTTCCGTTAGAGATGAATCTTGGCAATCAACAAGATCTACAGTCAGTTCTATGGTACCTTCTTCCGTAAATTTAATGGCATTGCTCGTCAAATTGTAAAGAACTTGACGTAAGCGAGCAGGATCAACAAGCATCTCGGTAGGTACAGCAGAGTCTACATGGATATGAAACAGAAGAGATTTCGATTGGTAGGAATAGGATAGCAGTGCTTTTACTTCTTGTAGCAACTGTTTTACGTCAAGAGGTTTGTACTCAAGAACAATCTTTTTCGCTTCAATTTTTGATAGATCCAGTACATCATTAAGAATCGTAAGCAATACTTTGGCTGAATTTTGAACCAACTGTAAAAGTTCTTTCTGCTCTTTCCCAAGTTGTGAATCTTGCAAAACCTCTAGTATGCCAAAAATCCCATGCAGGGGTGTACGAATTTCATGGCTCATATTGGCGAGGAAGGAACTTTTTGCTTCGCTGGCTTGCTCGGCTTGTTTTTTTGCATGGCGCAGAGATTTCTCTACTTCTTTAATCCGCTCAAACTTTTGAGCATTGGCGATAGTGAGGCCACATACACCAGATAGTGAAATTGCTAGATTCAGATAATCTTGAAGATAAGAAGAAAAAGGTAGGTTTTTCACTTCCATTGTACCTAATACTTCTTGGCGATAGGTAAGGTGAAAGTAAAAACCCTTCGAATCTTCTTCTAAAAAATAGCCACTGTTCTTCGCTGACAAATAGCACCAATCGTGATAATGAACTGTATCAGCAGCAAAGAGCAAACGAAAAAGATCTTCTAAATGCTGCGTTGCTTCTTTTTCCGTCATAAAGGACCTTGTGTTCATAAGAATATCAAGTGCCATGGCATAGTCACTTGATTTACGATTGGCTTGAGCGATTCGCTTCATCGCTTTATTGCGTTCGAGCACCTGCTGTTGCTGCAATAACAGATTCTTGACATGAAGACGTAGATAGTCCAAGCCTACAGGTATAATTTCGCAGGGTAGGCCAATGTAGTGGGACAGCTCTTGGGCTTTTTCTTTGCTATTGGGATAACAGAAAGTGTCCAATAGCAAGAATCCTTTCACAGACTCTTGAAAGAAAAGACGAGCACCGGTCTGATCAAATCCCCATGCTTGCAAATATCTTTCCCAGCGATCCAGCCAGGCTGGCAAAAGCAAAAATTGTCCCTGATCAATGAAATGATCAATGATCGATGGGTTTGCAAAAAGATAAAAGCAGTTGTCTAGGGAGAAAAATTCTAGCTTCGATAAATCAGTATCGTCTTCTTTCCTAGAAAGAAGACGATAACAGTGACCGCAGAGAACAATGTTTTTTTCTGTAGAAAGAGCAGAGACGGGAAATGGAGTTTTCCTTTTATCTTTGGTAAGATGACAAATAGGGGCGAAAAAGTTTTGCTGTATCGGCAGCAGACCTTCTTCAGCTGCAACTTTCTCAACTTCTCTTTGCAATTGTCGACAGAACCAATACTTTATCTTAGTAACGCTTTCTTTTGTTTCATCGTCCATCTTCGTCAGTTCCAATCCAATTTATCGGATAACGTCCCCATTTTCTTACTGTTTCCATAATTGTCATCAGTGTATCATCAGACACATACCAAGGGATTTCACCATGATTGTCGCTGAGAATAAAGCCGCCTCCAGGCGCTGCTTGGGCAAGGGCGCGGCGAACCGCTTCTTCAGTCTCTTGCAAAGTCCAATTGCACATGGCAAGACCATTTAAGTTGCCAAACACAGTGGCTTGGTGACGACATGCTTCTTTTAATTGACCCAAGTCTTCAAGAACACTGACGCCGATAGCACCCGTACCTGTCTCTAACAACTTATCAACAATAGGCATACAACGTCCTGAAGCCATATGTATAGCCACGGGTGCTTGCCACTGCTTGAGCATACGGCAAGCAATGGGATAGCCTGTCTGTAAGAAGGTCTCACGTGGAATCATAGAAGAAGAGCTAAAAGGATCAAAATAACAAAGAGCCGTCGCGCCAGCATCAAGCTGTGCTTGCCCCCAGGAAAAAGCAAAAGCTTCGTTGATCGCCATGAGACGGTGAAAGCGCTCTTGATCTTCCCAGAGAAGATTCAGATAGGCTTCAAAGCCCATTTGCATAATAGGTAAAGAAAAGGGTGATATAACCACGCCAATAATGGGAATGGTGCCATCTGATTTTTCCTTCAGAAGGGCAATCGTTTCTAATACACGAGTCAGTGGTTTACTCTCTACAACAGAAGGAACGCTAAGGGTATCAATCTTTTCTCTCGTTAAGAAAGGCTCCTTAACATTCGGCGGACCGTCTTCTACGAAGAAGGTAGCGCTGCCAAAAGCTTCGCACTCTAAGGCCGCATAGTAAAAGGCGTAGAAACAGTCGTGGCCGTAACGAGCCTGCATACGCAATTGTCCTTCTGCCACATAGTCCGGTCGGGAAAAATATTCTTCTATCGTTAAACCCAGCTCTTTGGCACCATGCATGGTTAACAAAAGAAAAACAGGAACGCGATCTGCCTCACGATGACCGAGAGCGCATAAGACACGTTCTAAGGAAGTCATTTTATCCATGCATGCTCATCTCCTTTTCCCATTTTTTCACCAGCATCAAGGCGTCGCTGGCTGTTTTTGCCATACTATCTGCACCAACTTTTTGCCATAAAAGCGAGTCAAAGGTAAAAGGAGCACCGCCGACAACAATCGGTATGGAATAGTTCATTCGTAGAAGCTCTGCCTTGACTTCTTTAATCCGTAAAGCCGAATGTAGCATGAGTGATGATAGAAGCAAGATATCGATTCGATCGTCCATAACTTTCTGGGCCAATTCTTCTGGAAGAAGGCCGCCGCCATAATCATGGACATAATACCCTGCTCCGCGCAGTGTTGCTGCAACAATACGTTTGCCTAACAAATGTTGATCAGCAATGACAGCAATACCGAGCCGAGGTTCTTTTTTGTACTCTACTTTCGCGACAGGTAGCAGTTCTTGAACCAGCTCTTCACAAAGGCGAGAGGTCATATAGACTTGGGAGAGGGCGACTTCACCTTCTTCAAAGCCTATACCAATCTCATGCATCACAGGAACGATAAGCTCCTCAATGACCTCCATAGCTGTAAATTGGCGCACCCACCCTTGTAATAGTTCTCTTGAGTACAAATGATTCATAGACAGCAACGCTATCTTAAACTCTTCTATCATCCTGTTCTTTGTCATCAAAGGCACCTACTTTCAATTTGGAAGGGCATTGATTTTTTTTACCAATTCAACAAAAGCTTAGAGAATCCTTTTTGTACAGAGAAGGTCGTGAAAATCTTTGTATGAGAAAAGTATAATTAAGGTTTTTTCGACACCTTCGGACAATTTTCTCATGATATTTTTGTGTAAACTGATAAAATAATAAATGTACATGATTTCACGGTTTTCATAAAGGAGTGAATTCTTCTGAATGGTATCAAAAAAGAACAATTTTCCTCTACAGTGAAGAAATTGTCACTCAAGGTTACTCTTGCTTACCTTATTGCTGCTTCATTTTGGATTGTGACAACCGATATACTCGTCATAAAGCTGTTCTTAGATAGTAAAGACTTTCCCACTGTTGAAATATACAAAGGGCTTTTCTTTGTTATTACGACAGGTCTGATGCTCTTTTTCATGATTCAATATTATACGGAAAAGATAGAAACTATGAAAAATGCCCTCCTTTTCTCAGAAGATTCCCTTCGTCTGTTGGCGGAAAATGCAGAAGATATTATTTTCCGCTATCTTTTTTACCCTACTTTAACTTTGCAATTTATCAGTCCTGCTGTGGAGCGAATCTTGGGTTATAAAGCCAAAGAATGTTATGCCTATCCAGAATTGCTCTATGAACGCATTCACCCAGAAGATCAGGAACAATTCAAAAAATACATAGAACACCCCAACCATAAAACCCATTACTATCGTTGCAAGAATAGAGAAGACAAGTGGATCTGGCTTAGCTTACGAGCTGTACCGCTTCGTGATGCTCAAGGAAAGACCATTGGCGTGGAAGGCATTGTCCGCGATGTGACTGAACGAATCTATTGTAACGATCAACTGCGCAAGCTCTCAGAAGCAGTACGGCAATCTTCTAATACTTTGTTAATTACAGATCAGCAAGGTACCATAGAATATGCCAACGATCAATGCTTTCAACTGACGGGCTATGATAGTCACGAAGTGATTGGTAACAACCCTAAGATTTTCCAATCGGGAGAAACACCAGAAGAACAATATCGCGAAATGTGGAAAACAATACGTTCCGGCCAAGATTGGAGCGGTGAAATTTTAAATAAAAAGAAAGATGGCACACTCTATTGGGAAGAAGTATTGGTCACACCCATTAAGAATGATCGAGGTGTAACGACCCATTTTCTTGGTGTGAAGCATGATATTACAGAAAGAAAAGAGCAAGAAAGGATTATTGTAGAACAGAATGAAGCGTTAAAACTTCATGCCCAACATCTTGAAAAACTGAATGAAAAGCTACTGCAAACTGAACAACTGAAAAATGAATTTCTATCCAATATTTCTCATGAATTACGGACGCCCCTCAATGCTGTGATTGGCTTTTCTCAGTTAATCAAAGACGGAGAATTTGAAGATTCACAACAACTGGTAGAATTCGTTGATATAATCGAAAAAAACGGCCAAGAATTACTTACGATCATTACCAATATCTTAACCCTAGCCAAAATGGAATCAGGCACAGAAAGCTTTGAGAAAGCCCTTGTAGATGTAGAACTACTCATGGATGCTCTTCATAACTATGTAGAAAGTCAGCCGATACAGAAAGGCTTGACTGTTGTTGTGGAACCTCAAGTGGAAAAACTACGACTGGAAACAGATTACGAAAAAGTACTTCGCGTGCTTATGCATGTATTGCAAAATGCAATCAAGTTTACATCTTCAGGTACGATCACAATTAAAGCAGAAAAAAGAGACAACCATATCGCCTTTGTCATCACCGATACGGGAATTGGCATTGAACCAGAAGAACAAAAGCGACTTTTTCAAAAGTTTGTTCAAGTTGATGGTACAGCAAGTCGCAGGTACAGTGGTCTGGGCATGGGACTTGCTTTGTGCCAATTAACGATTCATAAATTAGAAGGAACAATAGAACTTTACAGCGAAGGGAAGAATAAAGGGACAGAAGTAACGATTTATCTCCCCTTGTACCAGTCAGATAGTGCGTAGATCGGCTAGAATGGCTCTAGTCGGTATTCTAAGAAAAGAGAGGCCTAGCAACGATGATAGATGACAAAGTAGAAATAGAAGCAAAAGATGAAAAAGAAAAGTCTCATGAAAAACTATCGCTACCTTATATACAAGAACAAGCTGAATCAGGCGATGCCGAAGCACAGTACCACCTAGCCCAATGCTTCGAAGAAGGACGAGGCCTACGAGAAAGTGGCAAAGAAGCTTTTCGCTGGTACGAAAAAGCAGCCCAACAAGGCCACAGCATGGCCCAATTGGCTCTAGCTACGATGTATGAAGATGGCTGGGGTGTCTCTCAGAATGACGCAGAAGCACTGCGTTGGTACGAAGCCGCCGCTGGCCAAGGCGTGGTAGAGGCCCAGGTTCGACTAGGCGAAATTTACGCGGAAGGCACTACTGTAGAAGCGGATGGACAAAAAGCTTTAGGCTGGTTTCGGAAAGCTGCAGAGCAAGGCCATGCTGAAGGACAATTCCAATTGGCTATGATGCTTTCTATCGGCGAAGGCGTCGAAAAAAACGATCAAGAAGCGCTGCATTGGTATCGCCAAGCCGCAGAACAAGGTCATGTAGACAGCCAATTCAACCTAGCTTTTATGCTTGAAGAAGGCATTGGCACGATAGCATCGCCAGAAGAAGCGCTGCAGTGGTATAGAAAGGCAGCCGAACAAGGCGATGAAGAAGCACAGAAGAAAATAGGCATGAGATCGTCCCCTGGCAAAGAGGCCCGCAAGCGTGGCAAAAAGAAAAATAGCAAGAAAAAAGGCAATACCAAAGGCCCTACAAGAAGATAAGAGGTCGAAAAAGGATAGACAAGCATACTTTCTCTGCCCTGCAGGAGGAACTATATCCCTCTACTGATAAAAATTTTTGATTCTGCTTCTATCGTGCTATACTAAGCAATGGAATCTTTCTTGTAAGATTACTACTTTCGGAGATTTGGAGGCCTTCAAGTGAAAAAAGCAATCATTGAGACAGAAAAAGGAACTATGGTAGTTGAACTCTATGAAAAAGACGCCCCTGGCACAGTGGCCAACTTTGAAAAGCTGATTAAGGAAGGCTATTACGATGGCTTAACCTTTCACCGTGTGATTCCTGACTTCGTTATTCAGGGTGGTTGCCCCAATGGAACAGGTTCTGGTGGACCTGGATATACCATTCCCTGCGAAGTTCAGAACAACCCGAATAAGCATATGCGTGGATCCCTCTCCATGGCTCATGCAGGCCGTGATACAGGAGGCAGTCAATTCTTTGTCTGCCACAGCCCCCAGCCACACCTAGATGGCAATCATACGGTATTTGGTCGTGTTGTAGAAGGGCTTGAGGTTGTTGATGATATTCGTCGAGGCGATAGAATGACGAAGGTTACAATTGAAGAAGTAGAATAATTAGTGCGACAATATCTTGTGGTGGGGGCAGGTAGATTTTGCTGGTTGTGACAGCGTGATGACCAGGCCTGTATAAAGTAGCCCCAACGGAATCAGGTATTTGACAAGGTCTTTTCCTCTGATCTTATTCAGAGGAAAAGACCTTGTCTTTTTTTTTTGCACTTTTTCTAGTTTTTTTCACGAAGACCCGTTGACAGCAGAAAGCCCAGTCGCTACAATAAGATTAAACATAGGAAAACCGATATGAATACTCGGGATTAAAAATAAGGAACTGGAGGCATGCCGGATGATCAAAAAAGCCGTCACAAGCAAAGAGCAAGGACAACTGAAGGAGGCTCCTGACAGCTTATTGTATCAACATCTTGAAAAGATGCTCGCCTCCCTTCGCTATGGCACCATCACCCTGGTGGTGCAAGATGGGCAAGTTATTCAACTAGAAAAGAATGAAAAAATCAGGCTAAAGTGAGTTCAGGTAAAAGGAACATATTCTCAATTGTGCCGACTAGAAATACTAGAGGCGCCAGTGACATAAAGAAGTGTCAATGGCGCTTTTTTGTCTATACAGATAGCGTGGAGGTGTTCCCATGGAGAAGCAACTTTCTTATCAAAATCTCACTACAGAAGATTACGAATCATTGAACCAGTCTCTGGCCGAACAAGACACAGTGTTCGTTCTTCGCTGGGCCTACGAACGTTGGGGTAAGGACCTAGTCTATGCTTGTAGCTTTGGTGCTGAAGCAATGGTTCTCATTGATCTCATTAGCAAAGTCAATCCCAAAGCTGAGCTTATTTTTATTGATACAGACTTGCATTTTCCAGAAACGTATCAACTTATTGATGCAGTGAAAGCTCGTTACCCTGAACTGAAGATTGAAATGGTAAAAGCAACGATAACACTGCAAGAACAAGCTCAAAAAGAAAGTCCTGAACTTTGGAAGAAAGAGCCGGACCGCTGTTGCCAGATTCGCAAGATGGTTCCTTTAGAGAAAGCGCTGCATAACTATAGCGCCTGGCTTTCAGGCTTGCGCCGAGAACAAAGCCAGACAAGGCAACATATTCAGTTTATCAATCCAGACAATCGATTTGGCAAAGTCAAAGTATGCCCTCTCATTCATTGGACCTGGGAGGAAGTGTGGATGTATATCCGCTTGCACCAGTTGCCTTATAACGAACTACATGATCAACGCTATCCTAGTATAGGCTGTGCACCTTGTACAGCGCCTGTTGATGAAGATGGCGATAGCCGAGCCGGTCGTTGGGCCGGTCAAAGTAAGACAGAGTGTGGCCTACACCGATAAGGTGTCCTGAATAAGGAGGGTTCCTCGTGACGTGCTTTGATCTTGATAAAGTGGCTATATAGCAAAAAGATAAAAAGGAGTGTCCTATATGACCTTGTCTAAAAAATCGGAACTTGTGAATCTGCTTAACCCAACCTACGACATAAGTGCCCTTACAGAAGCGGTAGAAATTGATTTTTATGCTCTTTCTGATTTGGAGCTACTCGGTAACGGTGGTTATAGTCCTTTGCGTGGCTTTATGAATCAGCAAGATTACAATCAAGTTCTTCAGTCTATGCGTTTACAAAACGGCTCCATCTGGCCTCTACCCATTACACTACCCGTAACAGAAGCAGTGGCCCAAAAGATTCCTCTGGGCAGCAAAGTGAAGCTTACCTACCAGGGTGATGTCTACGGTGTGCTAGCGGTAGAAGAAAAGTTTCGTCCTGACAAAAAAGAAGAAGCCTACCAGGCCTATAAGACAACTGATCTAGACCATCCCGGTGTGAAAAGGCTTTTCGAGCGAGGCGATATCTACCTAGCCGGTGATGTTGTTGTACTTCAGCCCTTACAGCGTCAAAAGTTTCAACAGTTCTATCTCACGCCAGCCGAGACAAGAGCGGAATTTGCTCGTCGCAACTGGGAGCGGATTGTGGGCTTTCAGACACGCAACCCTGTTCATCGAGCCCATGAATATATTCAAAAAGCAGCGTTAGAGATTGTTGATGGATTGTTTCTCAATCCACTGGTTGGTGAGACCAAGTCTGATGATATTTCTGCAGAAATCAGAACAGAAAGCTATCAAGTACTTCTAGAAAACTACTATCCCCAGGATCGTGTCTTCATGGCCTTTTTCCCAGCGGCCATGCGCTACGCCGGACCGCGAGAAGCTGTCTTTCATGCCTTAGTACGTAAAAATTATGGCTGCACACACTTTATTGTAGGACGGGATCATGCCGGTGTGGGCAACTACTATGGCACCTATGAAGCCCAGGAAATTTTCAAAAATTTCAACAGCCATGAACTGGGCATTCGACCTTTATTTTTTGAACACACCTTTTTCTGCAAAAAATGCGGTAACATGGCCTCTTCGAAGACTTGCCCCCACGGGAAAGAACATCATCTAACGCTTTCAGGGACTAAAGTTCGCGAGATGCTACATCAGGGCATTGTACCGCCACCAGAATTTACAAGAGCCGAAGTGGCTCAAGTCTTGATTAAAGGCTTGCAGGAGAAAGATTGATTTCTAGTAAGACTGCCTCTTCTATGATAGAAAAGTGGATTGCTAGCGTAGATTGATAAAAAGCAGGTGACAGCCCATGCTTATCTATATTGCCTTTGCCGTAGCCTTCTTTTTCGCCATGAATATTGGCGCGAGTGGAACGGCTGCGTCCATGGGCCCCGCTTATGGAAGCGGCGCATTGAAAAAAAGAACAGCCCTACTCGTAGTAGCCATTGCTGTTTTCCTGGGTGCTTTAGCCGGTGGTGAAGTTGTTCGCACCATCGGCTCTGGCATCATTCCCTCTTCCATTGTAACGGTAGAATTGGTCGTTATTATTTTGGCTGCTGCCTGCTTAACTTTGTTTATTGCCAATCTTATGGCCATCCCTTTGTCAACGAGTGAAGTTGTCGTAGGCTCTATAGTGGGTGCAGGGATTGCTTTTCAAGCTCTCTATTACGACAAGCTCGCTTTGATTGTCTCTTTCTGGGTAATAACGCCCATCGTGGCTTTTTCGTTGTCTTACTTTTTTGGCAAATTCGTTCTGAAAATGGAAAAGCGTTGGCCCCAGCTCAAAGGGGAAGGCAAGTGGAAAAAGCCCCTCGTCATCTTGCTCATTACAGCAGGCACCTTAGAAGCCTTCGCAGCCGGAATGAACAACGTGGCCAACGCCGTTGGTCCCCTCGTTGGAGCTGGTATGATAGATGTGAACAATGGCGTTCTCTACGGTGGACTTTTCGTTGCCGTCGGTGCTCTTTTAATGGGAGGAAGAGTGCTCGAAACAAATGGCAAGCGCATTACCAATCTAACGCTGCTTCAAGGGAGTGCTGTATCTTTTACGGGCGGCGGCCTTGTTATTATTGCTTCCATTTTCGGTTTGCCTGTACCTCTGACGCAAGTGACTACCTCAGGGATTATGGGCATCGGAACAGCGCGTCAAGGTTTTATGCTCTGGCAAAAAGGGATTATTAAGCAAATTCTTAAAGTTTGGGTTGTTTCGCCTCTGCTGTCTCTGGTTCTTTCTTACGGTTTTATTCAGCTTTTTATCAAAGCCGATTATTATACTTTACTCGTCTTGGCAAGTCTTTTTATTGCTACTGTCGGTGCTATTAGTTTGGCGAAGTCGATTCAGCAGGAGAGACGGGCGATTCATGATCAAGGTGGGGGGATATAGCACGAAATAGATACCCTGTGGTGGGGTCAGGACTTATTCATTCCTTCCGAACGGACTCATCCCACGCCATGAGCGGCAGCAAAGCTGCCGATGGCTGAGGTCTGAAGTCCTCTCTCCAGGAATGAATAAGTCCTGACCCAGGTACATCTTGCTGGCTGTGAATAACCAAATGGCTTATTGAAAAATACAGGCAGTTACGTATATAGCAGAAATTTACACAAAGCAATGCCAAGGGGAGTAACAATCAGCAAAAAAACCTCTGGGACTGGGCATCACGCTTTCCGTAGCGGGACTTGGGACCTCAGCTGTCGCCAGCTTTGCTGGCGGTAACAGCGTGGGACCAGTCCAGAGCGGAGGAAAGCGTGATGACCTGGCCCCTAGGTAAAGTACCCCCAAGGTAATTAGCGATAGTTAATTTTGCTCTTTGTTTGTACCCGAATGGGCATGGGGTTCGTAAATAGGCTGTTGGTAGGCAGTTGGGTTATTAACGGAGGAGGTTTTTGTAATGAATAATATATTTTGGCATGAAACGGTCCTTTCTAAGGACGAGAGACAAAAACAAAAAGGTCATAAAAGCGCTATCTTATGGTTTACCGGGTTGTCTGGTTCGGGCAAATCGACGTTGGCCAATGCTGTGGAGCGCAAGCTGTATGAAAAGAAAGTTCATAGCTATCTTCTAGATGGTGATAATGTACGTCACGGTCTGAACAAAGATTTAGGCTTTTCTGATCAAGATCGTCAGGAAAATATCCGTCGTATTGGTGAAGTGTCTAAGCTTTTTGTTGATGCTGGGATTGTGGTTTTAACGGCTTTTATCTCACCTTTTCGTGAAGATCGGGACCAGGTTCGCCAGCTTGTAGCGGAGGAAGAGTTTATTGAAATCTATGTAAAATGCTCTTTGGAAGAGTGTGAACGACGAGATCCGAAAGGTCTTTATCAAAAAGCACGTGCTGGCAAGATTCCCTTTTTTACAGGTATTAGCTCGCCTTATGAAGAGCCGACGGCGCCTGCTCTTACTATTGAGACGGATCGTTTTAGTTTAGATGAGAGTGTAGATCAAGTGGTGCAATATTTGAAAAAGCGTTCGATTGTGTAGTGGGGACCTAGCAGGCTAGTCCGATTGCTTATTATAAGTAACCTGGGAGGCGAAGGGCAGATGAATCTCGTTACGAACAGTAAAACCTATGAAACTATAGAAAAAATTCAAAGATTGCTGCAATCGGGTGTTGGTCCAATCGAAGATCATGATCAGAAGTGGTTGAAGAAAGAAGGCATCTATTTTCATAAACCGAAAGAAAAAGGCCTCCTTTTTTTGCGGGTGAATATTCCGGCAGGTCTGCTCAGCAGTCAACAAGGGAGAATGCTAGCTCGCATTGCTTCGACCTATGGTGATGGGCGTCTTTCGATTACGACGCGCCAGGCTGTGCAATTTCATAATCTGCGTCTGCAAGATATTCCTGATATATTAAAGAAGCTTGATGAAGTAGCCCTTGCGACCAGTGGTTCTGGCGGCGATCGGACGAGAAATATTACAGGCAATTTACTAGCAGGCATTGATCCCCAGGAGTTCCTAGATACGAGGGGGCTGGTTCAAGGGCTTTATCAGTTTTTTCAACAAGATCGAAGTTGCACGGACTTGCCTCGTAAGTTCAAAATTGCTTTGACAGCCAGTGCTGTTTTACAAGGTCATGAGAAGATTCAGTGCCTTGCTTTTACACCAGCTTATAAAAAGGTTGATGAAGATTCTGTTTTTGGTTTTCACGTTCATGTGGGTGGTGGTTTATCGCGAGACGCTATGGTGGCACAGGAGTTGGATCTTTTCGTAGAGCCTCATCAAGTGGTACCTCTTTCTGCTGCCGCTGTCGCTCTTTTTCGCGATTATGGCTGCCGTGAAAACAGGCAAAAAGCGCGCTTAAAGCATGTGGTACAACAATGGGGCCTAACGAAATTTCAACAAGAGTTGATCCGATATGTAGGATATGAACTACCTAGCCGAGGCATAAGTGCTGTAGAAACAGAGCGTCCTGGCCCTTACTATGGTTTTCATCGACAAAAGCAAAAGGGCTATGATTTTCTCGGTGTTCATATTCCCATGGGACGATTCACTGCGGTTCAGTTACAGGTGCTTTCAAGCCTTGCAGATCGGTATGGGGTTGGCGAGTTGCGTATTGGCTATGGTCAGAATATACTGATCACCCATATTCCTTTTTATAAAAAAAGAGAGCTTCAAGAAGAAGAGATTTTCCAAGAGTTGCCTCTTCAACCGGCTGCTTTGACAGGCCAGTCTCTTGCTTGCACTGGTGGGCAATATTGTAAGTACAGCACTATTGATACCAAAGAAAAGCTCTATCAATGGGTGCAAAAGCTTGACCAGAATTTTGCAGAAGAAGGTATAGAAGTTCCGCCACTACGCATTCATCTTGTAGGTTGTCCTCACAGCTGTGGTCATCGCCATCTTGCTGATATTGGCTTGCAAGGAAAAAAAGTAGCCCTCGATGGCAACGTGGTCGAAGCTTTCACTATCTATGAAAAAAACCAAGAAAGTGGTCTATGCACGGAAGAAGTGGCTGTCGTCCTCGAAAAAGATATAGTCAGAGCCCTTACAGAGTACATCAAAAAGAAAATAGGGAAGAAAGAAACCGCATAGAGAAATATCTCTTAGCGGTTTCTTTCTTGTAAAGGATTTATGATTGTAGAGTAGAACTATTTCTAGATAGTTCTACAGTAGGAATAGGTTACAGCAGGATCGGACTACAGCAGGATCGGGCTACAGTAAAATCAACTACATTAAGATGGGACGGCAGCAAGATTTTTTTCTTTTTCTTCGATCACAGCTTACAACGAGGCGGTCCCCAGGACGAAGAGTTACGCTGATAACGCGAGGCTTCGGTTTTTCTGGTGGGAACATGATAATCCCTCCCTTCTAGCTATAGGTTCACTATTATGTATATGTTGTCGAAAAGATATGGTTAATAATTCCAGCTTATTTCACCTTTTTTATAGCTGAATGAGAAGAAGGAAAAGGGGTCAATAATAATAATAATTAGCGTTGACAAAAGATGGCCCAATCGGCACAATAGAGATAGATAACTAGGGGAGGTGGCGGCCATGATCATTCATTCGGCCCTGACACTGACGAAAGAACAAGAGCAGCTTGTGCTTGCTGAAGCGAAGAAGATGGTGCAAGAAGAGAAGATTTATAACCCCCATACAGTAGAAGTTTTGGAAGAGGAAGGGCAAATGGCTCTTCGAGTTATTGGAACGAGCCCCATTGTTCGTGTTCGGAGAATCACCGGTTATTTGTCTACGACAGATCGTTTTAACGATGCGAAGCTTGCTGAGTTACATGCTCGTACAACCCATGGCTGCTGTCAAAATGATCTCGACCCTTTGGACAGGCTTAAGGAAAAAAGCATGCCCGATTGTGCTTGGACGGAAAAGGATCAGAAAAAAGTATTGGCTGATTTTGTTTAATGGAAAAAGAGCTACCTACGCTAAGAGGTAGCTCTTTTTTTTACTCTTTACAGGATACGATCAATGGTTATGTCTTTTCTACTATAGAGGTTTACCAATTCTCCGGCTATATCTACAATCGGTGAAGAGAGTGCATATTCGTTAATAAAGACGATTTTGCCTTTTCTTCCATCGCTAAGGCGAACCCAGGCATTTTGGTAATAGTGTGCAATTCTTTTCATGAAGGTGTTCATGTAGGTTGAGTCAAAGCGTGTGAACCCATCTCTTTCTAAGAGTTGTAGAACTTTATAAGGATGGGGCCGTTCTTGATAAGTCTTGCCACCTGTTGTTTGATTGTCATAAAAATTGGCGATGGCAATAATACGGGCGTACTCAGGAATTTCTCCCCACTTTATTTTCATGGGAAAGCCAGTGCCATCGAGGGTTTCATGATGAAAAAGGACTGCGTTGGCAATCGATGCGGGATAATTGTGCTTTTGAAGCAGATCGTGCCCTATAAGGGGATGGAAGTGATAATCTTGCTCTGGGTGATAACTCCTTATAGTTTTACCGATATCATGAAGAAGAGCTGCGATGGTCAGTTCTTTAATCTGCGCTGGCCCATAGTGTAACCACGTTCCTATAAGGTTGCTTACAATCGATACGTTTAAACTGTGCGTAAAGGTGGTACTTCGGTCTGCTCGTAGAGCGTACAAATACTTGAGAATTTCTTCTGGCTTTTCGAGGGAATGCATAACCTTATCGGTGATTTCAAAAAAACAATGAGCTTCTACTTTTTCGCCTTGACATATGCCTTGCATGCTCTTTTTTACTTCAGACTCTGTTGCCTTATAAGCTTCTGAGAATTGTATCATGCTTTGTCTCTCAATATTGAGATACTCTTCCGGGTTAATCTTTTCGCCAACAATGATATAGAGATATTCTATATTGTGCATTCGAATCATGTGTAAGAGCCGAACGTTCAAGCGTTCTCCTTTGTTGGCGATTACAGAACCTGTGGGAGAGAAAACATCATTGGCTAGTTCCATTCCAATTCGAGCCGAGGCAGATCGTATTCTTTTAATAGTTGGTTGCATGTCTTTCCTCCTGTCGTAAAGAGGACTACAAGAGACTTAGGGGGGAGTCCTTTTTTAACTTGGGAGAGCCTTTCGAGATGCTCAGAGAGTTCTATTCTATACCATACGTAAAGAGCCTGCGGCTAGAGTACATATTTGAAAAAACGCTTATATCGTTGAAGGATAATTTCCATGATTCGAATGCGTCCATACTTTTTATCTTCAAAAGGGATGAGGTACCAGGGTGCTGTGGCTGTATGCGTTTTTTCTAGCATTTCATCAATTGCCTTGTGGTACTCTGCCCACTTGTCCCGATTGCGCCAGTCTTCGCTGGTGATTTTCCATCTTTTGTAGGGGTTTTCTTCTCTGTCTTTGAACCGTTTCAATTGTTCTTCTGGACTGATATGAAGAAAAAACTTCAGCAGCAGTGTTTTGTCATCGAGCAAGAGCCTTTCGAACTCATTAATTTCTCGATAGGCCCGTCGCCATGCTTCTTTCTCGCATAGTTTCTCAACTCTTTCTACGAGAACGCGGCCATACCAACTGCGGTCAAACAAAGCCATTTGTCCATGACGAGGTAGCCGCACCCAGAAACGTCGCATGTAGTGGTGCTGTAGTTCTATGGGTGTAGGGGCGCCTATCGGGTGAACTTCGTAGGTTCGTGGATCTAGTTTCTCTGTAATTCTTTTTATAGCACCGCCTTTGCCAGAGGCGTCCCAGCCTTCAAAAACCATGATAATGGCTACATCTTTTTCGATCATCATCGCTTGGTATTGTAAGTGAGCCAATTGTAATTGAGATAATTTTTCCTGATATTCGGCTCGGTTTAAACGCTGCGTTAGATCAATATCAGCAAGTCGCATCATCAAACCTCCGTTTGTTCCTAATTCTCTTTTTCTTTTATTACCTACTTTATTCTTCACTGCGTAGGCGATTCCTTTTCTTAGAAATGATAATAGGGTAAAAAAGGGTTTGCTTTTTCCTTTGACGAATTGCTTTTTATTAATCTGTCAAGATATGTTAAGAATCAAGGAGGTGTCTTCTATTGGGGCTTCGGTTGATCCTTGGACGAGCTGGCACAGGTAAGACCCATCTTTGTTTGCAAGAAGCGAGAAGGGCTCTTCATTGTTCAAGACAGGGAAAAGCACTGGTACTGCTCGTTCCAGAACAAGCTTCCTTTCAGACAGAACGAGCCCTTTTGTCTACGCCAGAACTGCGTGGTACCATTCGAGGCCAAGTCTATAGTTTTCGTCGTCTGGCCTGGCGTATCTTGCAGGAAGTCGGTGGCGCTGCTCGGTTGCCCATTGGTGAGATAGGGAAGCGGATGGTTCTTCGCCAGATCGTAGAAGCGAAGAAAGAGGATTTACGTATTTTTCATCGTTCTGCTGAACGGCCTGGCTTTGCCGATGCCTTGGCGGGCACTTTAACAGAGTTAAAATTATATCAAGTCAATGGGGAAAGTCTGCTACAGAGCTATAATCAGGTCAAAGAAAAAGAAGGCAACAATTTGCTGGCCCATAAGCTACAAGACTTGGCTTTGATTTATGAGTCTTTTTCTGCCTTTTTAGCTCATACATATACCGATCCTGATGATTACTTAACTTTACTAGCTCAAAAGCTGCCTCAATCAGAGACTTTACGAGACGGTACGATCTGGGTTGATGGCTTTGCAGGCTTTACACCACAGGAGTTGCAGGTACTTGGCGCTTTGATGAAGTGCTGTCATCAAGTCAATATAACGCTAACGCTCGATGCTACCACAATCGAGCGTGCATCCGATGAGACCGATCCTTTTTATCGTACGGCCCAAACATATCAACAGTTGATCGAACTATCACAGCAATTACAAGTGCCTGTAGAAGAAACTGTCGTGCAACGCAAGCTCTATCGCTTGCAGAATCACGTACTACAGCATCTAGAGCGCGCTTATTTCCACCGCCTTACGCCAGTGCTGCCAGGGCCTGCTTCTGGTCTTGTAGTAGGTGGTGCTGTGAATCGAAGAAGTGAGATAGAGGGTGTGGCTCGGGAAATTTTGCGTTTGAGCCGCGATGAGGGCTATCGATGGCGTGAGATGGCTCTTTTTGTTCGCGATATGGAGCCTTATCATGATCTGATCGCCGCTGTTTTTCAAGATTTTGATATTCCTTTTTTCCTTGATCGCAAGCGTCCCGTACAGCATCATCCGCTGGTAGAATTGCTTCGTTCTGCTTTAGATGCTCTACACTTTGATTGGTCTTATGAGCCTCTTTTTCGCTATCTGAAGACCGACTTGGTTCCCTTAGAGCGGGAAGAAGTCGATCGATTGGAAAATTATGTACTCGCTCATGGCATTCGCGGCTATCGCTGGCGTGATCAGCAGCCCTGGGTCTTTCAACGGAAGATAACAGGCAAAGAAGAAGATCTAGAGAGACAGCGAAAAGATCTAGAGCGGCTCGTTGCTGTCAATGAGGCTCGAGATAAGGCTCGTCACGCTTTGCTCGTTTTTCAGCAGAAAGTCGAAAAAAAAGGAGAAGTTCGAGCCATTACAGCGGCTTTGTACGAATTGCTTATGGAGCTACAGGTACCAGCAACTTTGGCTCGTTGGAGTGATCAAGCCGAAGAGGAGGGCTTGCTGGAAGAAGCAAGGACTCATCGTCAGATCTGGAAAGCCATCGTTGATCTATTCGATCAAGTGGTAGAAGCTTTTGACGATCAGGAGATGGATCTTGCCACCTATCGCCTTGTCATAGAGGCCGGTCTAGAAAGTCTTACCTTAGGCTTGATTCCGCCGGAATATGATCAAGTTCTGATTGCTTCTCTGAATCGCTCTCGCAGCCCTGAAGTAAAGGCCGCTTTTCTGATTGGTGCTTCTGATGGTATTTTTCCAGCGCGCGTACAAGAAGATGGGATCTTCGATGATGGAGAGCGAGAGCGGTTAAAAGTGTTAAGCGGCTTAGAGCTAGCACCAGGCAGTCGCCGCCGTCTTTTTGAAGAACAGTATCTTGTCTATGTCGCTTTAACTCGAGCGAGCGAACGCCTCTTTGTGACCTATCCCCTGGCCGATGAAGAAGGCAAAGCGATGATGCCTTCTTCGATTGTCGCGCGGATTCGAGAGCTTTATGAGCAAGTGGAAGAAAAGACGTACTTTGTAGAGCCACCTTTATTCGAAGAAGAAGAAGAAAGGTTGTTGCAGGAATATCTATATCATCCTCGCCGTGCTCTTTCGTATCTGATGCCACCTTTGCGAGAAGCTTTTGCTGGCCGAGCGATGGCGCCCTTTTGGTGGAAGCTTTATGATTGGTTTGTTCGGCAAGCATCATGGCGCTCTGAGCTAGAGGGAATTGTGCCTGGTCTGTGGCATCACAACCAGGAACCGCCCCTGACAGTAGAGCTAAGCAAAAAGCTCTACGGAAAAAAATTGCGTACCGGAATTTCACGGATTGAGCAGTTTGCGAGCTGTCCTTTTTCTCACTTTCTTTCTCATGGCTTGCGATTAAAAGAGCGTTCTCTTTTCCGGTTGCAGGCACCCGATCTAGGGCAGTTCTTCCATGAAGCGATGAAGATTTTTGGTGAGCAAGTGTTCGAGAAAAAGTTAGACTGGGCGTCCATGACAGAAGGGCAATGTGGGGATTTGAGCAAGACCATTGTATCTTCCTTGGCGCCGCAGCTACAGAATGAAATTCTACTTAGTTCGGCTCGTCTTCGCTATTTGCAACGACGATTGCAAAAAACGGTAGGCCGTGCCACTTGGACGATGACAGAGCAGTTGCGTCGTGGCTCCTTCCGACCCTTGCGCTTAGAAGCGTCTTTTGGACCGGGGCAAGGCTTGCCACCTTTAATCGTGCCGTTATCACAAGGACGCTCTTTAGAGCTAGTCGGTCGGATTGATCGCATTGATGGCTATGATGGCAACGATCGCTCTTTGCTGCGCATTGTTGATTACAAATCGAGCTTCAGCCGTCTAGAGCTTGCTGAGATGTATCATGGACTGAGACTGCAGTTACTGGCCTACCTCGATGTGGCGCTTGCTGCAGGACCTTATCTTTTCAACCGTTCCGATCATCACCTGATTCATCCCGGTGGTATGCTTTATTTTACGGTGCAAAACCCCATGTTGACACAACAAGGGCCTATCGCACCGGAAGAGGCGGCAAAATCTTTGATCAAAAAGCTGAAAATGCAAGGGGTGCTTTTGGCTGATCCCGATGCGGTTCGTCTTATGGATCGCGATCTCTTTGGTTTTTCTGATATTTTACCAGTCGCTTTAAAAAAAGATGGTACTTTCGATAGCCGCTCTTCTATTATGACGTTAGATCAGTTTCAAAAGCTACGTACGTACTTGCATCAACTTTTTCGTCAGATGGGGGAAGCCATTCTTGATGGCTCCATTGCCATTGATCCCTACAAAAGAAAAGAAAGGGTGGCTTGTACTTTTTGCGCTTATAAAGCGGTCTGTCAGTTCGACTTGTTGCTAGATGAGAACCAGTATCGAATTCTCCTTGATGAGCCGAGCGAGGCCATTTGGTCAAAGATAGAAAAAGTGGGGCAAAGTTCGAGTCACGAAAGATCGGTTATGTACGATCTAAGCCAGTGCGCAAAAGGCAACAAGGAAGGAATTCTTGGCATCGATGGCTCAGGTGGCTACGATAGGAGGCGTTTTTGATGTTACAGCGAGAGAGTCGGTGGACTGATGAGCAGTGGCAGGCTATTACAGCGCGCCGTTCTAACTTGTTGGTAGCGGCTGCCGCTGGTGCGGGTAAGACGGCTGTGCTTGTAGAACGAATTATTGGCTACATTCGAGAAGGCCTTGATGTCGATCGCTTGCTCGTTCTGACTTTTACCAATGCAGCCGCCGCAGAGATGAGAGAACGGATTCGAGAGGCTGTAACGAAAGCACTTCATCAAGAACCAGAAAATGGACACCTGCGGCGACAACTGGTCCTGCTCAACAGAGCTTCTATTACGACACTTCACTCCTATTGCTTGGAGTTGGTACGAAAGCACTATTATCGCTTAGAGCTAGACCCTTCTTTTCGCATTGCTGATGAGACAGAAAGTGCCTTGTTGCAACAAGATGGGCTTGATCAAGTCTTTGAAGATTTTTATGACAAGATAGGTGCAGGTATTGTAGAACAAGAGAAAGCAGACGCTTTTGACCGACTTTTAGATGCCTACGGCAGCGATCGGGATGACAGTGCCTTGCAAGAAGTGGTTCGTAAGCTCTATGAACGTGCGCAAAGCCAACCGCAACCTTTTACTTGGTTACAGCAGATTGTCAATCTTTTTGACCAGGTGCAGCAGCAATCGATTGATGATATACCTTGGTTTGCCCTGTTGCGTGAAGATCTGGCCATGGATTTAGAAGCCTTGGCCCAGGAACTAGCAGGAGCGCTCGCTCTTTGCCAAGCACCAGGGCCTTATCACTATGAAGAAATTGTGCAAGAGGAATTGCATCAGCTTCAAGATTTGCAGCAAGCTTGTAAAAAATCTTGGCTCTCTTTATACGAGGGCTTTGTTCATCTTGCTTTCAAGAGATTGCCGAGTAAGAGAGTTCAAGTAGACGAAGCGCGGAAAGAAGAAGTTAAAGCAAAGAGAAACCATTGTAAAGACAAGCTACGGGATATGGAGAAAAAATACTTTTCTCGCCATCCCAATGAGATGGTGAAAGAGCTAGAGAAGCTAGGGCCAGAGATGGCGTTGTTCGTGGAACTAACCTTAGATTTTGCCAATTCCTATCAAGCGCGAAAGGAAGAAAAGCGTCTTCTTGACTTTAACGATCTAGAACATAAATGCCTTGCTTTGCTCAGCGAGGAAGTAGATTCTGGCCTCTGGAAGCCTTCACCGATTGCGAAAGAGCTATCGAAACATTACGTGGAAGTTCTTGTCGATGAATATCAAGATATCAATCGGGTACAAGAAACTATCTTAGAGTTTTTGTCTCAAGAGAACCGCTTTATGGTCGGTGATGTCAAGCAAAGCATCTATCGCTTTCGTCTCGCAGAGCCCAGTCTTTTCCTTCAAAAGTACGGTGCTTTTCAACCTTATGAAGAGGCAGTGTTAGAGAAGGAAAAGGGCGGTAGAAAAATTGATCTGGCGAAAAATTTTCGCAGTCGCGCCAATATACTAGAGGGTGTTAACTTTCTTTTTCAGCACATTATGACAGCCTATGCTGGTGAAATGACGTATGATGAAAAGGCGTTTCTACAAAGTGGAGCTTTTTATCCCCAGGATTCCACCCATCTTGGTGACGGACCCATTGAATTCTACTTGCTTCAGAACAAAGAAGATCAAGAAGGGTCTGATGAGGAAGCAGAAAGGACTGGTGTTGAGGGGCAAGAAGAAGCTCTTGGCGATGAAAGAAATGATGATGGCTTTGATGAAAAGGTTGAGCTGGAGCGTACACAGCTAGAGGCACGCCTGATCGGCCGTCGCATTGAACAGTTGGTCGCATCGGAGTATGTCTATGACAAAGAAAAGGGCACGTACCGGCAAGCGACCTATCTAGATATTGTAATTTTACTGCGCGCTACGAAAGGCCGGGCCAATGTGTTTGTTGATGAGTTCCGCGCTATGGAAATTCCTGCTTATGCGGAAGTCGGTTCTGGCTATTTTGAAGCAACGGAAGTGTCCGTTATGATGGCCTTATTAAAAGTGATCGACAATCCTAGCCAGGATATTCCTCTTGCGGCCACTTTACGGTCCCCTCTTTTTCGCTTTACGGCAGCGGAACTGGCCACGTTACGACTGTACGAACAAGAGGGTGCCTTCTATGAGGCCTTGCTTGCTTATTCCCGAGAAGGAGGAAACGAGGCCTCCCTCTCTGATGCGCTTCTGGGGAAGGTTCTTTCTTTTTTACAAAAGCTAGAAAAATGGCGCACCCTGGCTCGAAGCGGACCTCTAGCAACCTTGATTTGGCAGATCTATGGAGAAACAGGCTTTTACGATTATGTTGGAGCAATGGTGGGCGGACACCAGAGACAAGCCAATTTAAGAGCCTTTTATTCTCGGGCTTTACAGTTTGAAAAGACAAGTTTTCGCGGTTTGTTTCGCTTTTTGCGCTTTATCGAGCGACTGCAAGATCAAGGTGGCGACTTCGGAACAGCACGAGCTCTTGGGGAAAAAGAGAATGTTGTGCGAATTATGTCCATTCATAAGAGCAAAGGGCTGGAATTTCCCATTGTTTTTGTCCCTTCTCTGGGCAATCGTTTTAACCTAAGAGAGGGCAAACAAAAGCTCTTGCTGCATAAAGAGTTGGGCCTAGGCCCTCTTGTTCTACAACCAGAAGGGCGCTATCACTATCCTTCGATAGCAAAACTGGCCATTGAACGAAAGATTTATAAAGAGACCTTGGCTGAAGAGATGCGCGTTCTCTATGTGGCTGTAACGAGAGCGAAAGAAAAACTGATTCTGGTAGGAACTGTGGCCGATCGTGTAAAAACAGCGCAAAAGTGGTGTCAACAAGAGGTAGAACTGGGCAAACCCTTGGCCGATCAGAATCTGTTGCGGGCTTCTAGCTTTCTTGACTGGATAGGACCGGTTCTAGCAGCGCACCCTGATGGCCAGATTATTAAGAAGTGGGCAGAAGGAGCACAAGATGAACAGGGAGCGAAGCAAGCATCTGGAGAAGAGGAAGTAGGGAGGGAGATAGCCAGAAGTACTATGAGCAAGCCTTGGATGAATTCTTGCTGGTCTCTTTATTACAGTACTTCTCGCGATTTTCACCAGTCCAACAGGACAACAGTTGCTGAAGAGAAAGAGCAGGCTCAAGATAAGCTTTCTCTTCAAGAAAAGATAGAAAAAGTCCGAGCCTTTGAACCTTTTACAAATAGTGAGGACCTAAGCCCCTATCTGCAGTGGAACTATGGCTATGAGGCAAAAGCAGGCTTGCCTGTAAAAGTGTCGATCAGCCAATTGAAAAACTGGTTTACCCGCCCGGAAGAACCTGGTTTTGTCGATGAGAAGACTCTACTTCCAGAAAGGCAAAGCAACTCTTTGGAAATGTACTTTCAAGAGCGGCCTCAATTTTTGCAGAAAAAAAGCGCTCTTTCAGGCTCTGAAAGAGGCTCGGCCATTCACCTGGTGATGCAGCATATCGCGCTGGCAGGAGATCTATCACTGTCTGCGATTGGTCGACAAATTGATGATCTTGTTCTTCGAGAAGTGCTTCGTAAAGAGCAGCGACAAGCCCTTTCGGATCAAGAGATTTATCAGTTTTTCCAAAGCCCTTTAGGGAAGCGACTTCTTTCTGCTTCTACGGTTCTGCGCGAAGTGCCCTTTAGCTTGGCTTTGCCTCTCCCTGAATTCGAAGCCTTTATTCGATCTTGTCCAGAGGCGCGAGAAGTAGGAAGGATACAGAGAGGTCATAAGGTGGTACAAGGCGAAGAAGATGGAAAAGGTGAAAAGATTGTGCTACAAGGTGTGATTGACTGTCTTTTTGAAGAAAAGGGTCAATGGATCTTACTCGACTATAAATCGGATCGGCAAAAAAACCCTGATCAAGAGCTGTGGTTGCAAGAGATGAAGCGAAAGTATCGTTCCCAACTTGATTGGTACGAAAGAGCTTTGGTCGAAGCGTGGAGCCAGAAGCCACAGGAGCGACATATCTACTTTTTCTCCATTGGAAAAGCGTTGCAAATATAATAACAACTTTGTCCTTCAAAAAGCGTGGCAGGAATTTGTCAGAGTGTGGAGAAAGAAATTTATAGAAAGAGCTTTAACATTTCTCTGATGGAAGATGTTGTCGACTTGGAGGAGGCGAACCATGGTCTTAAAGAGGAAACGTATCTTTGTAAGTACGCTTTCATTACGGGACAAAGAGGATCTAAAAAAGTGCATGGATGAAGAGATTGGTATCGAAATCTTTGCCGAGAGACCTTGTTGGCGAGACCCAGAATCGGATTTTGAGCAGACGAAGGAATGGCTGCGACACTATAAGGGACCACGGAGTCTTCATGCACCTTTTTATGATCTGAATCTTGCTTCAGAGAACCACCCTGCGATTCGTGAAATATCGCTTGATACATACAAAGATTTTTTGCAAATTGCTGTGGAGTTACAATGCGATCATGTGACGATTCATCCCAATGCAAGTTCAACGCAAATCTTTGATACAACGTTAGCAAGACAGCGAATTAAGCAAGCCTTGTCTTTGTTAGCAGGCAAAGCCCATCGATTGGGAATTCCATTGGCCATTGAAAATATAGGTCATGGAGACGGGGAGATTTTTGGTCAAGAAGCCTATATCGCTTTACTGCAAGAGCAGGTAGCTGCACAAGCTTTGCTCGATGTAGGGCATGCTCACATTAACGGTTGGGATATTCCCTCTGTGATTCGTCGTCTAGGAACGAAGCTCGCAGGCTTGCATCTTCATGACAATGATGGCCATTCTGATCTACATCTTCCCATCGGAAAAGGGACGATTGAATGGGAACCGATATGGCAAGCCTTAGCCGAAAGTACCGCATCGCCAGCCTTGATTTTGGAGTATAATAATGCTGTTCCAGTTGAGGTTATTTTAGAAGCGGTATATAGGTTGAGAAAACTGCCATTCTTTGATGGGGAAAGTTAATGAAAATAATAACTTCCATTTATTGTTTTTGATGACTGTTTATGCAGGAGAAAGCGTACTCTAAAGAGAAAACAGTATACAATTCCTGTTCGGAAAGCTGGGAGGATTGTAGTTATGACAGCTGAACTCGAGATAGGTCAAGCGGCGCCTGACTTTACGCGGCCTGCTTCCGACGGTAACGACTTTACTTTAAGCGCCTTGCGCGGGCAAGGTGTGGTGCTCTTCTTTTATTCTAAAAATAACACAGCAGGCTGTACCAAAGAAGCTGTAGAATTTCGTGACCTTTACGAAGAGTTTAAAGCTCTTAATAAAGTCATTGTAGGCATTAGCCGAGATACCCCTTCCTCCCATCAGAAGTTTATCGTCAAGCATGATCTTCCTTTTTTGCTTGTTAGCGATGAAGACCGTTCCGTTAGCGCTCTCTACCAGGTTCTCAAAGAGAAGACCATGTATGGTAAGAAGACTATCGGGGTAGAACGCTCTACTTTTGTGATCGATTCTGACGGTTCTCTTTCGCATATCTTTCGCAAAGTGAAAGCTGCCGGGCATGCCCAGCAAGTATTGAGAACGCTACAAGGGCAAGCATAAAGGTTGCTTTCAAGGATAGGATAGGGAGAGGAATCAAGCGCATGGGATTGATTCGAGCCGATGTCTTCCGTATTCTGGAAGAAGCAGCCGAACAGGAAAAAAGGGTGCAAGTCCACTTCCTTGATGGTTCTGTAAAGTCTTTTTATGTCTTAAAGATGGAGCATCTCTATGTGCATGTTCGTCCTGACGATATGGTAGATGCACAAAGTTGGATGATTCCATTACAAAGAATTAAGGCTGTACAATTGTTGTATTGATAATTCTGTATAGAATCTAGTATGAGATACTCCAATACATACCATTATAAGGAAGAAGTGTCTTGCGTGATTTTTATTTTATGCTAAAATGATAAGGTCTATCAAAAGCATCAGGAATTACAATACTTGCAAGGGGTGAGGGTTTTTGGCTAAAAAAGACATCATTATTGTAGACACAACCCTGCGTGACGGGGAGCAAACAGCTGGTGTAGTTTTTGCGAACAAAGAAAAAATCCGTATTGCTAGAATGCTTGATGATCTAGGAGTACATCAGATTGAAGCTGGTATTCCTGTCATGGGCGGCGACGAAAAGCAGGCTATCAAGGACATTGTGAAACTAGGCCTTAAGGCTAGTATTATGGGCTGGAACCGTGCAGTTATTTCTGACATCCAACATTCTGTTGACTGTGGTTGTGATGCTGTAGCGATTTCTATCTCTACATCTGATATCCATATTCAATACAAGTTGCAGACTTCAAGAGAATGGGTTCTAGAATCCATGATCAAGGCAACAGAGTTTGCCAAGTCCCAGGGCATGTACATCTCTGTAAATGCCGAAGATGCTTCTCGCTCTGATCTTGAATTCCTGATTCAGTTCGCTACGGAAGCGAAAAAAGCAGGTGCTGATCGGATTCGTTATTGCGATACAGTAGGTATCTTAGAGCCTTTCGTAATTTATGAGAGAATTAAGAAGTTACGTGAAGCTGTAGATATTGATGTTGAGATGCACACTCACGATGACTTTGGTCTTGCAACTGCAAACGCTTTAGCCGGCGTAAAAGCAGGCGCAACTCATGTGGGTGTTACTGTGAATGGTCTCGGTGAGCGTGCTGGTAACGCAGCTTTAGAAGAAGTTGTTATGGCTCTTAAGCATATTGAAGGTATTGACCTCGGCTTCAAGACGAACAAGTTCCATGAAGTTTGTGATTATGTAGCTCGCGCGTCTGGTCGCTTCTTACCGTCTTGGAAAGCTATCGTTGGCACGAACATGTTTGCCCATGAATCAGGTATTCATGCTGACGGCGCCATGAAGAACCCACAGACTTATGAAGTTATTACACCGGAAGAAGTCGGTCTGGAGCGCCAGATCGTCATTGGTAAGCACTCCGGTACTGCATCCATTAAAGCAAAATTCCGTCAGTTCGAGATCGATATCACAGAAGAGCAAGCTGCTAAAATTCTGGAAAAAGTCCGGACTGCTGCTGTTGAGCTAAAGCGTACTCTCTTTGATAAAGAGATTATGTATGTTTATGAAGAGCTTTACGGCTATCCTGATCACTAGATCGAAGATCTGATAGTAAAGATAGGTCTTAAGGACCAAAAGAATATTGATAAGTGATAGAAAGACCTGTAAGCCAAAGCGCTGGCTTGCAGGTCTTTTTTTTGCTTCTTTTTCTTGAACAGGGGTATTCATTGCTCTTTTCTCTTAAACTTTTCTGGCTTAAAGATTCATAGTGAGCCTCTACTCATCCCATACTAAGAAGGGTGGAAAGCACCTACCTGGAAGGCTCTGAAAATTTACGGAGGTGATGGTGTGTCCAATCTGAAGTATAGTAATTTCAGTGCTGATAATCGTTTAGAAGTCATGAGCCAAAACACCTATTCTGGTGGTGTGCGCGTCGATCCTCTTCCGATTACAGCAGGGCAAGAGATCACCGTCTTCTATTCCGGTATGTTAAATGATAGTGGAGCGGATCAAGTCTATTTACACACAGGCTATGGTCAATCAGACCAATGGAACAGTGTAAACGATCATCGTATGGAAAAGGTAGGCTGGGGATGGGCGAAAGTGATACCGGTTGAACAAAGCGGCAATCTTCATCTATGTTTCCACGATTCGGCTCAGAACTGGGATAACAACGCCGGCGTAAACTGGACCTTCCAGGTGCACAACGGGTAAGGGGCCTAAGGCCCCTTCCAATTCTATACTTTTTTTGCTCGAGCAGGAGGTTATTTAGGCTTTGAAAATTCTTATGTTGTCTTGGGAATACCCCCCAAAAATTGTAGGTGGACTGGCGCCACACGTTCATGGTTTAACAGGCGAGCTCGTCCGTCTCGGACATGAAGTACATGTCATTACCCAGGGCGGCGATGATTTGCCAGAGGAAGAAAATGATCGTGGTGTTACAGTTCATCGCATTCAACCAGCCGGTTTATGGTCTTTAGATTTTATTGGTTATATACATCACTTGAATTTTCATTTTGTAGAAAAAGCCATTGCCATCGAAAAGCGCTTTGGTCCTTTTGATATTATTCACTCCCATGATTGGTTGGCTGCTTTTAGCGCTCGCCTCTTAAAGCAAAGTTGGAACAAGCCTCTCGTTGCAACCATTCATGCGACCGAATGGGGCCGTCACAATGGCCTTCATAATGATCTCCATCGATACATCAGCCAGATAGAATGGTGGCTTTGCTATGAAGCCAAAAAGATAATCGTCTGCAGTCAACATATGAGGGGTGAACTGGAACGTATCTTCCAAATACCTGGTGATAAGTTAGATATTATCCCCAATGGCGTTCATCCTGCTGATTTTCATGCTGATAAAGTTGGCGATAACTTCCGTCGTTCCGACTTTGCTGCTGATCATGAAAAAATTATCTTCTATGTAGGACGATTGGTCTGGGAAAAAGGAATTCAAGTGCTGATTCAAGCCCTGCCAGAACTACTACAACAGCAACCTTATGTGAAAGTCATAATTGCAGGTACAGGCACACAAATGAACTACCTTCGTCATTTGTCACACCGTATGGGTGTTGGTGAAAAAGTAATGCTCACCGGCTATATCGATGATTCGACAAAAGTAGGCCTCATGCGCACCGCTGACGTTGCTGTATTTCCCAGTTATTACGAGCCTTTTGGAATCGTTGCCTTAGAAGCCATGGCCGCCGAAACACCGGTTGTTGCATCTGATACAGGCGGACTCAGCGAGATTATCCATCATGGCCGAAATGGCTTGAAAGCCTATGTAAACCAACCATCTTCACTGGCCCAACAGATTCATCGTGTTCTATCCGATCCAGGTCTTGTCGACTATATGGTTCGCAACGCTTACCAAGAAGTCCAAGACGTCTATGCTTGGTCGGCCATCGCCGAAAAAACGGCCTCTGTTTATGAGCAAGTATTTGAACAGCCTGATGTCAAACCTTCTAATGTACATCCTATAGATCTAGGTAGAAAGCGTCTGGCACAGCTTTTGCAACGAGCGTAAAAGGGGGTTCGTTGCCTCTTCATTGAGATAGATGTGTTGCATGGTCCATCTGTGTTACGACGAGGGATGATAGAGAAACCTTGTAGAGGGGCCAGGGCATCACGCTTTCCTCCGCTCTGGACTGGTCCCACGCTGTTACCGCCAGCAAGCTGGCGACAGCTGAGGTCCCAAGTCCCGCTGCGGAAAGCGTGATGCCCTGGCCCAGAAGGTTTTTGCTGATTGTTACTCCCGCCGTTGGAATAACTTGGCGTAACTTCCTGCTATGTATACGCAACTGGCTATACGCAACTGGCTGTTGTATTTGCAATAGGCAATTGGTTCGTCTCAACCAGCAAGATGTAACTAGGGCAGGCGTTATGAATTCCTGTAGAGAGGACTTCAGACCTCAGCCATCGGCAGCTTGCTGCCGCTCATGGCGTGGGATGAGTCCGTTCGGAAGGAATTCATAACGCCTGCCCCCAACACAGGGTAACTATTTTCGAAGTAACCAGGCATGCCCGGTCGGGCACAACTAAAGATGAAAATTGCGTGAAAGATCACTTAGACATAGCCCAGTACAAAAACAAATTCACGCCCACATAAATCGACCCAACATAAAGCAAAGAAGCAACAATTACAAGCGCCAAACGTTTATACATACAAATCATCACCGCCTAGACCGAGACCTAGACTTGTCCACTATACAAACGATAATCCATGCGAGGAAAAACTGGATTCACTTCTTCTAGCTCGCTAACCAGTTCTTCACGCAGAGGCTTTTCACCGGTAACCATATCGTAAAGCAATGAGCAATTATTAAGATGGTATACGGAGCGATTGATAGCATACTGGACAGTTGTATTTGTTTTCATGATAAAAGCCCAGTCACTGCTTTGGGCGAGAAGTAGCTCACGAGCCATTTGATTGAGGGCTCTTCGTTGCAGACCTTCCGTATGAGGTCGCTCCTTGGAGAGGCCGATCATTCTTTCAGCCGCTTTGTGAAGGTGGCGATAGAGCCAGTGGTTGCTATCTTCTAACCACACTTCGTGGTAGCCATCGGCACCCCAACTGGACTCGCAAGGCGTTGATGGTTGGATACGAGGGTACTTTTTCAGATAGTCTGAAGGAGTTACAAATTCTATTCCAGGGCTGACTTGTTGCGCCTGGCGACCAACTTGATCGAGAAAGAGAGGACCTTCGTACCACCAATGCCCGAAAAGTTCAGCATCGTAAGGGCAGATGATAATCGGTTCACGATCGGGAATCACTTGGTTTAAGTATTCGATTTGTTTGCTTCGATTGAAGAGAAAGTCGCCAGCATGGAGAGATGTTTTTGCTTCAGCCCAAGTGGGTACATAAGGTTCTTTGTGATCGGAATCTCGCTCTGTAATACGATGGTACTTAAATCCTGTGTGGAGTCTTAATCCTTCAGGATGAATAAAGGGGCGCACATATTCAAAGTCCAAATCGAATCCTATATCTCGATAGTATTCTCGATAATCGCCATCGCCTGGATATCCTTCTTCGCGGCTCCAGACTTGCCGTGACGATTCCAGGTCGCGACCAAAGGCTGCTACCCCAGCTGGTGTTTGGATGGGAGCATAGAGACCATAGCGTGGTCTCGGCGTGGCATAAAGGATACCGTGTGCATCTGTAAGAAAGTATTGAATGCCGAATTGTGCCAAACGATTTTCTAAGCCTTCATGATAGGCGCACTCAGATAGCCAAATGCCTTTTGGCTTTTGGTGGAAGTAATGCTCGTAGGTATCAACAGCTACAGCGATTTGGGCAACTTGAGCTTCTTGTTGTAGACGCATCAGAGGCAAATAGCCATGTGTAGCAGGACAAGGGATGATTTCAATGACGCCTTTTTGCATTAATCCTCGAAAAGCACCGATAAGATCGCATCCATAACGATGCTCAAAAACTTGTTGCGCTTCATAAAAACGATGCCGATAAAGATGGGCTAGGTGAGCATAAGCCCTGTCTTCTTCCGTTCGATCGATTTCTAGTTCACCTAATAATGTAAGGTTATCTAGGTGCTTGCTGTAACGTTCTTGCAATAAGGGATCGGCAAGCATCGTCATCAGGGTAGGGCTCATCGTCATTGTAAAACGGGCTGGTATGCCATCGCGATGCCAGCCCTCAAATACTTTTAATAGAGGCAAATAGCATTCTGTAATTGCTTCAAAAAGCCAACGTTCTTCCAAATAATCTTCACGGTCGGGATGCCGTACGAAAGGCAAATGGGCATGAAGAACAAAGGCTACCATTCCTTTATGAATCTCCAACGACCTCCCTCTTACAGGGTTGCTCTTTTTTATGAATACTCCATGGACCAGCTGGTGAGGTAATGCCCCAGCCAGTTACAGGAGAAACACCCTTGTCCCTATTGGTAACTTCATACAGCACCTCTAAGCCTGCTAGCGGTGGCCACTCTGGATCGATAATAGACGAGGGACTATCAGCCGGTGTTATTGCTTCATTCGAGATGAGCAAAGGAACAAAGCGATTTGGTAACAATCGACCAATGGCAAAACAATATTTGTGTGCTGGTTGTAGCTTGTTAAAATACCAGTGATCATCATGACCGGAGATGTAATACTCCTCATAGGGCGCTTCTTCAAGATTGTCTGTAGCGGTAATATCGTAGAAGCGTAACACGAAAGGACTTTCCGTCCAAGTCTGAGAGTCCCAATCATTCTTAACTTGCTCTTCTAGGTGCGCCGATACTTCCCAGTAACCGTAGAGCGAGTAGGGTGATCGAGATAGTAATGTAATAAAATCTTGCTCATAACGATGAGGGAGTGGTGGAAGCTGATGATCAAACCTTTGCTTCGGTATCAAAGGTGTCAGATCATTGGCGAATTCTTCGGCAAAATTTCTTTTTTTCGGGGTATCCTGTGGCCGTCGAGCTTCTTTTTGTTGGTACCTTGAATAGGTGAACAAAGCTGTCGTTGCAAGTAGCAATACTAGAAAAAGGACCAAGCCGACGGTAATAGAAGAAAGCAAATGAAGGCACCTCCTCCAAATTTTTTAAATATGATTAAGGGGCAGGGATTTCACTCCACTGTCTCGAAAATTACAATGCTATGTTTAATATCTTTAACAGTATGGCAGAAATCATGTTTTTTCAAAGCCTTACGTTGGCTGTTTTTTTTATCCTTCTAGCCTATGGAGGCGCCCGATGGATAGGGAAGAAGTCAACTTTGCCTCTTCCTTGGAAAATAAACGGAAAGACTATTTTTGAAGGAGTGACTTTAGGGCTTAAAGTTTTTCTACTGGTACTGCTTTTGGGTGCGCTAACAAGTTTACTTTTTCCTGTAGCGCCTCATCTTATCGAAAATATTTTCAAAGACTTTGTCTTTCGTCCATACCAAATTGTGCTAATCGCTTTGGCCATTGTCGTAATAGCGCCTGTGGCGGAGGAAATATTTTTTCGTGGCTTCCTTTTACCAACGTTGCAAATTCGATGGGGAACAAGGTGGGCGCTTCATTTGACGTCTTTCTTTTTTGCCTTGCTTCACCTAGATCCTTTGCGTTTTCTTCCCCTTTATGGTGCGTCTTATCTGATCGGACGGGCTGCTTTACAGCAGGGGAGCTTGATGGTAGCTGTACTAGCCCATGGCGTGTGGAATTTTAGTAGCCTTACTCTTATGTGGTGGCTAATGAAAGGAGGCGCCTTTTGAAGCGTTTACTCATTCTAACAACAGCCTTGTTGATACTGTTTGCGCTATCTTTTGCTGCGATCTATGGTGGCGTAGCTCTACTAGATGAATACGGAATTGAGTTGGGTGAGCGCGCTTTTGACTATGATTACGTCCTAAAAAACGGTACAATCATTGATGGTACCGGTGGCGAAATATATCAAGGTGATATAGCTTTGCGCAAAGGGAAGATCCGATTCATAGGAATTATTGAGCCACCTGCTCATGTACAAGTCATAGATGCCACTGACTTGTACATCCTGCCCGGATTTGTTGATCTTTACTCACCGGCTGATCTGGATCGGGCTCAGGGCCAGGACTTTGAAAAGCTAGTACAACAAGGCGTTACGTCAGTTTTGGCTGGTTTTGGTGAATTGAGTTCGGATCATGGAATCTCCGTGTTACAAAGGCAAGGGAAAAACCCCTGGCCTGTCAATCGTGCTTTGGTGACAGGGTATAAAGGGCTGGCCGAGTTTCTTGAGCCCTATGACCTCTTTTATGATTTAGACTATGGAGATGCTTTGATGGAGGAGCATGATTTTCTGTATAATAGCTATCAACTGGCCCAGAATCATGGACTCGTCAATTATGAGCTTCAGAGAGAAGTTCAAAAAGCGATGGCAGCCGGTGCGATGGGTCTTTATATCGACTTTGATCAAGCGCCGGGCAGAAAGTTAACCTATGATGATGTGAGAATATTAGCCACTATATTGAAAGAACAGGATAAGGTATTGATTCTTTCCATGCCCTTAGATCCACAAGATCCTGTGGCTTTGTTACAGCGGTTAATCAGATTACAAGAAGAGACCGAGGTTACAATTTTGTTAACACCTTGGGACTATCTGGCTACTGCTGAAGAAAGCTTGGTTGCTGTGCTTACGGAAATTCTGCAGGAAGCGCAGGAAAGCCAGTTTATTCGAATGGTTTTCTACCCTTCTGCGACGCAAGGCGAGGGGCTGCGTCAACCTTTACAAAGAGCTTTCGCGCGTTACCCTGCCTCAATGATTGAGATCGTTGCTGTCGATGGTCAGAACGAATCAAATCTCATTGGAAAAACTTTAGCAGAGGTGGCCATGGAGCGCTCAAGCGATGTTGCGACGACAGCGCAAACTTTAATGGCCCGTGGTTCTGTACAAGTTGTTGTGCGCTTTTTTCAGCCGGAGCGCTATGACCGATTTATTATGTCACCCTATACTTTTTTAACGACGCATTGGGATCTTTCGGGAAGAACCGATGAGAATCCTATCTTCGATTATTTACATCGTCAAGTGGGACAAGGACTCGTCTCTTGGGAAGAAGCTGCAAAAAAATTATCATTAGAGCCTGCTAGCTTTTTAGGTTTAACCGATCGTGGCACCATTGAAGTAGATCAATGGGCCGATCTTACCGTCATCGATCCTAGGCTTTTATCGAGCTATCGAAACCTTCCCCATCAAGTACAAAGAGATGATATTCTGGACATGACTGATTCTACAGAAGCAACGAATCTCCCCAGTGAGGACGCAAATCAATATCCGCTGCGGTACCTTTTTGTCAATGGTGTACTTCTCTATAGCGAAGGTCAACAGGTAGAACAGTATCCAGGACGGTTTCTACAGAGAAATCGCTAGCATATCTCAGGTGATGCGACACACCGGCAGGGTTTACCCTCTGCCGGTTTTTCGCTGTAATAGCGTTGGCCATCCCATTGGTAGGTATGGGTGTACAGAGTGTGGTGAGGCAATTGATTTTCTCCTTCTAAGAGGAACAACTGCTTTTCTTTCACTTGAAAGACAATGGAAGATTGCACTGTCATTTCTGGAAAAGGCCGTGAGTGGTAGCTTCTATCTTCCTGGTTCAAGAGAAAGTCATACTGTATAGGATGTTTTTCACCTTGGGGAAAAACATAGAAAGTGATATGAAGAATGTCCTGCGGTGAGCCCATGGTCTCTTCCGAGAGTTGCGCCAGTGGAATTTCTATATTTCGTTGAAGCGGGATTGGTTTTTTCGTGATTGGATCAGATGGAAAGTGCAGACGTAGCTCTCCCCAAGCGATGAACTCTTTTTCATGGCAGTATAGAAAATAGTAGAAATCATCAAAGGACAGCTCTTGCTTTAGGCGCAATTCTCCTTTTTCCGTAATTGCTAAAGCAAATCTAGCTTGCTGTAACACCGATTTTACCGAAACATTTACATACCGTGAAAGGTAAGAGATGCTTCGCAGTCGATAGGGTGCTGGAATAATGGGGTTAAAAAGTGGGTTTTCTGTAGGGCTAATGGTCTGTTGTAAAAGTCGACGAAAAAGATAAATATTGCCAGAGATTAAGAGTAGAAGTAGGCATTGAAACCAAAAAAAAGGCTGCAGGGGCCATTCAAAGGTTAATACTAAAATCGTAAGCCATAAAGTAGCAATGATGGTAAGCGTAAAGTCAAGATACAAAAGTATGGTACGACCGGGCCGATTGGGAAAAAGATAGTGCATTTGATATTTTCGAACAAGATGAACCATAGAACCGGCTAAATTTTTGTTTTCTGAATAAGGAAGTTCAAGGAAATCTTCTAAAATGGTCTGCAAACGCTCCATTCGTCGCTGAACGACCAAAGAGACGAAGATACCTGTTGAGCCGAGCAGCGTTAATAAGCCTGCAGCCGCCGAGCCGAGAAAAGATAGAAATTGTTCTAGTGAAAACACAGTAGCACCTCACACCTCCAGGTTAAAGCGCAGGTTGCGAGCGAGGTTGGCGATTTTCTTTTCTTCATCACCTTGGAGGCGACATTGATTTTCCAGACGGCGAAAAAAATGTTGAAGCGGCGCTGTTTGTAAACCTTCACGAGCAGCTAGTCGACCCATTGTGGCTGTCTCCAATAACAAGACTTCAATGGCTTGCCATTGGTCATATCGAGCGAGAGTTAGACCTGTTGTTTCTAAGCAGGTACTTAAAAAAGACCATAAGCTTTCTGTAAAAGGAAAGGAAGGCGAGAGACCGTATTCAAAAATATGTCGAATGACCGACAAATAACGAGTTGTTTCTTTTTTTGTATCTTCTGTTGAGGTGCTCTGCAGGATATGATAGAGATAGACTTTTAGAAACTCATTAATGCCATAGCGAACTCTAACCCAGCGGTGTTCAGCCATAGCCTGAAGAAGTTGCTCAAAGGCAACAGTGACACAATCAAGCTCAGGAAGGATGATTGGCTCTAAAATAGCAGGGTCTTCCAGTAAAAGGCCTTTGCTTAAATCGATGTATTGGTCTGAAATGGGAAGTTGTCGTTCCTGACGAGCACAGTCTCCCGATAGAATTTTTCGAAATTGCCAGATCCAGTGATAGAGATCATCGTAGGCTTGGCCATCTTCGAAAGAATATTGTTCACTCATGCTGTTAGTATCACTTCTACCGATAAAGGCTAAACAAAAGGGGTTCGATTTTCCATGAATTAGCATTTGAACATGCTTGTAAAGATGAAATGGTATCATAAGGTCCATGAAATGTAGAATTTTCTATGAGAGTCAGGAAAGGAATGGGAACCAACAATGAAAGAATTGAATCAAGCAGATCTGATAAGAGTTGGTCACGTAGATAGCTTTGAAATTGTAGGTGAAACTTTACAGGGGGAAGGAGTCGCGCGGCATAATGGCATGGCCCTTTTTATCCCTTATACCTTTATTGGGGATCGAGTAAAAGCGAAGATCCGTGAAGTCAAAAAAAAGTATGGTCGTGCAGAGCTTCTCGAAGTGATAGAACCAGCGCAGGAAAGAATAAAAGCTCCTTGTCCGGTTTTTGGGCAATGTGGTGGTTGTCAATTACAGATGATGGATTATCAAAGACAGTTACAGTTGAAAGAGCAGTCTTTGAAAGATACTTTTCAACGTCTCGGCTCTTTTTATGATCTACCTATCGATCCTATCGTAGGTGCAACGAATCCTTGGAATTATCGTAATAAGGTACAGATGCATGTAACTTGGCAAGTCGGAAAGCCTCTTCAGATAGGCTATTATCGCCGAGCCAGTCGGCAATTGATAGAGTATGATGGCTGTCTATTGATTCCTCCTGTTTTTTCCCGCTTGCTCAAGCTCTTTCGTACTTTTCTTCCTGCTGTTGATCGCGAGAAAAAATTGCCCATTAAGCATGTCTTGATCAAATCAGTTCGTTCTTCCAGTGATGATTCTGCAGAACAAGCCACTTCCTTGATGATGATTCTAGTCTTAGAGCGTTGGAAAAAGAATTATCAAGATCTCTGTGGAGAACTGGCCCAAAAGCTGATGAAAGAAGAACCGTCTTTGCAGTCTTTCTACATCAATCGTAATAAAAATGATAAAGGACCTGTTCTAGGAGAATATTTCCCCTTTTATCTGGGAGAAAAGATGCTTCTTGAAAATATAGAGAGTTCCACAGAAAAAGCCTTGGAATTACAAGTCGGTCCAGCGAGTTTTTTACAAGTGAATCCAGAGCAAAGCGATCGACTGTACCAGCTGGTTTTAGAGGCTGCTCAATTGACAGGAAATGAAAAGGTACTTGATGCATACTGTGGTGTGGGATCCATCAGTCTTTATGTAGCGCCCCATTGTCGCTCTGTTACAGGTGTTGAAGAAGTTGTACAAGCTGTAGAAGATGGCAAGGAAAACGCCCTGCGCAATGAGGTGGGTCATGTAGAATTTCTTGCTGGCAAAGTAGAAGAACTTTTGCCTGCTTTCGTAGAGGAAGGCGTCACCTACGATGTCTGTCTCCTCGATCCACCGCGCAAAGGCTGTTCTGAAACAGTATTGGCCGCTGTCGATGCCATGAATCCACAACGAATTGTCTATGTAAGCTGCGATCCAGCCAGTCTAGTTCGTGATACGATTTTTCTAACGCAGCGAGGATGGTCTATCAAAAAGGTTACGCCTGTTGATCTGTTTCCGCAGACAGGTCACCTCGAGTGTGTGGTATTGATGTCAAGGGATGAGAAGTAAGGCAGTTGAAAATGCCTATAAATAAAGGGTTTCCGAGTATTGAACTTTTTGGGCGTTTTACGGCCAGCGGTTCTAGGTGCTTGGAAACCCTTGTTTTTTATGTTGGTGGTAACAGGTCGGGAGGTGAAGGTAGAAGGGTGAGTTGACGGATTAGATGATGGGGATTTTTGAAGGGGTTGAGGAGATAGGGTAGATGGTGTATGACTCAGGACGTCATGTCATATCAATAAAAGTACCCCTGACACGCACCTATCAAATTATTGACTATTGGCAATTACTGTATTAAAATTAGTGGAAATGGAAAGCAAGCGGAGGTGTTGAGGTTGGATAAGATAATACAGGAAGAATTACAAATACTTATAGACGCTATTATAAGGATTGTCCCTGTGGAACAGATATTTCTTTTCGGTTCCTATGCAACTGGTACACCACATGCTGATTCAGACTTAGATATTTTTGTTGTAATAAAAGAGGATGCTGATATTCGAGAAATCGATGCGATGAAACTGATAAACAAAGCAATTAGGGATAAAAAAACAATGCCAGTAGATGTAATAGTTAGCAAGAAAAACAAATCCGATCAACGAAAGTATACTCCATCTATAGAGCGCCAAATAGCGCAGGAAGGTATGGTGGTCTATGGATAATGTAACAAGTGCAAAGGAATGGCGAAAGTTTGCAGAAATGGATTTAATGAGTGCAGAGTATCTTCTTAAGATGCAGCCTGTTCCTATCGAAATAATTTGTTAGAGATTTTATTGTAAATATAGCTCCAAGAACGGCACAAGAAGAGTAAATCGATGGGCAGGCGTCGGTGACAGGAGGACACTTTGCTTGCAAAAGAAGGGAAATAGAGAATAATGCAGAAGAAACATCTCGTGCTATAAAAGTCACATGAGATGTTTTTTTATTGGTGCTGAGCCTAGAAGTGAGGTGGCACTTTGAGATTATTCAAAAATAAAAAAATATACAGACAAGCCATAGTGAGTTTCATTATTGTTAGCCTACTATTGGGGTCATTTTACATACTTGCAAAAGGTTACAATCCCCTAAAAAACATTGACGACGGTACTCTAGACCTTGCTGGTTGGAATCCAAGTACCGATGATAGCATGATGAGCCTTAATGGTGAATGGGAATTTTACTGGTCAAAACTGCTTACTTACGATGATCTTCATAATCATAATAACAACGTAGAACCTGATTTGATGGCCCAAGTACCTAAAGTATGGAATGCTTATACAGTCAATGACAAGAACCTGCCGGGCTTTGGATATGCAACTTATAGATTGAAAGTTATCAACGCTCATGAAGGACAACCCCTATCTATAAGAATGCCTACAGTTTCCACTGCCTATAGTCTTTACATAGATGATCAATTGCTTGCGTCGAATGGTCAAGTCAGTGCGAACAAAGCTAACTTTATACCAGAATACCGACCTGTTACTTTTGATTTCACTCCACAAACAAGTAATTTTGATATTATTATTCAGGTTTCAAATTTTTCTTATGCTCGTGGAGGTCTTTGGTATCCCATCTATATGGGTTCTGTAGATGGCATTAAAGCATATGACCGAAATATAGCCTATAAAGATTTGTTCTTAATTGGAGCATTCTTTATTATGGCACTCTATTATCTTAGCATTTTCTCTATGAGACGGGAGGATAAGAGCAGCTTATACTTTGTTTTGTTGTGTATTATTGCTATGGCAAGGGTTGTAATATATGGGGATTACTCTATAAGCAATATTTTCACCTGGATTACCTATTACCATAAAGTTACCATAGATTACCTTTCAGCTTACTGGTTTCCAGTTGTCTTTGCCCTGCTTATAGGCAAGCTTTTTCCAGAACAATTTTCAAAAAAGGTGCTTAGGGCATTTGTACTTTATGCCTTTGTAATGTCCATAGTTACGGTGTTAATACCCATAAGCTTATTCACAAAGCTTGCTTTTTTTGCTGAAGCTATAGTATTGGTTATAGTTCTTTATACAATAACTTGCACTATAAAAGCCTATTCGAATTTAAAGAGCGACTCTATCCTTATACTAATTGGAACTTTTATCGGTGTATTGGTTGGTGTTCATGACATACTTTACCATAACAACATCATATTTCATGGTTTTGGTGAATTTTCATCCCTGGGATTTTTAATTATGCTGTTCTTAAATGCCTTTATTCTGGCAAGAAGATTTTCACAAGCCTTTCAAGACACAAAAATGTTGTCGGAAAAGCTAATGAAGCTAGACAAGCTAAAGGATGAATTTCTTGCCAATACTTCTCATGAACTGAGGACACCCCTCAATGCTATGATAAGCATTGCAGACGGAGTATCTAGAGGATCCGAAGGGGTTGTCAATAAAAACCAGAAGGCAGCTCTTGACACGATTATAAGTAGTGGTAAACGTCTTACCAATTTGATCAATGACATTCTAGATTATGCCAAAATCAAAAACTTTGATCTAAAATTGACACCTCAGCCTGTGAATCTGAAACGCACTGTTGAAGGTGTTGTAAAAGTCCTTGGAGGGTTAAATAAATCTGAAAGGATAGAAATGTTGATAGACATTCCTGATGACCTCCCCTATATTTATGTGGATGAAAACAGATTGCTGCAGATTCTGTACAATCTTATGGGCAATGCTATAAAATTCACTGAAGCAGGATACATCAAAGTATCAGCTACCAAAACGGGTGAAATGGTGGAAATTTGTGTGGAGGATACAGGAATCGGCATTCCCGACGACAAGCTTAACGAAATATTTCAACACTTTTTACAGCTGGAAGATTCCCTTACTAGAAAAAACAGAGGTACAGGACTGGGGCTTCCTATTACTGGATATCTGGTTGAAGCCCATGGCGGAAAAATATGGGTTGCATCTAAAGTTGGAGAAGGTTCAAAATTCTATGTTACTGTACCAGTCTCAACGGAACTTTCATCTTCCAAGGAGAAAGAATGGAAGTTTGAAACAGCAGAAGAAATAGCTGCTGGATACAACCAAACGTATATTGATGAATTCCCCTTCAGACATCAGGGGAGGGGTCCTAAGATTATGGTGCTAGATGATAATGAAGCCAATCTGATGGCTCTTACCAATATTCTAAAAATGGAAAACTACGCAATTACCGCAGTTACTTCCAGTGAGTCTTTCTTCGAAGAATTTAAAAGGGAAAAAAATTTATCTCTCATTATTCTTGACGTCATGATGCCAGGATTGTCAGGCTATGAGATCTGCCGTAAGATTAGGAAGAATTATACAATTTCTGAGATACCTATTTTGATGTTGACAGCTAGGACCTCAACGCAGGATATCGTAATGGGTATAGAATCTGGTGCCAATGACTATCTTGCCAAGCCCTTTGATACAGAAGAGCTTCTGGCAAGAGTAAATATCCTTATTCAGCTAAAACAGTCAGTGGACAAGTCAATCGCTTCCGAGTTGGCCTTTTTACAAGCTCAGATTAAGCCTCATTTCTTATACAATGCCATCAATACCTTCATTTCCATCTCCCGTTATGACGTGGAGCAGGCGAGAAAGCTTTTGGTGGATTTCAGCAATTATCTTAGGTGTAGCTTCGACTTTAAGGGATTAAGCCAGGTTGTCCCTTTAAAGCAAGAAATTGAGCTGGTAAAGGCATACCTGCATATAGAAAAGGCACAGCATGAGGAACGCCTTGAAGTGAGCCTTTGCTATCCCGATGACGCAGAGGTTAAAGTCCCCATATTGATGCTGCAACCAGTGGTGGAAAATGCCATACTCCACGGTATACTGCCAAAAAGAGAAGGAGGTCGAGTTGAAATCTCTATCAAAAAGGATAAAGAGATGTTGCTCTTTCAGGTAAAAGATGATGGTGTAGGGATGGAGCAGGATAAATTAAGAAGTCTTTTTACAGATGAGTCAGAAGGCGGTATTGGTCTGTCCAATATAGACAACAGGCTTAAGAAGCTTTATGGAAAAGGCCTTCAAATCAGTAGCAGTCCCAATAGGGGTACAGAGGTTACTTGGTCTATCCCCTTAACGACACCCTTTTAATAATGATACGCTGTTCTTCGGCTTTCCATTGCACAGTAGCATCTAAGACCTCGCTTACAAATCGTAACGGAACAAAAGCTCTACCGTTTTTGATTGCTAATGGACTGTCTAAGGTGAATTCGACGCCATTTATAAGAACTCTTTCAGAATCCTTGGCTAAAACAATTTCTACTTCTTCGGTATGGATGATTACCTGCTGTGATTCTGGTACCCACTGCACCACAGCTTGCAACTGTTCACTAACATATCGAAGGGGTACCATGGTTCTAGAAGTTGCAGAGTTTATATAGGGCGGTGCATCAAGGGTGAACTCTTTACCCTGAACAATGGCTGTACTTGAACCTATTTCCAAAATAATTTCTTGTTCCGTATAACTCGCAGTAGAATCGGCCTGTTCGGCATGTAACACTTCAAACAAAAAAGGAACGCTCAAAGCAAAAGTGTGTGTAAAAGCACCCCTTTGTGACGGTTCGCCGTAAAACCTGAACCATGCGATGTAATGGCCTGGTTCAGCATCTTTTGGTACTGTTATCGTGCTTGCAAATTCGCCTGTTTCTCCTGACAGTACCTCTTGATTGGCGGGAGTGTGTTCAAACCACTTCGGAGGGGCCAGTAAGCCCTCCCCTTGTTCATTTATACTGACGGTTACCTGCATCTTGTTGGCTGTGTTATTGTATACGGTGTGAGGAGGAAGATGATAAGTGTTCCCAGGTGTTAAAGGTTGCTCTGCTTCAATTCTTGATGGGCCGACTAAAAAACCTTTGCCCTCATCTGCATGAGCATGAAGGGGTATTAAAAAAAAGAATAATAGCATTGTAAAAAATGTTTTTTTTCTCAATTTAGCCACTCCTTATGGAACAATTGGTGTCAGCGTACAAAAAGGACCCATCTCAAACTTTTTTCTTTGAGATGGGTTTATCTTAAAAATTCACTGGTTGTAACTCCCAATCAACTTTTATGTCAAATTCTGTATCATAGGGCACTGAACCACGGGGGCCTAATGTTAGCTCAAAGTCTATATTACGGCTTGTAGTTCCTTCAGCAATAGTTGTTACCACCCTCGGAGAACCTGCACTCTGTTGTGTTGCAAAATTAATAGCCACTTGACCTGCAAGAGGAATGCTATCATCCGTTATTAATGTTAAACCTAGTTCTCCCCAATCATTAGGATCACCTGGTTCTACCGATGCTTTAAGATTGTAATCAATGGCTATATTTGTAAATGTTAGACCAATAGTACCAGTTTCGAAATCTCCAAATTTAACTACACCTACATCTACATCGCCTACGGACATACCCACAGCTGCACTTTCAGTTCTGAACGTTACTGTGCTGTCAGCTGTTGCTGCGGAAGCTGCTCCTGCAACCGAAAAGACCAGAAATAAAGTTGCTATAACAATGATTAACTTTTTCACGGAAAAGATCTCTCCTTTTCAAAAAGTATGCAAAGGTTGCCGTGGAAAGAACAATACTACACTCACCTCCTCCTTCCCGGTCAATAATGGAAAATCTTTGCTTAGTTGCTTTGCTCTACTCTGCGTACGTGTTTTACAGCTTATCCCGTTGTGCTGAGCAAAGCAGGTACAGGAATTAACTTGATTCTACCAAGACGTTTTCATCAAATTTTCATCAAAAAAGCTTATAAAAAAAAGCCCAGCTGCCAAACGTAACAGACCGAGGGCTCCCAAAAGAGATATTGCATTTTCATTCTAGTTCAAGCTTATCTTTTATCTGTTACTACTTGGTACAGCGCAACGAGCTCTTGGCTGGGCTTGATCCCAAGTTCATCCTTTATCAACGTAGAATAAGCTTCAAACTGCTTGATGGCTTTTGTTTTTTCTCCTGTTATTATGTAAAGTCTGAGCAAAAGCTCCGTAACCCTTTCTTCATAGGGGTTTCTCCTATAGGCTTTGAGCAATTTGCTTTCTGCTTTGGCAAAGTCCTTTTGTTTAAGGTAGAGCTGGGCAAGCTTGGTCAGGCATTGCAGGTGCAAAATACTCAGTCTCTCTCTCTCAAAATCAGCCCATGAATAATATTCAGTTTCCAAATAATCGCCCTGATAAAGAGCCTCTAATCCTTCTAGCGCCTCGATGCTTTCAGTATAATGGCCCTTTTCAAATTCATCATAATAGCTCACATCTAGATCAACCGGCCCGAGATTCAAGTTATAGGTGCTGTCGATGCTAATCAGGCTGTGATCGATCCCGTAGTCCTGCAAAGTCTTGCGAATATAGTAAATGCCATTATAGAGCTGACGAAGGGCTTTTGTATGGTCTCCTTCTGGCCAAAGCTGATCTAAGAGCTCATCTTTTGAGATACTCCGCTCTGCATTTTGTAGCAGATAGGCAAAAAGCTCTCGGTTTTTTTCTGAGCGCCACTTAACAGGTACCTGGCCGTACCAGCGTAGCTGAAAGCGCCCGAAGCAACGGATGAGCAAATTTTTTGCTGGTTGCTCCTTGGACATGTAACTCTTCTGACGCAAACGGGCAATCGTCTTTTCCAAGCGTTTTTCGTCAATCGGCTTTAGCAAATAGTCCAGCGCATGGAGTTCAAAAGCTTCTAAAGCATACTGATCGAAGGCCGTTACAAAGACAATATCTGTCTGGGGACTTAAATCTAATATCTTTGAGCCAGCATCGATGCCTTGTAGTTGGGGCATGTGAATATCTAGAAAAACAACTTGGGGCTTTTGTTCCCCAACCTTCTCAAGGGCTGTTATGGGATCTGTGTAGACGCCTGTAATAAAAATGTCTGGATACTTTTTCAGTAAATATTCCAGCTCCCGCAGAGCTGGTCTCATATCATCTATAAGTATTGCCGAGATCACTTTTGCTCCCTCCTGTGTCTATCTACGGGGAAATACCATGTAACTATCGTCCCTGTCGTAGGACTGCTGTTGATAGGAAGCCTCATGGTCCACTTTTACTATACTCTATTTTACCATCGACAGTTGGTAAAAAAAAAAGAAATGGAAAGAAGTAATAGAAAAAGCCACTGATCGGCCTTTTTGATATGCTCCTCCTTATGGTGGACAGTTTTTTTATTTTAACTGTCTACCACAAGGGGAGCATATCATTTTGCCAGCTTCAGGGGCTTTTTGATTCATTTTTCATTTTTTCTTATTGATTGATCAAGGTGGCTTCTGTCAAAAGATTTCTAATGGCTGTAGCTGCTTCTGCGTAGGTAAAAATATCTTGTGGGTTTATAGTTTCGCTTGTTTTTCCTTTAAAAATTCCAGCGCTGATGACTTTGTGTACGCCATCATAGGCCCAGGGGGAGATTTTTTCTTTGTCACTGTAATTTTCAATAAGCTGATTCCGTTCCTTTTCCAAGGCAACGATTGTCATGGCTCTAGCATATAAGTTTATAGCTTCTTCGCGTGTAATGATATTATGGGAACGGAAGGTTCTATCGGGATAACCTTGTATAAGATTGTAATCAGAGGCAATGGTAATTGCATCACCCAGGGGGTGATGGCTTTCTATGTCACTGAAAATACCTTCTCGAGCTTTTTGAGTACGATAAATTCCTAGGGCCTTGGTGATGTACTCGGCGAATTCACCGCGCGTAATAGCCTGGTCGGGCTGAAAAGTTGCAGGATTCTTGATAATCAAGCGGGATGCTATATCGTTGACATGGTCTTTTGACCAATGATTGGCAACCGCTTCAACAGTTACAGGGTTATAGACGACGGTATAGTCTGAGTCTGTTAATGAATTCATTGTAGCATACCAGTTCCCATTGTTGTCGGTAAAAACTTCAGTAGGGATGTGGGACAAAAAGCCATCAGTATTGTAATAAATCCCTGTTGTAATTTTGGATGAGTCTACACCTTCGGGAATTTTGATTATCCGTTGGGTGTATTGACTATATTGAGACAGCCTGACGCTGTGAACCTGACCTTGACTATCCTTTCCTGTTACTGAAATGGTAAAATGGATAGGTGCCGTTAAGACTTCAAGACCTTGTTCTTTGGCTTTTTCCTTGATTTCTTCTGTTTTCTGAGCATCTGTTTTTTCTATGGTGATGTTGACAGTTACATCTGTTACTGTTGTGCCAATAATTTTACTAATTTCTTCAGGTGCAAATTCTTGTGTAGGAACGATAAAATTGGTATTTCCGCTATTGATGGAGAGTCTAAAGCCTTCATCGGCCATGGCTTTCACCATATTTTGGGTCAAGTTGATAACGATTTGATCAGCATTTTGATTACTAACAGGAATTTCTACAATGTTCTGTTGTGGTGCATCTAAAGGTTGGAGCATTCTTTGTTCAATAATTTCTGTAATTTTTTGATTGATAACATTTTCATCTACTTCTATTGAGACAAGTACTTTGTTATCTTCCATTTTTACAGTTTCAATGCCAGCAAGTTGTTCTTCACCGTTGACAATAACAACAGTAGCACTTTCAGTTGTACCGCTAGGCGCCGATTCATTCTGTGCTGATTCATTAGAAGAGCGAGGACTGCTTGAAGATTCAGGTATAGACATCGTTGTAAAGGTAACAATGGATGTAGCTGATGGGATGTTATCATGCACTTCCGCTAAAGCACTATTCAATGGCGGACCAAGCAGAGCTAGGGTGAGGAAAAAACTTACTATTTTTTTATTTGGCAATTTCCTTTTCACCCCTTGTATAGAGTTTTTGATCCTTTGACTTCCATTTGGAGCGTTTAATCATAGTTCATCTTACAGGATTGTTTTCATCAAATTTTCATCAAGAAGATGGCAAGGGGACGCTTCGCTTGCCACCTTCTAAGCCATTAGCGGATGTCAAGGGGAAAAAAGTAAGGCTTTTGAAAATGCTATATAAATAAAGGGCTTCCGAGCATTGAACTTTTCTGGCGCCTTTGCGGCCAGAGGTTCTACTGCTTGGAAACCCTTTTTTTTATGTTGGTGGTAACAGGTCGGGGGGTGAAGGTAGATAAGGGTGAGTTGACGGATTAGATGATGGAGTTTTTGAAGATCCAACGTCGATATTACTTAAAAGTGTAAAAAACATTTGACATTTTACGGCTGATAAAATACAATGAAAAATGTAAAAAGTTTTTTACACCATAAAGATAAGGAGGAGCAGATTTATGGATTGGATTTATATCGCTTTCTTGTCCTGGTTGGTGATCTGTGTAGTTCTAATTATTGCAACACTTGTAACATTGCCACAATTGGGTGATGAAAGAAAAGATTTAATCAAAATGAAAGCCCAGTCTTATGCTTTTGCTACTGTTATTTTTTGGTTGATATTTGAAACTGGAAAATCCATTTACTTTACCATCTGGACGGATAAAACATATACAAGTATTGAGCCTGCAGCATTACTCATAATAATATCAGGTATGTATCTAATTACATTATTTTACTATAAGAAGAAATATGGTGGGTAGATGAAGAATCGAATTAAGGAACTAAGAAAATCTTTAAATCTATCGCAAGAGGAAGTAGCAAAACGTTGTAAAGTGACAAGACAGACAATAAATGCCATTGAAAATAACAAGTATGACCCTACCTTACAATTGGCTTTTAAATTAGCTTCTATACTTAACACCACAGTCGATGAACTTTTTGTGAATGATGGTGATATATCTTAGGGGATGGCAGGGGGACGCTTGTGTGTCAGACGCTCAGTGCTGCAAAAGCAACACTGAGCTTGCTTAACTGAAGATGAGGGTGGGCCCCTCGGAGCCGCCATACAGGTGGAGGCTTCAAACCACCGTAAGCTGCTATGGTCAAAAGCCATGGTGGTGAGCGTTACGGCAAAAGGCGAAGCAAGACTTCGTCAGGTGAGTGCCAATGGAGAGACGACCTAAACTTTAGTGTGTTGACGAATATACAGTGACTTGGAATTATTCAGAAACAATAGGCATCAAAAATTCATAAAAAAACAGACGTGCTTGACTGTGCCAAAGAAGACAACAGTACTCCTGATACGAACTTATCAAGTTATTGATTAATGATGAAGGATATGTTGATCAAGATACTGTACAACCACAAGCGACCCCGTTAGTGTGGGCTGCTAAGATATTGGCTGGAGCTGGCCTCACGTGGCTTGCTCATAAATTGTTAGATTGGGTATACAGAAAAAATTAAAGGGGATGTTTATGGAGCTAAGGAACTGATTCCTACCTTGGTGGGATGCATCTGAAATCGACCAGATGGACATTTTCTACTATCTTAGACTCTTAAAGCGCAAAATGGAAAAGCCCCAAAGCTATATCGATGAAATTCTCTAGCGCCTTCCAAAAGGTGTATTTTTTATGCCCAGCCTTAACGCATGACTAAATCAGTTAACACCGTACCCAACTTCTCGGCAATGAACTTTTTTTACAAAAATGCAAGAAAAAGCAATAAGGTTTCCTTGACGCGTGTTTTCAATGCGTGTTAAGATGGAGTCAGAAAGGGGGGCGCTAATATTGGGGAAGCAAGTCACAGTTAGAAAACTGCTTCAGACCCTTAAGAAAGAAGGCTTTATCAAATCCCCAACTCATAAAAGTGGTGGCAGTCACCAACGATATATACACAAAGATAATCCAGAGAGATATGCTGACATAAGCTATCACAGCAGTGGTCAGGTAATACCGAAAGGAACTCTTAAAAACATAGAACGCACATCAGGGATTAAGTTCTAATCCTTGCCCAGCAGATAATTGCAATTATTTTAGAAGGGAGTGTTTCTTTTGTCCTATGAAAATCACATTATTTATCCTGTTGTAGTCGAAAAGGCTGAAGATGGTGGCATAGGGATGTATTTTCCTGACTTTCCTGGAACAGCTATTTTGGCTTCTAGTATATCAGATGGGATAAAGCGAGCGAAGGAGATGCTTGCCAATCTTGTTTTAGAAAAAGAAGAACAGGGTCAAGTGCTACCAAAGCCATCTGAGCCAGCTAGTATCGAGTTGTTAGATGCAACCGATCGAATTGTATTTATAGAGGTTTATATGCCTCCCTATCGTGATGAAGCAGCGAATAAAGCTGTAACAAAAAACTGTACTCTTCCTAGATGGTTACGCGACGCTGGCGAAGCAGCAGGTCTTAACTTTTCTCAGCTTTTGCAGGCTTCGATAAAAGAAGCCTTGGGGATTACCACGAAAGGTAAACAACAGTAAAATAAGAAAACGACTCGTGTATAGCGGGTCGTTTTACTTTTTTACCACCTGCGTCATTTACATTAAGAGGCTGTGGCGCTCGGCAGGCAGGGACCTCAAGGAGGTGGTGAGATGTCCGACATCGGTAGCTTAACGGTACGAATCGGCTTAGACTCCATGGGCTTTCAAAACGGCATCAGCCTTCTGAACCGAGAAATGCGCAGAGTGCAGGCCGAGTTTAAGCTGGCCAGTGCCCAAATGGGTAACCACGGTAGTGCGCTCGATAGACTACGCCTACAATCACAGTCTTTGACGAAACAAAAAAGAAATCCAAAAACAAAGAGTATCCGTTTTAGAACAAGCCCATAGAAAAGCCGTTGAAACAAAAGGCAAAGACGCCAAAGAGACAGCGGAGTTAGAGCGGTGATTAAAGGCAGTTAATCGGGTACATCTTTGCACGGTGCTATCACTCGTTTGGGCAAACCAACAGCTGCTGCCGAAATGGCAAAGATTATGCAAGACAACTTGCAAGACCAGCTTACCATTCTCAAATCTCAGCTAGAAGGAGTAGCCATTGAGATTTAGAAGAGTGACCTATACCCGATTAGGCAGACATAAAAGTGTAAGCTACCTGATGAACAAAGCTTCCCTCGACATGTTCCCACATAAACGCACTTATCAAATTATTGACTATTGGTAATTGCTGTATTAGAATTAGTGGAAATGGAAAGCAAGCGGAGGTGTTGAGGTTGGATAAGATAATACAGGAAGAAATACAAATACTTATAGACGCTATTATAAGGATTGTCCCTGTGGAAAAGATATTTCTTTTCGGTTCCTATGCAACTGGTACACCACATGCTGATTCAAACTTAGATATTTTTGTAGTAATAAAAGAGGATATTGATATCCGAGAAATCGATGCAATGAAACTGATAAACAAAGCAATTAGGGATAAAAAAACAATGCCAGTAGATGTAATAGTTAACAAGAAAAACAAATTCGATCAACGAAAGTATACTCCATCTATAGAGCGCCAAATAGCGCAGGAAGGTATGGTGGTCTATGGATAATGTAACAAGTGCAACCTAGGTATCCAATGCAATTAATGCTAGAAGAAAGAGACATGCAGGAAGCACTAATAAATGCAAAATCAATTAGAGATTTTATTATAAATTTAGCTCCAAGAATGGCACAAGAAGAGCAAATACAATAAAAATAACATCACCTGAAGGGGGATTCCTTTTAGAGAATAAGCATATTCCAACTTGAATTTGTTAGTACTATCACTTCCGGATATGGGAGATGATAGTGAAATATGTTTTGATGTACAGTAAAAAGCGGAGGATGATGCTTGCTGAATGGAAGATGAAGATGACAGTGTGGTTCGTCCAGTGAAGGAAATATAACACTATACGTTAAATAGATATGTTTCCTCATACCTAGATTTCTCAAAAAATAGCTAAAAACATGAGATGTCTCCGCATACATAAGGTTCAAAAATGAACGCAAGTAAATATGTATTACCAGTATATTGCATAAGGGGATGTGAAAAGAACATGAAAAATGCACTACCACAATTCTGGAGTTTTAATAGGATAAGAGATGCTTGTATGATTAAAAGAGAAGATTTAATATGGCAGGGACCATTCTCTTGGATTGGGTACGAGCAAATTAATGAAGTCAAACCCATCCCAGATATTGCAGGAGTTTATCTTTTTACATTTGAGTATTTAGATGGTTATATTTTGCGTTCAGTTGGTGTAACAAACTCCATGAAGAGGAGATTTACTGAACATACACGTGAATATAAGAAAGGAAATTACACTTTGCTAGATGTTGAATCTGCTAAAAATGGAGTAAGGAAAGAATTGTGGCATGGATGGCAATATGCAAAAGAACACCAGAATATCTTTTTGGAAAACAAAGATGTCATATTAGAATTTGCTGAAAAAGAACTGATTGCTTATAGATTATTCATCAGTGAAATTGCTGACAGAAGGAAAAGAGAAAGAATTGAAGCAGCCATATTGATAAATACCTATAGTTCAAAAGAACCGTGGGCTGATTTAATTGATGGTGGAATGTCTTTGAGGGGCCGATCTAATTATGAAATACCAATTAAAGTAAAAAATGTTTGCTCACATAAATTGTATGGACTTCCTGTAGAAATCGAAATATAACTGAAATTTAAAGGTGTCATCTATAGTATTATTTATCCTTTTAGACTCATAGGCTTATGTTAAAAATAAAGAGAAGTATTACCTGTATTGAAATAGGGGGCTTAAATCAATTATGAAAGTGATTTACAAAATTACTTATCCAAACGGGAAGATTTATATTGGTAAAGATTTAACTGACAGTATTAATTATTTTGGTAGTGCAGACAGTAAATTAATTGAGAAAGACTTTACAAGGGAAGAAAGAAGAAATTTTACAATTAAGAAAGAAATATTATGGGACTCAGAAACTGCTACAGACAAAGAAGTTAATCGTAAAGAAGTAGAATACATAAAGTATTATAATTCAAACAATCCGAGTATAGGCTATAATCAATGGCCTAAATTAAAGGTATAAGGAATTTTCTTTAATCCTATATTGCCAATATTGTCAATATAGTAGACAAAAAAGGGTATACCATAGAAACTTCACTTCACATAACGAAAAATGGAAGTGAAGGGGGTTCAAACCTTAACTCTAAAGAGGGAAGCTTATTTACCCCTCCTCTCACCTCGAGTGTGTCGTATTGATGTCAAGGGATGATTAATAAGGTAGTTGATGATGTCTACAAATAAAGGGTTTCCGAGCATTGAACTTTTTTGGCGAATTTGTGGCCAGAGGTTCTGATGCTTGGAAACCCTTGTTTTTTATACTAGTGGTAACAGGTCAAAGTTTTGTGGGTTGATGTGGTTAAGCAAATGAGTCGGGAATTAAGTCAATGGGGCTTGGGGTGTCGTTATTGTATAATTAAACACAGCATTTTAGAATTGAGTTATTTATTCATAAAAACCTTGATTTCTTCTTCTGACATGGATGAATCGCATTTCACGTTTAAGGTGTCACCATTAGTAAAGATGAAACCAGGAACCGTTGGAATGTCGTATTCATTTCGGAAGGCCGTAATACCTTCCATATCAGATTCTTCCGCACTATTAATATAATAGACGTGAGTATCAGTTTCTTCAGCCACTTTTTTTAGTTTTTTAATGAATATTTGACAATAAGGACATACAGCCCTGCCAATATAGATAACAGCTTCACCATCCCCTTTTACCAATTCCTGTGCTTTTGCAGAATCAATTTGATCAAAACTAGCCACATTTTCTTCATAAGTAGTAATCATCGCTCAATCTCCTTTTTCTAATGTTCAGTATTAAGAACGTGTAAATTCTCAAATAAATTACACTTTCACGTTCCATCCAGCGATAGATATCTGATCGCTGACGCCTAAATCTTTGGCCACGCTCTGTACGCTTCGCTTCGGCCTTGTTCATTAATCAGTTCCAAGGTATTTTTCTTGAATTCTTCACTATATATTGTTCCGTTCTTGGCATTTTCATCGCTCTCCCTAAGAGTATTTTATCTCACTCTTAGGTGTTCAACAAATCGGGTACAGGTCAAGGAGATACTTTGTTTAATCCATTGACGGGTATTATACCACTCGTAGCATATTTAGCTTTTGGTCTTTGGCTAAGAAAAAAACGAATTGACAGAGCCAGGAGAAGTAAGTATTAGTATGAATCTTTCAAAAAATCAGCAGACAACATTAACCTACCAAATCATGTTATTAAAAACAAGTGATTGATCGTAACTTAAAAGAAGGATTGTGTATGACTAAAAAGAATGGAAATAACGATGAAAAAATTCCTAGGAGGCTTGCCTGTGTTAAACTTCGAATTTCACAATCCCACACGTATTATATTTGGCAAAGATAGACTTGCTCGAATGGACAGTCATGTTCCCGCCGATGCCACTGTCTTAATTACCTATGGAGGCGGAAGTGCCATAAGAAGTGGCCTGATTGATAAAGTGAAAGTGATCCTCGGGAACAGGAAAGTCTATGAATTCGGCGGCATCGAGCCCAATCCCCGGTACGAGACCTTGATGAAGGCCGTAGAGGTTGTACGCAAGGAGAAGATTGATTTTATTATTGCTGTAGGTGGCGGCTCCGTTATCGACGGAACGAAATTCATTACACTGGCTGCTTATTACGAGGGAGATACTCGTGATTTGTTGAAGCACGGCTTTAGACCTATTACTTCTGAGATCGTTGGCAAAGTTGTTCCCCTCGGTACCGTTCTTACTCTACCTGCTACAGGGTCTGAAATGAATAGTGGAGCCGTAATTAGTTACGGGGACGGAAAATTTCCCGTGATGAGCCCCTTGACCTTCCCGAAGTTTTCAATTTTAGATCCGACCATTACTTATACACTTCCTAAGATTCAGGTTGCCAATGGAATTATTGACACTTTTGTTCACATCACGGAACAATACCTAACCTACCCTGTGAATGGCATCGTACAAGATCGATTGGCCGAGGGTCTTTTGCTTACCTTAATTGAAATCGCGGAAGCCACAATGGCAGAACCTGAAAATTATGATGCCCGTGCCAATCTGGTCTGGAGTGCTACACTTGCTTTGAATGGATTAATTGGTGCAGGTGTTCCACAGGATTGGGCCACTCATATGATTGGACATGAACTGACGGTCAAATTTGGCATTGATCATGGGCAAACTTTGGCCATCGTCTTACCAGCATTGCTGGATGTAAGAAGGGAGCAAAAACGAGCCAAACTCTTGCAATATGCAGAACGCATATGGAAAATTGAGAGCGACCATGAAGACGAAAAGATCTACCTGGCCATTCAGAAAACAAGAGAATTCTTCGAAAGCCTAGGTGTAAAAACTCGTCTATCTGAGCATGGCGTTACAGAGAATCAAATAGCGGATGTTGTTGAACAATTGAAGGCTCACGGCATGGTTGCACTTTCAGAAACGCAGGATCTCACACCAGAAATAAGCCAAAAAATTCTTGAGAAAGCAATGTAATCTACCTACTTATCGGGACCACTTAGATTATCCCACAGTGGAAGTAGCCCAGGCCGCAGAAGATCTTAACGCCAAATCTTTGGGGATTACCACGAAAGGTAAACAACAGTAAAATAAGAAAACGACTCGTGCATAGCGGGTCGTTTTGTTGTCGGGAAAGCTATGCTCTATAACCATGTTTTTTACATGCATGGAATTAATAGGTACCCAAATGAATGGAATGAGTTTTGCAGAAGGGTCAGTAAACTGTCTGGAAAAGAATTTAGATGAGGAAGGTAATAGAAATGTTGAATCATACGAAGAAGAAAACAATAAGTGATACTCAAATCAAGCTACTGCAGGGCCTCTTGGATGAGTTAATGAACATGAAGGGTGTCAGGCATGCCATTATGGCTGTAGAGAGTAGAGATGAGTCCTTAAGCTGGGTTGGGGCTAAAGGTATTGCCCAGCCTGATGGGACACCTATGGAGGCTGATACACCTTTTTGGATTGCCAGTGTGACCAAACTCTACATCGCTTCCACCATACTAAAATTACACGAACAAAACATGCTTTCCCTTGATGATCTTGTTATAGAGTATCTTCCAGAGCATCTGCTCAAGGGTGTGCATGTCATAAATGGCGTAGATTATTATGCTCGGTTAACGATTAGACACTTATTAAGTCATTCCTCAGGAATTCCAGACTATCTAGAGATAAAGATCACAGGTAAGAAAACAATAATCGATCAAGTGATAGAAGAAAAAGACATGTCTTGGTCTATTGAGGACATACTTCAGATTGTTCGGAAGGCGAATGCTCCACTTTTCCCACCTCAAAATTTAACCCAAAGGAAATACCGAATCCGTTATTCAGATACCAACTTTCAAATGCTGATTGCTATTATTGAAGCAGTAACAAAAAAGTCTATAGAAGATGCTTTTAGGGATATGCTTTTTCAACCATTGAATTTAGCAAACACATTTCACCCGGGGTCTAAACCGCTAGAACCAGTGGGACCTGTAGCTACAGTTTGGCTTCAAGAAACAGCCTTTGATAACAAACCGCAAGCATTGAGATCCTTTGGCGATCTCAATAGCACAGCAAAGGATTTAATCGAGTTTAAGAGGGCGCTACTCCATGGTAAAGTATTTGATAAACCAGATACGTTTGACTTGATGCGTAGTATGTGGCAAACTTTTGGCTTTGCCCTTAGCCCCATAGCACCTGGCTGGCCCATCCAGTATGGCCTCGGCATGATGCGTTTTCAAGTCCCTCGTCTTTTTACCCCCTTCAAGCCGATCCCAGAAGTCATAGGGCACTCTGGTGCTGTGGGGTCTTGGCTATTTTATTGTCCCAAGCTAGATTTAATCCTTGCTGGAACTGTAAGCCAGGTAACAGCTGCTGCTGCTCCATATAAAATCATGCCTACGCTTCTTCAGATACTGGAGAAAAGATAAATAGAATTTTCTCAAGAAGATTTTACCTGCCAACTTGAAAAAAAGCTAGCTGTGACCACAACAGCTAGCTAAAAAAGGAATCTTACATTTTACCTAAAAACATATCTTCGGTCGGTCTGTTTTTTTATCTAAGGAAGGAGGATAAAGATGCAGGAGCGTAAGTTTACCCAGTTGCTTGATCAAGCTAGGAAAGAAGATTTTCCTTTCGGTCAAGTCGAAGGCGGTATTTTTTATACGCATTCAAAAATAGTATCAGAGGATAATAAAGAGTATAAAACAATTAGTTTTGGACCTGTTTTCATTTCTCCGGAGTTCCATAGAGAGGGCCTTGGAAAAGAGCTCATTACTCACTCTATTGAAGTTGCTAAAGAAATGGGATATCGAGCAATTCTAACACTGGGATATCCATATCATTATGAGCCATACGGATTTTTAGGTGGCAAGAAATATAATATCTCCATGCCTGATGGAGAGTTCTATAAAGGTCTGTTAGTTTTGCCTCTTTACGAGGGAGCGCTGGATAATATATCCGGTTATGCAGCTTTTTCAGACCTGTTCGATGTGAATGAAGAAGAGGTTGAAGAATTTGACAAATCATTCCCGCCTAAAGAAAAGAAGTATCAGGCAAGTCAGGAAGAGTACAAAGCTGCAAATTCAATGCTAGATGAATCATTAAGATTTTAAGTGGCAAAGGGACACTTCGCTTAGCTTGCCTTGCCACCTACTAAGCCATTAGCGGAAAAAGTAAGGTTGTAGAAAATGTCTATAAAGAAAGGGTTTCCGAGCATTGAACTTTTCTGGCGGCTTTGCTACCAGAGGTTCTAATGCTTGGAAACCCTTGTCTGACTGAGGGTTATTACCTCTGTCAGGCTTTGCTTTGACGATTGATTTAGCTTAAGATCGCTGCCAAGTCTTCTTCAACGGTAGAAATCGGTTTGATGTTAAAATTATCCACGAGAACTTGTAACACATTGGGCGTGATAAAAGCTGGTAAAGAGGGGCCAATGCGTATGTTCTTAATGCCTAGATGGAGCAGAGTAAGTAGAATAGCTACGGCTTTTTGTTCATACCAGGAAAGTACAAGGGAAAGAGGCAAGTCGTTGACTTCACAGTCAAAAGCTTTCGATAGAGCTACGGCAACTTGAATGGCCGAGTAGGCGTCGTTACACTGTCCTACATCAAGCAGGCGAGGAATGCCACCGATGTCGCCAAGCTGCCGATCAAAGAAGCGAAACTTTCCACAGGCTAGTGTTAGTATAACCGTGTCTTTGGGTGCTTTTTCAACAAAATCTGTATAATAGCTGCGGCCAGGTTTGGCACCATCACAGCCACCGACTAAGAAGAAGTGTTTAATAGCGCCTTTTTTGACAGCTTCAATGACCGCATCTGCTACGTTTAAGATAGAGTTGCGAGCAAAGCCTGTAAGCACTTGGCCTTTCTCTTCGTCTTCAGTAAAACCTGGAAGACCCAAGGCTTTTTCTATAAGAGGTGAAAAGTCACCTTTGCTTACATGGTTGACGCCAGGCCAAGCGACTAAACCAGAAGTGAAGATATTATCTTTATAAAGATCTTGTGGCTCTTGAATACAGTTAGTTGTCATTAAAATGGCACCGGGAAAATCTTTGAACTCTTTCTTTTGATTTTGCCAGGCTGTTCCATAATGACCGTAAAAATGACTGTATTTCTTCAGAAAAGGATAACCATGAGTTGGTAGCATTTCCCCGTGTGTATAAATATAGATTCCTTTGCCTTCTGTTTGCTTGAGAAGCTCTTCTAGATCTTTTAGGTCATGACCTGATACGAGAATGGCTTTTCCTTTTTTATGGCCTAGTGGAACAGCTGTTGGCACAGGATGTCCGTAGGCTTCTGTATTGGCGCTGTCTAAGAGTTCCATGGCTAGGTAGTTGATTTCTCCGCATTGTAAGGTTAGCCCAATCCAATCTTGCAGCGTTAGATTATTGTCACCAATGGATGCCAGAGCCTTTTGCAGGTAGGCGGCGACGCGGTCATCGCTTTTGCCAAGGATGTAAGCGTGGTCTGCGTAAGCCGCTAAGCCTTTCATGCCATAGAGCATTGTTAATTGCAGAGACTGTATATCCTCGGTTGCCTCTTTGTCAGTGAGAAGACCGACCGCTTGGCCTTGTTCCACCAGTGCATCGAGGTCTGAAGCAGGTTGAAAAGCTACAGCAGGGTCAGCAGAAGTAATCTTTCCGCCTTGGCCTACCAATTGTGACTTTAATTTTTCACGTAGGGTAATGGCTTGAGTGATCAGATCTTGAAGTCGTTGTTCATCAAAGTTTACATTTGTAACAGTTGAGAAAAGAGCTTGGTACGTAAATAGGTTTACCTCTTCATCGATAATACCTTGCTTGCGTCCTTCATGGGCGAAAATGGCCAGGCCTTTCAGTGCATAAAGTAAGAGATCTTGTAGTGCCGCTACGGTAGGCTTCTTGCCACAGACACCAACGACAGTACAGCCTGTGCCCTTTGCTGTTTGTTCACATTGGTTACAGAACATGGTCAAAACAAAAACCTCCTTGTCTATTTACGGCTATAAAAAACCTTTATAGGTAAAACCTTCGACGAAGATTGTGCAAATCCTTGTTCATTGTGGGGTTTTTCCTAATGATTCGACATAAGCGACGACCCCTGGACTTGCTTTAACGCCAAAGCGCTATTCAATGGAAGTAAGAAAGCCTGAAGGGACGCCACCCTTGGTAAGAAGATGCAACATTTTTAATTTAATTGTACATTTTCTATTGAAAAGTGCTTGAGAAAACTTTACAATAGGAATAAATCCTAATAAGGAATCTTACATAAGATTCTATTCTGTGTTTCAAATGGTAAAGGAGGATTCTGGATGAGTGAAGTAAGCAAATGTCCTGTAACAGGTATGACCAAGAAAAGCGTATCTGGTGGTGGCACAACGAATCGGGATTGGTGGCCGAACCAGTTGAATCTTAAAATGCTTCATCAGAACGCACCGAAGAGAAACCCCATGGGTGAAGATTTCAACTATGCTGAGGAATTCAAGAAGCTTGATCTAGAGGCAGTGAAAAAGGATATATATGCTCTTATGACCGATTCACAGGAGTGGTGGCCTGCAGACTATGGTCATTATGGACCTCTATTCATCCGAATGGCTTGGCATAGTGCCGGTACATACCGCATGGGAGATGGTCGTGGTGGCGCAGGTACGGGCAGCCAGCGCTTTGCACCTCTGAACAGTTGGCCTGATAATGCAAACCTTGATAAAGCACGCCGTCTGCTATGGCCGATCAAGAAAAAGTACGGAAAGCAGATTTCTTGGGCCGACCTCATGATTCTTGCAGGCAATTGCGCTTTGGAGTCTATGGGCTTAAAGAGCTTTGGTTTTGGCGGTGGTCGCGAGGATATTTGGGAGCCTGAAGAAGATATCTATTGGGGTGTCGAAGACGAATGGCTTGGCAATAAGCGCTATTCTGGAGAGAAAGATCTTGAGAATCCTCTTGCTGCGGTGCAGATGGGTTTGATTTATGTGAATCCAGAAGGACCGAATGGTCAGCCTGATGTTCTTGCTTCCGGTAAAGACATTCGCGAGACTTTTGCACGCATGGGCATGAACGACGAGGAGACGGTTGCCCTGGTAGCAGGCGGTCATACCTTTGGAAAATGTCACGGTGCAGGAAGTCCCACCCATGTAGGTCCTGAGCCGGAAGCTGCTAGCATTGAAGAACAAGGACTTGGCTGGAAGAACAGTATGGGTGGCGGCAAAGGCAGTGATACGATTACAAGCGGTATCGAAGGAGCCTGGACGCCCACTCCAACCAAATGGGACATGAGCTATTTAGAGATTCTCTTTAAGTATGACTGGAATCTCGTGAAGAGCCCTGCTGGAGCTTGGCAATGGGTGCCCACTGAACCTGAGGATGGAGATCTTGTAACAGACGGTCACGATCCATCGAAGAAACATGCAACAATTATGACAACGGCCGATTTGGCTCTGAGAATGGATCCTATCTATAAGCACATATCGAAGCGCTTCCTAGAAAATCCCGATGAGTTTGCCGACGCCTTTGCGCGTGCTTGGTTCAAGCTGACGCACCGCGATATGGGTCCCATCTCTCGCTATCTCGGTCCAGAGGTTCCTGCGGAGGAACTGATCTGGCAAGATCCCGTGCCAGCCCTAGATCATGAGCTGATCGATGAAAAAGATAGCGCCGAACTCAAGGCTAGAATCCTTGGCGCAGGCTTATCGATTTCTGAGCTTGTCTCTACAGCTTGGGGAGCGGCATCAACTTTCCGCGGTTCTGATAAGCGGGGCGGGGCCAATGGAGCACGGATTCGCTTGGCACCTCAGAAGGACTGGGAAGTGAACCAACCAGAACAGTTAGCAAAAGTGTTGCAAGTCCTTGAAAAGATCCAGAATGATTTTAACAGTGCACAATCTGAGAACAAGAAAGTTTCCCTTGCCGATCTCATTGTATTGGCCGGATGCGCAGCGATTGAACAAGGGGCTAAGAATGCTGGTGTTACTGTATCCGTTCCCTTTACACCGGGTCGCACCGATGCATCGCAGGAACAGACCGATGTTCTTTCCTTCTCTGTTCTAGAACCAAAAGCAGACGGATTCCGCAACTACAGCAAAGCCAAGTACGCTGTATCTACAGAGGAAATGCTTGTTGATCGTGCTCAACTGCTGGGCTTGACGGCACCGGAGATGACCGTTTTAATTGGCGGCATGCGGGTATTAGAGGCGAATTACAAGCAGTCACAGCACGGTGTATTTACGAAGAATCGGGAAAGTCTGACCAATGACTTCTTTGTTAACTTGCTCGATATGGGAACCCAGTGGAAAGCGACATCGGAAGATGGGGACATTTTTGAAGGCAGAGATGCCAAGACGAATGAGCTCAAGTGGACTGCAACTCGCGTTGACCTTATTTTTGGTTCAAATTCTGAGCTACGGGCCATCGCTGAGGTTTATGCAAGTGACGATTCGAAAGAGAAGTTCGTTTACGACTTTATCCGTGCATGGAATAAAGTGATGAACGCAGATCGTTTCGACCTGGTCTGATCATAACAGTCTTAGATACTTGAACTAGAGTCATGCCACCACTCCAAAGAACACGAAAAAGTAGATTTGAGTTTTTTAGCTTCTATAGGAAAATTATGAAAAGCCCTTTCGGTTTGTGGCCGAAAGGGCTTTTCATAATAATAAAAGAGACAACTGGCGCTAGCAATAGACAGCGCGTTAGAGCACTTAATATTGGCAGGACTTGGCGACCCTTATTCTTTATCTGCGATAGAGCTTTCTTCTTCTGCTTGAACACTGGTCAAGCGTTCTGTATCGTTCGAAGAAGCGAGTGGTTGCTTGTAGTCTTCATACTCATCTAGGAGTGCGCCGATTCCTTTAAAGATAGCCTCTTTGCCATAAATATAGCGCATCATGCTGGCGTAGTGGCTTTTTATGTTATTAACACTGATCTCAAGTCCTTGGTTTTCTAAATCATTTAATTTTTCAAAGACAGTCTTTTTTACTTCCTCTTCCGTGCTACCCCAGCGAATGCGTGGGCTTTTCATTTCTAATTCAGCAACTTCTGCTGTCTGGACTTTTTTCTTACGTCCTCGGGTGCTCTTTTTCTCTGCAGGGGGAGTGGTTTCTAAGGGAGCTTCCACATCTTTTGAGACTACTTCTAGTGGAGTTATCACTTGATTCGATTCTGGAACATTCACGACAACGTGAAGAGGTCTTTCTTGATGTACTACATCTGTTGCTTCATCCTGCTCAAAGCTAGGCTCAACGGGTGAAGAAAAAGAAGAGAAGGCGTTCACAGAGGTTTCTACATTACAAGTAGAACAGGCTTCTAACTCCGAATTCATTCTTTCAGCGGGGCTTTCTTCTTTCTCAGTGGCGACTTCAACGCGAATTACAGTGTCTTTTTCTTGGGGAAGTTTGCTTTCTACAACTTGACGAAGGGAAGAAATTTCTGCCATAACAGGTCTTAAAGCGTTTTCGACCATTGTTTCAGCCGTCATAAAAGCAAATTCAATGGCTTTGCGATAGCGGAGATATTCAGCATCAAGTTCTTGTAAAGCTTTTTCTTGCGCTGTTAAAGTTTCTTTGTGACGCACTTTTATCAAACCGTCCTTTACTATAATCTTATTGATTATAGTATACAACGTTTTGTTACAAGCTAAAACTATTTTGCTATATAAACATTAAAAAAATTACTCATTTTTTGGATAGTATAGAGAAAGTTGATGTTGTTTCGTAAAAAAGGGTTTATAACAACGTAAAGCAACAGTGATACTCGAGATGGCTGTAGAAGCTGTAATAACGAGTGTAATTAAGATTTGATACTTTACTGCTTCCATAGGACTTGCGCCAGCGATGATTAAACCTGTCATCATCCCTGGTAATTGTACCAGTCCAATTGTTTTCATACCATCTATCGAGGGGCTCATACCTGCCCGGAGGGCCTTTTTAATCGATAATGTAGCAGCTTGACGTGATGTTGCACCTAGTGAAAGAGCCGTTAGGACTTGCCCTTTCTGCGCGGCCAATTCAGCTTGTAGTCGATTAATGGTAAGACCTGCTGCAACCATGGCATTGCCTATAATCATGCCACTAATCGGAATAATATATTGAGGTTCTGATGGTATAATATTCATGATTAAAAGCAAACCCATGGTTAGGACTTCAGCAAGCAAAAGAGCTCCCACAATAGAAACCATTGCTTTGGTACGAGGAAGATAATTTGATTTCTGGGCAGCATTTTGTCCAGCCACAGCAATCATCACGACGATGATGAGCACCATCCCTGTTATAGAACGCAGATCAAAAATCAGTTGTAATAGGAAACCGATAATAAAAAGTTGAATAAATGCTCGTATTGTCCCAATAAATAGATCTTTTTCTAATGCCAACTTTTCTTTGTAGGAAATGAACAAAGCGATCGCAATAAAAGAGAGACTCATAACAAGAAGAAAAGGACTCACGCTCACTTCTCCTTTACGGTCAGAAATGATTGCACAACCTCAGGCGCTTGTGGTGAGAAAAATACTTCTGTAGATAAATCGCACTGTAATGTGCCTTCTGCTAAGAGTAAAATTCGATGAGCCACGCGCTTGGCTTGACCTGGATCGTGGGTAACCCATAAAACGGCTCTATCTTGATGGAGCCATCCTTTAATTAAGCCTTCAATGATAGCTGTACTATGAATATCTAAAGCAGCTGTCGGCTCATCGAGCAATAACAAAGTCGGCTCAAGTAGTAAAGAGCGAGCTAGGGCCAGACGTTGCCTTTCTCCCCCTGAGAGGTTCTCTCCTGACTGTAAAAGAAGGGTCGGCGACAGGTTGACTTTTTCTAGCCATTTTTCGCCGTCATAAGATAAATTCCATAGATCGGCGCCATAGGCTAGATTGTCGGCTACCGTCCCGGGGAACAAATAGGGTTGTTGACTGATGTAAGCGACTTGTCTGCGTAATTCTGTGACAGCCATCTCTTCGATTTTCTGCCCTTGATAAAAGATTGTGCCTGTCGTTGGCTCTAAAAGGCGATTGAACATTTTTAATAAAGTGCTTTTGCCCGAACCAGAAGGGCCGAGCAAGGCAACAATTTCACCACCGGAGACAAGGCCTTGTAAGTTTTGCAGAATCCTTCTTTCATTTTCGTTTTTTTGTTCGGAAGGCAATGTAAGGGATAATTGAGACCATTGTAATAAGGAACGGGAAAAGCTTATTGTGCGATAAGGAGCTGGTGTTGACATAATCGGTCTATCACCTACCTTAAAAATAGAAAAAGGCATCGGGATTGATCCCCGATACCTTATCAAATATCTTAATAATTAATAGGCAGCACGTTGTGCTTGAAAGCAGTCACGACAATATACGGGGCGCTGTCCCGTTGGTTTAAAAGGAACCGTCGTATCTACACCGCAAGAAGAACAGACGACTTCGTGCATTTCACGTTGAGGGCGAACGTCACCGTTTTCAGCCATGCGACGCTTGCGCGCAGCGCGACAGTCGGGGCAACGAGAAGGATCGTTCTGGAAGCCCTTTTCAGCATAAAATTCTTGCTCTCGAGCTGTGAACAAAAAGTCTACTCCACATTCCTTACAACCTAGGGTACGATCTTGGAACATTAAAAAGATCCCGTCCTTTCCAATCGGAGAAAAATGATATCTTGGTCCGGGCCTTACCTATAACGAAAGCAACCAATCATTCCCCGGACAAAGACGCCGATAATAGAACGGGTTGACTTTACATGGAAGGTTTATCCTCCGAACCGTGGCTAATACCATTATACGCAAAGTCTTTAATTTTGCCAAGAATTTTTTCTTTTATCTTCCACCTGCATTTGGTTATTCTGCAAAGATGACGTATAATTTTAAAGGGGGGAAAAAGGTGCAATATCAAGCTAGAAAACGGTTGAAGCTCATTTATAATCCAGAGGCTGGTTCGGCTGCTTTTCGAACACGATTGGATCTGGCCGTTCGCATTCTTCAAAGTGGGGGATGGCAAGTTCTCACCTATCGAACGGAAGGAAAGGCGGAGCTCACTGTGGCAGAAGCGCACCATGCTATCGATGAAGGTTGCTCTGCTGTTGTGGCTGTCGGTGGCGATGGTACACTTCATCAAGTCATGAACGGTCTCGTCTCACTCGTCGAAGAAGGGAGACCCCTTCCGACCCTAGGTATTATACCAGCAGGAACAGCCAATGATCTAGCTTCTTACTTATCCATTCCCAAAGATGTGGAAACTTGCTGTGATATTATTGTTAAAGGTAAGAAAAAAAAGATTGATATAGGCGCTCTTGCCGGTCGTTACTTTTTGAATGTTGCCAGCGGAGGCTTGTTGACAGACGTTTCTCATAAAGTGGATCAAGCTTTAAAGCAGGAATTGGGGAAATTTGCTTACTATCTAAAGGCACTTGAGCAGTTGCCAGAATTTCGTCCTTTTCCTTTGCAGGTGCAATTGCCTTCCGGTGAGAAGATTTACGAAGGCGATACCTTATTATTTCTGGTACTCAACAGTGCTGGAGCAGGCAGCTTTTCGCAATTGGCGCCTCAAGCACAAATTGATGATGCTTTGCTTGATTTGGTCGTTTTTCGATCTTGTTCCATCAGTGAATTTGTTGGACTCTTTCTAAGTGTTCTACAAGGTGACCATGTTCGTTCTCCCCTGGTGAAGTATCATCAAGCACAACGTTATCTATTACAGGGACCTGAAAGCATGGAAACGGATCTTGATGGTGAGATAGGGCCACCCCTACCCTGGGACATAGGAGTTCTGCCTCGTGCCTTACAAGTGTTCGTTCCAGAACAAAATGGAAAAAAGAGGCTGCGGTTGCGCTCGAAAGGTTAAGAGAAGGGTGACAAGGTCTTTTTGGTATTCTGGATGGAGGTGAAAGGGTATGTCTTATCCATTCAATCGGGAGCAAGAGATAGAAGCTTGTGCGGCTTTCTTACAAAGTGCCTCTAAGATTGCTGTTTTAAGTGGTGCTGGGATTTCTACGGAGTCAGGGATACCAGACTTTCGCAGCTCTAATGGTCTCTGGCAAAAAGAGGAAGTGCGTGAAGCCATCACACGATCTTGTTTTTCACGACAGCCTGAACGCTTCTATTACTATTTTAGTCAACTGTTTCTCTCTTGGACTGATATCAAACCGAACCAGGGACATCTCGCACTGGCCGATCTAGAGAATGAACAGGGCAAGTGGGTTGGCATTGCTACGCAAAATATTGATGGTCTTCATCAAGTAGCTGGATCGAAGCAGGTTATAGAACTGCATGGCAATTTGCGGCATGCTGTATGTCAAAAATGTGGAACCGCCAAAGTAATGAATGGCATTAAGGAAAAACTAGAAAATAAGATGATACCTCTTTGTGATTGTGGTGGCATCTTAAAGCCGAAGGTTGTGCTTTTTGGCGATCCCCTTGATATGCAAGAATTTCGAAAAGCACAAATCTGGATGGCCCAGGCGGATCTTATCTTCTGTCTCGGTACATCTTTGACAGTGACACCAGCTAATACATTGCTGCAGCATCGTCGTCATGATAGCAAACTGGTTATTATTAATTTAGAAGCAACACCTTACGATAGAGAGGCTGATTATGTCTTTCATGCCAAGGTAGGAGAAATCTTGCCCGTCATTGTTCAGAAGAGTCAGACTGGGGATTGAGAGGCTTTGGAGTTGATAAAATCCTATGGAACGGTACAAAATCAGTCCATCTCTTAAACTTTTGTTAGCAACGCGACGCTATGGTCTAGCTTCAAAATTCGTTGGCTGGGATGAAGATGCGACAGAAGCTAAGATCGCATTGGCTTTGAGCATTTTGCGTGGCGATCATGATTGGTTTTACCGCATCACAGAATTGTGGGATCCTTACTACTGTAGTGATATTTATTATATTGATAAAGCCGATCCCGAGCGGTCCGATCCGCTTTGGTTTTTACTTCGTTGTCATGGCGATATTGGCTACAGAGGTCTTGATTGGCGCTATTTGCCCCTGTATCGTTATAGTCTGGAGCTGCTTCCTCATGATCCCTTTCTTATCTGGGCTGTGGCTCTTTCCTATGAGGAGAAAAATAGCATGGAACCTGAAGCACTAAAGTATTATGCCAAGGCGATAGATGTGCAAGATGAAATGCTATGGCAATATGACAGTCGAGATTTATTGATGCAAGATGAGAACTTTAGCAGGTTTTCTTGGTTTTGCGACGATCTGAAGGAAGTTCTGGGCTTTTATTTGTGGGAAGCAGGTCGCTTTCCTTCTGCAGAGGAAGTTCATCGACGCTGTCATGATCGTTTGATCAAGGCTCGCTTTTATAAAGAAGATTTAACTGAAGAAGACGTGCAGTGGCTGGGTGAACAGGTTCAGAAGGAAGATTGTTCCCTGCTTACAAAGCAGCAAAAAGTGCGCATTTATCAAACATTGGCCCAATGGTCTCTTAAAGAAGGTAGAGTAGACTTTTTTTTGATGCCTATCCTAGAAGAAGGAAATCGCTACCTGTCCCTCTGGGATAAGCCAAAGGTGGAGGCTCTTCTAGGAAGAAGCTACCTTCGGGAACATCAATGGGAAAAAGCTGTCTACTGGTTGCAAAGAGCCAACTGGCGTCAAAAAAATGACAGCCTTTTGGCGCTATATTTGGCTAGGGCATTTTTGGCTTGGTATTATGGTAATGAAAAAGAAAAAATAAAAGGTAAGAGGCAGCAGATTTTCCAAGATTGTCGTCAAGCATGGTTGGAAGTGTTAGCTCTTAAGGATCATGAACTAGAAGCATTAATGGTTTTGGCTGAATTGGCGGAAATAGAAGGAACTTTCCATGAAAGCGAAAACTATTATGAACAAGCATTGCTCTTGTTACAACAAGATTCTTATAGCACCGATGATTCAGGACGATTCTACCTAAATTATTCTTTGCTACTATATCGAATGGAAAAAACAGAGGTGGCAGAAGCGATGCTACAACAAGGTGCTACCTTTTGGTACGAAGAAATGTCCTAACCATATAGGACGTAATGTTGTGACAATTCGGGACTATTAACTCATAAAAAATGGGTCTGTAGTTGGAGGCGCTTTTTCTATAATGATTGTATACTTACATTAACCTTCTTTTCTCACATCCAATCTATATTGACCTGCCTATACAAGGCAGGTCATTTTTTTTTCACTTTAGAGCCCTGTTGCATATGATAGAGCAAATTGTATGAAGCGGGGTGTTTTTTCGTGCCATATGGCGATCTCATGGTAATTGCTCTCTATATAATGATCTTTGGTCTCATTGCGATTGTAACATTTGTAATTCGTAACTTTGGACCTTCTATCGTAGAGTATATCAATAGTAAAACGACGGAACAGCAACGGGAATTGCTTGCTTTTCTGGCTCGCAGTGCCGTCTTATTTGCGAGAAATCGTTTTGGTCACTTATCAGGTCAAGAACAGTTTACGCAGGCCATTGATTACTTTAACAAGGCTTTGGTGGAGAAAGGAATTCCTATCAGTCGAGAAGAGATGGAAGGACTTTTGGAGTTAGCCTATGAAGAAGCCAAAAAAGCAGGTTTATTGCAATCACTGTCAAAAAAGATAGATGAGAATTAAGAATTTATGCATAGGGTGCTGGTCCTATAGAAGGTCCTAAAAAAAACCTCTTTCCGTTCGCAAAAAGGAACAGAAAGAGGTTTTTTCGTTGTATTGAGATAGGAGACAAGGGAGTAAGATGTGACAGAGGATGGTGATCAAAGTGAGGAAAAAAGTTCCTTGCCCTGTTGATGCGTCGGCCTTTATGAGGTGAGCTTATGATCAAAATTATACGTCAATATCGCTCTCTGACTCTTCTGATAGTGCTGATGCTTCTTCCTTTTGTCGTTACCTATCTCGGCATTGACCTGGTTGCTTTTCTTGATCATGTTCGTGAACATAGTGGTGTGGCTTTGTTTTTTACCATTCCTTTGCATGTTCTTTTAAGTGTTTCACCGATGGGGTCTGAACCTGTGGCTTTGGCCAATGGCTTTATTTATGGAATCTGGCTAGGTACTTTGGTAAATTGGATAGGATCTCTTACCGGCTCAATTGTAGGATACTGGCTTATATATCATAGTGCCGAGGAGGCCAAATTCTCCCGCTATATGGAGAAATTGCCCCCCCTGATTCGGAACATACCTGTATCTTCGCCTCTTTTCTTGATCGGTGTACGATTTATTCCTTTTGTAGGCAGCGATATCGTCAAATATGTGGCACCTCTTTGGAAAGTGCCTTTTGGCCGTTATCTTTGGACTTCTGCTTTGGCCATTTTTCCAATAGCTCTAGTAATGGCTGCACTAGGAAGTGGTGCGACCTACCTGATTGACTTTATCAATCGCTATTGGCTATGAAGGTCTGGACTTATTCAATGAAAGTGCTAATGATGCCCCAGATCAAGACGGCGCCGATGGCAAGAGGTAAAAGGTATTGAATGACATAGCCATACCACTGACCAAAGACGATCTTACCTTTGGGGTTATTCGCCTCATCTATTACACTTTTTGCTCTCCAAATGTAGCCGGCAAAGATACTAGTCAGAAGTCCACCCAAGGGAAGCAAAATGTTACCACTGAGAAAATCATAGGTGTCTAGAATATCCATACCGAAGATGGTGACACCACTGAGTACACTGTAACCCAAGGTAGGTGGAAGTCCTACGACGAAGATGATTAAGCCCATGAGCATAGAGGCTTTGAGCCGATCCCAGCCTTTTTCATCAATAAGCCAGGCAACGACCACTTCTAAGAGGGAGATGGCAGAAGTAAGTGCAGCGATGGTGAGCAAGAGGAAAAAGAGAAATCCGAAAAGGCCTCCCAGCGGCATCTCTGCAAAAACGGCGGGTAAGGTGATAAAAGCTAAGCCAACACCACCTGCAGGGTCAAAGCCAATGGCAAAAACAGCAGGGAAGATGGCAAAGCCCGCAAGGAGGGCTACTAGGGTATCCATACCGACAACCCAGCCGGCGCTATCAGATACGTTTTCTTTTTGAGAAAGGTAACTTCCGTAGGTAATTAAGGCACCCATACCAAGGCTTAAGGTAAAGAAGGCTTGCCCCAGCGCTGTTAGAAAGGTTTCACCAGAGATTTCTGTAAAATCAGGCGTCAGATAAAAAGCGACACCTGCACCAGCCCCTTCTAAAGTCAATCCGCGAACTACTAAAGCCAGCAATATGGCAAAAAGGAGAGGCATTAAGACTTTAGACCACCGCTGAATTCCTTTGACGACACCAGAAGCAATAATGACGAGTGTCAGAATCATAAAAGCAGCATGCCAGAAAATGGGCATATAGACGTCCGTAATATGGGAGATAAAAATTCCTTCATAGTCCAAGCCAGGCACAAAGCCACCAAAGGCTTTAAAGGTATAAGCCAATGACCAACCAGCAACAACAGAATAGAATGAGAGAATGACAAAAGCAGTGAGTACACCTAAGGCGCCTACAATCCACCAAGGGGTATCGGGTGCTAAACTCTTGAAGGCTCCAATCGGATTTTTTTGTGTTTTACGACCGATAGCAATTTCTGTGACCATAAGAGGATAGCCGATTAAAAGGATGGCGATGAGGTAGATGAATACAAAGGCAGCACCACCTTGTTCACCAGCTACATAGGAAAAGCGCCAGATGTTACCTAGTCCTACAGCCGATCCAGCGGCAGCTAGAATAAAACCAATTCGGGAGGCCCATTGTTCTCGGTGGCCATTGTTCACTAGAAACTCCTCCTTGCTTTTTATTGAATAATCTATAAAACCAGCATAGCAAAATAGAACTATGGTGCATTGTTAAAGATCAGACAATAAGATGTAGTCTATGCAAGAGTAAAAAGGATTATAATTTTACAGAAAAAGTGCGGAACTTGGGACCGCAGATGAGAGAACAATCAATAACAGTTAAATTATAGCAAATAAAAGAAAAAGAGCAACTCTTTGTGCAGAGTTGCTCTTTTTCGACTTTTCTTTATCTTAGCGACCGACAAACATTTGCACCCAAGCACCTTGGTAGTAGCCAACACCGATGGTATTAAAGTTGGCATTTAGGATATTTGCTCTGTGTCCAGGGCTATTCATCCAAGCATTCATCACTTCTTGGGGCGTTCTTTGACCACGAGCAATGTTTTCGCCGGCTGTGCGATATTGAATGCCGTAGCTTCTCATCATATCAAAAGGAGAGCCATGGGTTGGAGAGGTATGAGAAAAATAATTATTGTCGATCATATCTTTGGCTTTAATATGAGCTACATTGCTAAGCGCTGCATCGAAGCTCATGGGCTGTAAGCCTGCTTTGGCACGTTCCTGGTTGACTAGGTTGGCCACTTGTTGCTCAAAAGATTGCTGAGCTGGTTGTTGTGGAGCAGGCGCAGGCGCAGGCGCAGGTGCAGGTGCTGGTGCTGGAGCAGGAGCCGGTGCATTTTGAGCAGGTAGGTTCAAAGTTTGACCGACGTGAATGTTATTGTGATTGATGCCAGGGTTGGCAGCAATAAAGCTGTGCAGGCTAATACCTAATTTTTGAGAGATTCTGAACATGCTGTCGCCTGCTTGGACAGTATATCGGCCACTTTGGATATGAAGAGTTTGTCCGGGGTAGATCATAGTATGGTTCAGATTATTCATCTGCATTAATTCTTGCACGGTCATGGAATGAGAGGTAGCAATCTTCCAGAGAGAGTCACCAGACTTTACTTGATATGTAGCCTGCGACGCGGCAGAGAGGCTTGGGAGAAGCAGAAGACCGGCGAGAAGGCTGACGCTCACGGGATATAGCAACTTTTTCTTTTTCATTCTTTTCTCCTTTTGCAACAAATAATTAACAACACTGCTCTGCTGTCAATATAACCATTCGAGTGTAGGGGGTTCTATTTATGCCCGTAGAATGGATTCTTTTTATTTCCAAAGAAAAAAGTTGCCTAGAAAATAAGGTGTGAAAGTAGCTCATCAGGTATATGCTTATCCTATAAGGATGTTATAAGGGGAGACTATCGTGCGTGACTTCTCAAGGGTATGTAAAAATATAGTAATTGCTTTTTTAGCAGTTCTTACGTTACCTTTGCTTAGCGCTTGTGGTGCTGAAAAGCAAGGTGAAAACCTTTATAATCAAGACCTTCCTGTGTTAAATAGAACGAATCATCCAGTGAATGATTCTGATGAAGTTATGCCTGATCTGAAAGAGATAGAAAAAAAGGAAAAAGTAGAAGAAGGCGGCTTGTTACAATGGGACGATCGCTATCTTTATACAGTTAAAGGGAATCAGCTTCTTATTGCCCAGATTATGCCTGTAGATGAGATGAAAATCCTTCAAGTGGTGGAAATAGAAGATGGCTTTTATCCTGTCGATCTATTTGTAGAGGGTCGTCATCTCGCTTTGATTGGAACGGTTGAGAAAGATCGGGCTGTTTATGAAGATTCGGTAGAACAAGATCGAGCTTTTTTTACGCCAGCTTCGGTGAAAGCACTGGTCTATGAAATCGATGATTATTTCCAACTGCAGCTTAAACGAAAGGTGTTGCTGGAAGGACGTTATCTGAGCTCGCGACGTGTTGGAGCGGTCTTATACTTGATAGCCAACCGAAGTAGGAGCTACCACCCTTCAGAAGGGGATCAAAAGGAAGTCTGGTCAGCTTTTTTTGATACAGCAAGTGCTGAAAATCCGGCAGTGATAGATGTTCCGGAAATACATTATTTTCCTTACTATGTAGAACCTGAATATTTACTGGTTGCCTCTTTTAACATGCTACAACATGAACAAAAAGCCCAGATAGCAGCCTATCTCGGTGCTGGAGAGTATGTCTATGCCTCCCCCAAAAACCTCTATGTAGCTGTAACACAATATAATCCGAAGAATCCCTTGATTGTAGCACCGGAGCAAGAGCGGGTAAATCCATTAGGAAGTCTCACTCTTGATGAGCATACATCGATTTATAAATTTGCGATTCAAGATGGCAAGTTGGTTTTCAAAGGGCAAGGTACTGTACCGGGCACCTTATTACATCGCTATTCCATGGATGAACAAGAGGGAAAATTGCGAATTGTAACGACCAAAGGAAACCCCTGGGTGGAGGGAGAAGGTGGCGCTAGGCAGCAATTGTATCTTTTAGACGAAACCTTGTCTATCGCCGGTAAGCTCGAAGAGATTGCGCCAGGTGAACAGCTTACGACACTTTGTTTTTTGGATAAGGAAATCTTTCTTGTTACTTTTCAAGAAGAGTCTACCTTACACAGAATTGCTATTGAAACCGATTCAAAAGTGTTGAACTTGACCAAGATAATGCATTTCCCAGGCTACTATAACCTTCTTTATCCTTATGGCGATCGTAGCTTGCTTGGCTTGGGAAAAGACAAAGGGATTCTTCTCAGTTTTTTCGATCTTTCAGACCCGGATCAGCCTGTATCCAATGAGAAATTCGTAGAGAGAGTAGGGCACTACGGTAGCGATACGCCTCTTTTTCGGGATCAGCATTCTTTATTCATAGGAAAAGATAGCAAAATTATAGCCTTTCCGGTAAAAATTACTGAAGAAGATAAGGAAAAAGAAGCTTTTTTTGGTTTTTATGTATACCGGTTTGATGAAGAGAAAGGATTTCATTTAATGGGTAAAATCGAAGAAGCGCAAAAAGATTGGGAGGAAGGTTGGACGGGAAGGATCTTTACCATTGAGAAAAATTTCTACACTGTTTCTCCTAGCAAGGTACAAGTTTTTGGGCTAGAGCAACTGGAATATCGCGGAGAACTACGTTTTCCCTAGTGAGGAAGTTTTTTTTGAAAGCTTCCTCCTTTTTTCGACAAATTTTGATTGAAAAATAAAGATAAATGGGATACCTTTAGTGTGCTATTCATGATTTCCCTGTTATTTAAAATGAAAAATATATTCGCCTGTAGTTACGAAGGAGAGAAGATAGGTGTCAGTATCTTGGATTCGAAAAAAAAAGAGAAGAGAAGGGCCTGTCCCTGCATGAATTGTCACGCCTTTCAGGTGTTTCTGTTTCCTATATTAGTGAAATAGAAAGAGGTGCCAAAGAAGGCGCAACGAAAACGATGATTAAGATTGCCTCTGCGCTGGGGGTGCCACGAGAAGAAGTTATTAAGCCTCTATCTGAGAGCGATGTGGGCTTAGGACAGAGAATACAAATGTTTCGAGAAAAGAAAAACTTGTCTGTCTCTGATGTAGCCAAGATAAGTGGTATAGAAGCGGGGTTGCTTCAGGAAATTGAAAATGGAAATATCAAGCCTGATATAGAGACGTTGAAAGCGATTGCCGAAGCTTTACATATTTCTACTTCTCAGCTTTTTAGTACAGTAACGATGATTGCGACGCGCCTGCGCACAGTGCGAGAGCAATCAGGGTTAACACAAGCAGAATTGGCCGAAAAAGCCGGTGTTTCTCCTGGCTTGATCGGTCAATTAGAACAAGGGAAGGTACAGCCTTCTTTACGCACCATAGAACGCATTTCTGAAGTGCTTGGCGTTACACCTTGTTACTTTCTTGTACCCCAGCCTTCCCTTGATAGTCTTCTGCACTAATGGGAGAAGATATGCTTAATTTACTAAAAGATCCGAAAGTGCAATCCGTTTTACGTATGATTTATGATCTTAAGGAAGATGAATTGCGTTTTATCTTTGGTATGATTCGTCTCCTCAAAGAGGAGCGGCCCGTAAGAGTTAAGGATCTAGTGGAAGAAGAGTGCTGCTAGAGTATTATGGAACAAGATCAAGCAGGAACTAGGGAAAGGCTGTCGAATAAACAGTAAAGAGATGGGAAAAACTTCCCATCATAATTATCAGAAAGGTGGCGTTTCTGCTCTATGTTCAAATGTGGTGTTTGTGGCTATATCCATGAAGGCGATGCAGCTCCTAAAGTCTGTCCAAAGTGCGGCGCTCCACAAGAAAAGTTTACCCAGCTTTCAGAAGAAGGGGCTAACTTAGTTGAAAAGTCCCGTGTTACCAACGATATTTACGTTCAACTGCTCGCGAACTTAGAAAGTGTAATCGTTCTTGCTGAAGAAGGTCGCGAAGAAGATCTTGATCCTCCCTGTAATAAGCTTTTTGATGAAATCAAAAAGAGCGCCATCGAGTATAGACAGTCTATTAAAGCAGAACTACAAGGTCATATGAACAAAGGAAAATGGGGATAATAAGGTAGAAAAAGCAAAGAGCCGAGGTCTTTGAGACTCTCGGCTCTTTGCTTTTTTTTGAAAATAACTCAAAAGCCCATGTATGGTCCTGTACTCTTAGGGAAAATTCTAATAAGGGTTAAGTTCATTATGTAAGAGGTGGAGAAACAATGGTTGATATTGAAGGTTTCAAAGAACGGCTGGCTTCAAGAATTGCAGAAGGGAAAGAACATGGTATCTCCGATGATGTTATGAAAGAAGGCATTGTCAATCTAGCTGATATTGCTGTTCATTTCTTTTCTGCGAATAAGCCGGAAGAAAAGCTAATGAAAGAACTTTGGGAAGTTAGCACAGAAGATGAGAAAAAAGTTTTGGCCAATGTTCTTTTGCGCTACGGTAAGCAGGCTTTGCATTAACATTTTTTCTAAAAAAAGGCGCAGGATCGCTTGCCTGCGCCTTTTTTCGTCTCTAGGTCCTTACTTAATGCACTTTATGATCATGACTGCAGCAACTGCATGTCTTATCTGTAGGCAGGCCATTGCCTTTCTCTGTATTCAACGAGGCGGCTTCTTCTGGTGACACAATTTTTACGTTGTCAAGGACATCTTTGAAACGAGTTCTCATGGCTTCTACATATTGGCGACGTAAGCCATCTCTCTCGACTTTCTCCTCGTCAGTCAGACCTTCTGCGCGGTTCTTGCGAGACAGTTCGTTGATTCGCTCAATGAGTTCTTTCGGTATCATTTGGATAAAGTCTCCTTTCTCTCGGTTCATGAATGTGGTAAACTTGAATACTGAACACAGGTTATTAAGGCGGTGAAAAAAGAACAGGGGTGACCATTCTGGACAGAGACAGTCTCATTGTATCAACACTTATAGAGATGTATCCAGACGCTTGTTGTGCATTATTCTTCAATAATCCTTTTGAACTGCTTATTGCTACTATTTTGGCCGCTCAAGCGACGGATAAGTCTGTCAATCAGATTACACCAGCTCTTTTCTCACGCTACCCCACACCAGCAGATTTTCTCACACTTTCTCAAGAAGAACTAGAGAAAGAAATTAAGACGATTGGCCTATATAAAAATAAAGCACGTCATATTCTAGCAACTTGTAAGATCTTGGTGGAAGAGCATGGTGGAGACGTACCAGCCAATCGAGAAGCATTAGAAGCTCTGCCAGGTGTAGGTAGAAAAACGGCCAATGTGGTGCTGAGCAATGCTTTCAACATACCGACCATTGCTGTGGACACCCATGTATTTCGTGTTTCTAATCGACTGGGTCTTGCTGATAGCAAAGATCTTTGGAAGACGGAACAAGCTTTGATGGAGAAGGTTCCAGAATCATTGTGGTCACAGCTTCATCATTGCCTTATCTTTCATGGCCGACAAGTTTGCCATGCTCGTAAACCAGCCTGTGACGGTTGCCAACTTGCACTGCACTGTAAAATGTATCTAGGAGCTGACGGCTCGAAGTAAGGGGGACAAACAATGAAAGTTCTTACGACGATGGCTATCAAAGAGATTTATCTTGATCGCTTGGAAGATATGTATCCAGGCGTTCACTGGCGCGTTTGTCGTTCCACTGGGGAAGCGCTTGAATACTTACCGAGAGCCGATGTATTAGTCACTTATGGTGACGGACTTACGTCACAATGGTTAAGGCGAGCTGAAAAGTTACGGTGGATTCATTCCATGAGTGCAGGGTTAGAAAATATTCCTTTCGAGACCTTAAAAGAAAGAGAAATCACTTTAACGAATGTACGAGGGATTCACCGGATTCAAGTGGCTGAGCATACTCTCGGTGTGATGTTGGCTTTCGTTCGCCAGTTGCCTTTCTTTGTGCGCATGCAAGAACAGTCTCGATGGGAATATCACGTTCGTTTTAATGAGCTTTATGAACAAACGGTAACCATTGTAGGCTTAGGCGCTCTGGGTCAAGAGATTGCTGCGAAAGCAAATGCCTTTGGCATGCGAGTCACTGGTGTGAATACCGATGGCAGAGATGTAGAAGGTGTTCATAAAGTGTATCCAGCCGATCAACTGCGTCGAGCTTTGTCAGAAGCAGACTTTGTCGTTGTAACAGTACCTCTAGTAGAGAAAACAGAAAAGTTAATTGGTGCAGCTGAACTTGATGTAATGAAGAAATCAGCCATTGTAATCAATGTGGCTCGTGGTAAAGTGATCGATCAAAAGGCGCTCGTTGAGTCGCTACAAGAAGGTCGCATCGCCGGTGCAGCCCTTGATGTCTTCGAGAAAGAGCCTCTCTCCCCCAATAACCCTCTTTGGAAAATGAACAATGTAATGATCACGCCCCATGTGGCGGGTCGCTCTCCTCGTTATATGGAGCGTGCCTTAGAAGTCTTTGAAACCAATCTAAAAGCGTTTATGGAAGACAAGCCACTACCCTTAAATGTTATTGACTTAGAAAAAGGATATTAACCTTACAATAATGCATGTAGATTCTGTAAAGTGTCTATAATAAACCAAAAGCCTTGCCGTATTTGGCAAGGCTTTTGCTATTTAGAAGATTGCAAGGGGTTGTAAAGGATCATGATCATGGATGTAGATGTTGTCGGAATTCTTATTCGTGGTTTTGCTGCTTATACATTCTTGTTACTCTTTACCCGCTTGCTAGGACGTCAACTTATCTCTCAAATGACTCTTTTTGAATATGTTGTAGGCATTACGATAGGCTCTTTGGCCGCGGATATGACCTTAGCCGGTAGTGATAACTTTTGGGACGGAGCTCTTGCTTTGGCTGTATGGATTGTTCTGCCCATCCTTTTAGGTTGGTTTACCTTACGATCCTTTTGGCTTCGAAAAATAGTAGAAGGGGAACCTTCAATTATTATTGTTAACGGTACCATTGATAAGCAAGCGTTACAGCGACACCGCTTTAATCTTGACGATCTCTTATCAAATCTTCGTGAACAAGGTGTTTTTAACCTACATGATATAGAGTTTGCCATTCTTGAGACCGATGGTTCTGTTTCCGTATTGCAAAAATCACAGAAAAGGCCTGTGACGCCAGAAGATCTTCATCTTTCTACATCCTATACAGGCTTACCAACAACACTCTTAGAAGACGGTCAGATTATTGAGCATCGTCTAAGAGAAATTAGGCTAAGCAAAGAATGGTTGCTCACACAGCTTCGTAATCGTGGTATCAAAGATATCAATGAAGTTTTTATTGCGCAGATAGATACAGAAGGGAAGCTTTATGTGGACTTAAAAAAAGATGGGCCCAAATAGTTAGAGGCGAATTACGAGGTCGATAATCTGGTAGGCAAAAAAATAGGTGATCAAAGAATAAAACATTTTCGGCCAACCAAAGACAAAGCCACCTAGGATTAGAATGAAAATATTAAAGAACAAAATAATCTGCCCCAAGCTAAAGCGGCTGCTGCGAGATAGTACAATGGCCAAGACATCAATGCCGTCAATAGAGCCTCTGCCACGGATTACCAGCCCTACGCCAATTCCGATGGCCAGACCACCTAAGACAGAAGCCAGCAAGTCATTGTTCGTTATTGTTGGCACAAAGTGAAGCAGATAAATAAAAAAGCCCAGAAATAATAGGGCTAAAACGGTTCGACGAGCAAAAAGAGCACCAAAAAAGTGATGCCCCAAAATTAAAAAAGGAATATTTAATAAAACAATCCAAAACCCCAGATAAAGTGGCGTAAGGTGCGCCAGAATAATGGCGAGACCCGTTGTACCACCATCCATAATTTTATTAGGAGATAGAAAAGTTTCTAAAGCCAAGGCAACAAAAAAAGAGCCGACGAGAAGAAAAATTCTCTCACCGATTATTGTTGATAGGGAGGGGGCTTTTTTTATTTTCATATTCATATGACGACCCCCAACAAGCTTTTTAGCGATTGCTATTCACTCATTAGTAGTCGTCAAAAGTGCAATCTATGACTTGATTCTTAGGTGATGGAATCAATAAATTGTCTTGCTGTACGACCAGAACGCCCATTTTGCCGTCTTTCCCAGAGGAGCGCGCGCCTATGCAGTTCTTCTTTGCTTATGTGAAGAGAGCGTTCTGCTGCTAAAGCATCTACAATTTGCAAGTACTCTTCTTGGTTCGGCGCTAGGAACGTTACGGTGATGCCAAAGCGGTCGGCCAAAGACATTTTCTCCTGATAGCTGTCACCAGGGCGCAGTTCTTCTTCCTGCATCGTCGCAAGGCTATCCTTTGCTTTTTCTTTGATTAAATGTCTTCGATTAGATGTAGCATAAATCACCATATGATCGGGTCGAACTGCTACAGCGCCTTCTAAGAGCGCTTTCATCTCCTGGTACCCTGATTCCCCATCTTCAAAAGAAAGATCGTCTACAAAAAGAATAACAGGCACTTTCGATTTTCGCGTCGCTTCAATGATCGCAGGAAAATCACCAAGTCGGCTCTTAGGAACTTCAATGAGCCGTAATCCAGCTTGTCCAAAGCGATGTAGCAAGGCTTTAACGGTAGAAGACTTGCCCGTACCACGATCGCCATAAAGCAAGATATTGTTGGCACGATAGCCTTGTAGTAGCCTTTCTGTATTCTCCACAATCCATTGTCGTTGCTTCTTATAGCCTACTAAATTTTCCAATCGAATGGGATCAGGTTCTTCAATGCCTATAAGCGTTCCTTCCCAACGAAAAGCAAGATAGCGAGAGAAAAGGCCAGAGCCATACTGTTTGTAGTAGGCTCCAAGAGCGGGAAGTTCCATGGACCAATCTTCTGCTTTGGCAAGATGATCCTTCATCTGCAAATAGCCTGTCCTTAGCCAATCTTCTTGAGAAGAAGGTAACGCTTCAAGATCAGACCAAAGGGGAAGCGGTCGCCCTAGGATCTTCTCTGCTTCTTGTTGCCACCAAGTGGCAGAAAGGTTAAATAGCTTCTGTAGCGAATGGTATTCCATAGCAAGAGCAGAACGCAAAGCAAGCCCTGTTGGTTCATCAAGAGAGGCTTTGAGGGAAAAGGGTGTCTCGATTTCTAAGAGGCGATCCAAAAGGTAGTTTTGCCAACTGTCTCCTATGAGAACGCCCTTGCTTAGCTCACTATAGCCAACCAAACGTTCGAACAATTGCCAGTACAGATCGGAAACTTGTAAAGACTCTTTCGAAGATCTATAAAAATGAGTACAAAGCTGGTAAGCTAGTTGTAAAGTCTCATCGTCTCTTAGTGGGCGATAAAAGCCTAACGAGTGCCAAGCGCTCATGATTTCTTCGTATAATTCTTGCTCTTTTCTAAACAAAGAAGCTGTTGTCATGAAAGACGCATCCCTTCTGTAGGATCTTTTTTGACAATAGCAGAGGAAATCCTTTAAAGCAAGCTTTTACTATAACGGAAGTGGTGATTCTATGTTTCGACATCGTATGCGAGCCGCTGCCATCTTAGTTAATGCACAAAAGCAAGTTCTACTGATCCATCATCGCCATCCACGGCGCCAGTATCACTGGCTTTCACCGCCTGGCGGTGGTGTGGAGAAAGGTGAAACGATCTTCGAGGCAGCAGAAAGAGAAATGCTTGAGGAGTGTAACCTGCACTGCAAAGCCCAAAAGCTACTCTATGTGGTGGAGTGGCTTGATGAAGTCCGGAAAATACATCATCTAGAATTATACATACAAGTCCAATATTTGGCAGGAACCTTGCAAAAAGGACGAGATCCTGAAGTGGATGAGAAGGACCAAATGATTTTTGACTGCTTCTTCATGACAGAAAAAGAAATCCGAGCTGCCATTTTACCTGTTTACCCAACCATACTGCGCAATCAATTCTGGCAAGACTACGAAAGAAACTTCCAGAATCATCAAGTCTATCTGGGTCGAGAAGTGGAAGAACTCTAGCTCTTTATTTCTTTTTCTCTAAAATAGCGTGATGAGGACAACGAGCAATACATTTTTTACAGTTAATACACTTATCCTCGTCAATTACCCACTCTTTTACCCAGAAGAGTTTGTTCGAACCGACGGCTCGTATGGCTTCTGTGGGGCAGATCTTTGCTGGGGGACAGCCTTTAAACTTATCACACTTGTTGGAGTCAATATAAAGCATGGGGAAAACCTCCTGATTATTTTCTTGCACTTCTTCTTGTGTGCATCTTGCTGGTTGTGACTGGGTTTGAGCCTATTGCAAATGCAAATACAATAGGTAGTTGCGTATAGAAGGAAGTTTCGCCAAGCTATTCCAACGGGAGTAACAATCAGCAAAAACCCTCTGGGCCAGGTCATCACGCTTTCCGCAGCGGGACTTGGGACCTCAGCTGTCGCCAGCTTGCTGGCGGTAACAGCGTGGGACCAGTCCAGAGCGGAGGAAAGCGTGATGCCCTGGCCCCTCTATGAAGTAACCCTAACGCAATCAACGACCTATTTACATAGTAAGACGAATGCTCTGTCTTTGTCAATATACGGGATGGGGGTATGCTTGAGATATTGCTCTAAAAATAGGCTTTGCAAGGAAGAAAAGTTCATTATCTTGGGGGGTATGGTATCAGGCTGGCTCTTTCCTCTACTGATGCTCTTTTGTAACTGTATATTTCCGACTTAGCAATCAATAATAGGTTTAACGGAAGCCAACAATGAGTACAGGGAAAGGAAGAATGTACCGTGCTCGGACCTATTATTGGAATCATTTTACTGCTCCTATTTGCCGCTGTTGCGATCTTATTTCTTCTTCCGAAATACCGTCCTACGGCAGCTATGCTAGCTTTGAATGTAGGTCGAGAGTTTACCGGTGAAGTGAAAAAGCCGCCCCATCTGTTGACAATCCCGATGGGTCCTGATGATGATGTCACCATTGGTTGGGTCGGTCATTCGACCTGGGTACTTGAAATGCAAGGAAAGCGTCTGATTACAGATCCCATTTTTTCTGAAAGAGCTGTTTTTCCGAAGCGTCTTGTTGCACCAGCTTTGCAGCCAGATCAGATTGATTCTTTAGATTATATCTTGCTTTCTCATGCCCACTATGATCATCTAGATATCGCTAGTTTGCAAGCTTTGCCCGATGAGGCTATCCTTGTGTTGCCGGAAGGGGATGGGCAAGTGGTTAAAGACCTAAGGCAGAAAAAAGTTACGCTGAAAGCCAACGATACTTATAGGTCAGAAGATCTTACTATCAAAACTTTTAAAGCGGAACATGAAGGAAAAAGAGCGATGGGGCTATCTTCTAATCTTACATTGGTCTATCTTATCGAAAAAGGTGATTCTTCCATCGTTTATGTGGGTGATAGCGGATACAGCCCCGAGCTGGCGGAGCAAGTTCGTCAGGCTCGTCCCGATGGCATTGATTGTGCCATTGTGCCGATTGCTGCTTATAAGCCGGAAGAGTTTCATGATGATCACTGCAATCCGGAAGAAGCCTTGAAGATGGCCCAAGAGATGGGGGCTCGCTTCATTGTTCCAATGCATCATGAGACTTTTGTGTTGTCATTAGAATCGATTGATGAACCGCGGGAACGCTTTAAGAAAGCGGCTAGGGAAGAGAACTTGACGGAACAGGCCCATCCTCTTCCAATTGGTGGTACTTTGACGATAAAGCAGGGTCGGGAACGAGAAGAGAAGGAAGTAAAGTATCACTAGTAAAGGTCTTTCCCTGAACAAGATTTATGAGGATAAGGAAACCTCCTTTTCGACAAAATAGTCTCGAAAAGGAGGTTTTTCTATGCCTGAAAGTTCTATCCTCGCTTATTTTTCGCAAGCTGATGCTGCTGAAGATGCGACGAAACATCTTAAGCAAGCTGGCTTTGAGATCGTGCAGTTGGATAATTTTCATCACTTTCCGGAACCACAAACGGCAGAGCGCTATTTTAATCCCCTTACAGGTGATGAGCGTCTTTCTGTTACTGCTTTGACAGAAGGAATTGAAGGTGGCGACGATACGTCACCACTGGCGGCGGCCATGCCAACTTCTTCCGGTATGGCTGATAATAGTACAATGATTACGGGAGAGAACTATATCGTAACTGTCGTTTGTGATAAGAAAAGAACGAAAGAAGCAGAGCAATTGCTGGCTTCCTATGGTGGTAAAGTGGGAGTGTGATTCCTGAGATTCGTTCTGGCCGGGAGGAAAGTAAATGGAACGATGGCTTGGTTGGCCTCTGGAGCGCTATTTAATTCTTTTTACATCGATTGCTTTTCTGGTGATGGCGCTGCAAACAACGCTTTTTCATTATCGGCAAAATTTTAGGCATTGGGCCATGTGGGGACCGACCATTGGTCTACCTTTGGTGGCAATTGTAGGTTTTTTATTAACTTGGCGTGATCTGACCTTGTTTCGCTGGCTTTTTTTGATTTTATTAGTGATTGAAATAGCAAGTGGCCTTGCGGGTTTTTATTATCATGGAAAAGGTATTAGCCAGCGCGTAGGGGGATGGGACATCAACAATGTTATGGTTGGTCCACCTCCATTATTGCCCTTGATGGTTTCCGGTCTTTCCATATTGGGCTTACTAGCTCTCTTACTGTAGAAAGGGGGCGAAAGATATTAGTGTAAAAACAATATATCCTGATTATGACGTCATGAAAGAGCAGGATCGTTGGGATGAAAATACGTACCATGTAATTCAATCGCGTCTAAAAGCGCCAGGTATGCCTACTTTTTTTTCGCCTCAAGAGTTGGCCTTATTAAAGGCCGCTTTACATCGCCTTCTTGATGAAGAAGATCAAGCCATTATTGCACGTGTGGCAGGGCAGATTGATGAACATTTGACTGAAAAACGAGGACAAGGCTACCGTAAGGTAGGGGTTCCAAAAGAGGAGGTTCTTTTTCGCAGTGGCCTGGCTTGGCTTGATGCTACGGCCTTACAGCGCTATGAGCAATCTTTTCTACAGTTGACGCCCCAAGAAAAAGATGAAATATTGGGGCAGGTGCAGCGAGGAGAAATTGCTTGGACTGAGATTGGACCGAAAGATTTTTTTAACAAACTATTAAATACAGCCGTTGATTTTTTCTTTTCTCAACCTGAGATTTGGTCTGAGATCGGTTATGGTGGGCCCGCCTATCCGCGAGGGTACTATCGTATTGAATATGGATTGAAAGATCCTTGGGAAGCTCGATTAAAGCCTGAATTGGTTGAAGAGCGGGCTAAAGCCGGTATGGGGCCCGGTCCTGTGCGGAGGGTTGATCGATGAACCATGAGACCGGTCTTCCCTGGCGTAACCTAAATGAAGAAGTTGACGTTGTTATTGTTGGTGCTGGCGCTACGGGGCCTGTTGTAGCACAGGAGCTAGGCCGAGCCGGTCTTTCTGTTGTCTTATTCGAAGCGGGCCCTTACTGGGAAGTGAGTCGCGATTTTGTTAGCGATGAATTGCATATGCGCAAAACGGCTTGGCGTTTTCATCGCTTGACAGCGGGTTCGGATGCGCCAGAACTGGGTCATAATATTTCTGGGTCTGGTGTTGGTGGTGGTACCAATCATTTTACGGCTGTCGTTCCTCGCTTTTTTCCTTCTGATTTTCGAACGAAGACCATTGATGGTGTTGGTGAAGATTGGCCGATTACCTATGAAGATCTTGCGCCCTACTATGAGCAGCTAGAAAAAGAAATTCCTGTCTCAGGGCCCAAGCATTATCCTTGGGGAGGTTTTCATGGGCCCTATCCCTATCCAGCTCGTGAGCCTGTGGCAGCAACGCATCAGGTATTACGGATTGGTTGTGAAAAGCTGGGGATTCAAAGTTCTGTAGCCCCTTTGGCCATTTTGTCAGCACCTTTCCAAGGTCGTCCACCTTGTATTAATCGAGGTTTTTGTGCCCAAGGTTGCTTGCCCAATTCGAAATTCTCTACATTGATTCACCATATACCGCGGGCTCTTGACGCGGGCGTAGAATTGCGTCATGGCTCTATGGTTCATCGCATTCTTGTTAACAAAGACGATCGAGTAGAAGGTGTGGCTTTTCTTTTCCAAGGCAAAGAGTATCGGCAACGTGCAAAAGCCGTTGTTGTATGCGCTTCGGCCATCGAAACGCCTCGGTTGCTGCTACTGTCTGCCGATGGTCGCCATCCACAAGGCTTGGCAAATCGCAGTGGTATGGTCGGCAAGTGCTTTATGGTTCATTCAGGTCATGAAGTGGTGGCCCGTTTTTCTGAAGAAATTTTGCCCTACAAGGGCACGCCGATTCTGACAACGACTCAAGATTTTTATGAGTCTCCCGGTGATGGATCCCGTGCTCGCGGCTTTTCGATTCATGCCCATGGGTCACGGCCTCTTGCTTTTATGAAGATTGTAACGAAAGCAACAGGCGCTTGGGGAAGGCACTTGCGGGAAATGGCTCGTGATTATAACTACTTTGCTCGCTTAACCATAGTGGGAGAAGTGTTGCCGCAGATGAACAATACAATCACGCTGTCTGATGAGAAAGATGAAGTGGGTCTTCCTTCTCCTGTGGTGACCTTTTCCTATGGCGATAACGATCGGAAAGTGATTGAAGCTGCCGTGGCTATGTGCAAACAGGTACTAGAAGCAGCAGGCGGGCGTGTGGAGCTCATTAGCCCTGATACGTCTCATATGCTGGGTGGTTGTCGCATGGGTAGCAATCCTACTGATTCTGTTGTTGATGGCTGGGGTCGTTGTCATGATCATAAGAATCTTTTTCTTGCTGATACGTCAGTCTTTGTCACTTCTGGCGCTTCCAATCCCACTTTGACGGCCATGGCACTGGCTTGGCGGACGGCGGATTATATTGTACAAGAGTTTCGTGCTGGAAATTTGTGATGTTAGGATATAAAGATATCAGGGGACGGTTCAACAAACCGTCCCCTGAGTAATACTTGCATGCAAGGTAGCCTTCTGCTAAAGGCTTTCTTCTATTTCTTTCAACAAAGGCTTTAGCTTTAGCCCGTCTTTTCTGGCCAACGCTTCTTCTCCTTCAAGTGCTTTTATTGCGATCTCTTTTAATTGGAGATTTTTGGCGATGCCTTTTAGAGTGTGCAGAGTTCTTGACGCTTCTAAGGTCTCATTTTTCTCCAGAGCATTTTTGATCAGCACGATTAGTTCTTTGATTCGTGTGACTCCTTTGGCTAAGAGCTCTTCTGCTTCTTTTTGATCGAGTCCTGATTCCTCAACGATATAGGTAATCGCTTTTTTATAGTTACTATCCTTTTCGCTTCTCTGCTCTGTTTCGTTCAGAGGTTCTATGTTATCAAAAGATTTTTGTAAAATTGAATTAAAAAGACTAAAATCAATGGGCTTACTTAGATAACCATCCATGCCGGCGGCCAGACATCGTTCTTCATCAGATTTCATAGCATAGGCTGTCATGGCCACGATTTTTGGCTGATGAATTTCTTTCATCTGTCGGATTTTTTGGGTTGCTTCATAACCGTTCATAATGGGCATTTGACAATCCATTAAGACAATGTGATAGGGGTTTTTGATACAAGCTTTTACTGCTTCTAAACCATTTTCTACGACATCACAGCTAAAGCCTTTGTTTTGTAAGAGTTGCACTGTCAACTCTCGGTTAATAGCCTGATCTTCTACTACCAACACCTTAAGCCTTTGTCGGCTTTGGGCTTCTCGTATTGTGTGACGGGTGATCAGAGAGGGATGTTGCTTCTCTTTGTTGTTCATGTTCTTTGAAAATAAGCTGGCTATGGCATCCTTAAGCTCCTGCCTTCTAATGGGCTTGGTCAGATAAGCAGAAAAGCCAACTTCCTGTGATTTCTGGGCGTTGTTGTAACCTACCACAGAAGTTAAGAGACACAGAGGAAGTGTTTTTGTAGATGGAATATTCTTCAAGGTGATTGCCAGATCACTACCACTCATATGGGGCATTTGTTCATCAATAATAACGGCGTGGTATTTTATCTGTTCTTTGCCATTTTTCACGAGTAAGACCAAAGCTTCCGGTGCATTAGATGATTCCTCCACGACGGCACCGGCTTCTTCTAGGTAGATGCGCAGAATTTCTCGGTTGTGGTCATTATCATCTACGATGAGAATACGTTTGCCTCGCAGAGCGTGATGATCGATCGCTTCTCGGGCGATGTCATGACATTTGTCCAGGGTCAGCGTAATGGTAAAAGTACTTCCCACAGTATAGATACTTTCTACCTCTATGGAGCCTCCCATCAGATCTAATAGGTTTTTGGTAATCGCTAGACCAAGGCCTGTCCCTCCGTAGGTTCGGGTGTTAGAGCTGTCTGCTTGATAAAAGGGTGTAAAAAGCTTTTGTAGAGTTTCTTCCTGCATACCAATGCCGCTATCTTTAATGATCAACTGAAGGGTGCTGGTACTATCACTTTCTTCTAGTTGCTTGGCTTCTACAGTAACTGTGCCCCTCTTGGTAAATTTCACAGCATTATTTACCAAATTGGAGAGCACTTGTCTCAGTCGAGTAGGGTCACCCTTGGCTTGCTGAAGCACCGATGGTTGCACCAGAAGACTTAAGGTCACACCTTTGCTATAAGCTTGTTGGGCAAAAGGAATTACAGCTGCTTCGATGGTGGAGCGCAAGTCGAAAGAAATTTCTTCTATTTCTATCTTGCTCGATTCAATTTTTGACAAGTCCAAGATATCGTTGAGGACGTTTAACAGATTTTCCGTAGATGTTTTGATATAGTCTATATATTTTTCCTGTTGTTGCGTCGTTTCCGTCTCTTCTAGCAAGTGCAAGAAGCCGAGTATTCCATTCATAGGAGTACGTATTTCGTGACTCATATTGGCCAGAAACTGGCTTTTAGCGTTGTTAGCTGCTTTTGCTTGCCTCATAGCTCTTTTTAGATGGTCGTTCGTTTCTAGCAGGGCTTCTTCTGCTTGCTTTCGATCAGTAATGTTCCACCAAGTGCCGACGATTTCTGTGCAACCTTTTTCCCGCTTAAAAACCCTTTGCTGATCATAGAGCCAATGATATTCTCCTTGTTTATCTTGGAATCGATACTCATTGACCATTTCTTTCCCGGATAGCTTTTCCTGAAGGTTTTTCAGGTCTTCTGGATGGACATGGCTGGCCCAAAATTCTATGTTCTTTCCAATAAAGTCATGGGGCTTAAAGCCTAAAACTTTTTCTACATTTTGATTAATATATTTTAGTTCTATTTTCCCGTCATCATCAATGGTATAGGAATAGATGACTGCAGGCGTATTCGATATCAAGGCATTTAGATAATGTTCCCTTTCTCGTAGAGCTTCCTCCATTTTCTTATTTTCAGTAATATCGGCTAAAAAGCCATGCCATAACATAGAGCCATCTGCTAATTTTTCAGGCTGCGCCACCCCACGCAGCCAACGTTGTCCTTTCGTTGGTAGCAACACTCGATGTTCGTTAGACCAGATGGAGTTATTATCAAAGGACTCTTGAATAGAGTCTATGAATGATTGGTAATCATGAGGATGGATTCGAGACATGATCTTGCTAACATCATCTCTGACTTCTTCCGGCTTCACTTCGCAAATCTCCCAAAGGCCTTTGCTGGCAAAGGGAATACGGGAAGAACCATCGGGGTACATCTGATACTGATAGAGAGCACCAGGTACTTGCTGAGAAAATTTTGTCAAGAGCTGATCTCGTTCGGCTATTTTTGCTTCTGCTTCTTTTGTCTCTGTTATATCTATGGCAAAACCAATGATGCAAATCGGTTCTCCTTCTTCATTGGTCTCGACACCAGCAGACTCTCGAATCCAGCGAACTTCCCCTGACCTTTTAACAATCCGGTGTTCATAATAAAGGATGGTTCCTTCTTTATATTCTGTAATAGGTTGATTCACTGTCTGCACATATGCTTTGTCCTCAGGATGAATTCGATCGAGAAAGGCCTCAAAAGTGCCTTCAAATTCTCCCTCTTCCAGACCAAAAAGGGCTTCACACTCTTTGGACCAGGAAAGGCGTCCATTGCTGATATCATATTCCCAAGCACCAATATGAGAGAAAGACTGTGCCATGGAAAGCCTTCTCTGCTTTTCCAGTAGCGCTTCTTCCATCTTTTTTCGCTCTGTAATGTCTGTATGGGTACCACTCATGAGCAGAGGGTTCCCCTCGGCTGTCCAACTGATGACCTTTCCTCGAGTTTGTACCCAGACCCAGTGACCTTCTTTGTGCTTCATGCGAATTTCAACATCAAAGTATTCCTGTTCCTTCTCCATTACCGCTTTCATTGGCTTTTGAACTTCTTGTAAATCCTGTGGATGGATCAGGCTTGTCCAGGTTTGAACGTCAAAGGGTATCAATTCTTTAAGGGTATAGCCAAGCATTTCTGCCCAGCGCTCATTGAGAAAGTATTCATTCGTCTGGATGTTCCATTCCCAGGTGCCTAAAATCACACAGAGCTGGTTCTCTAACCTTATCTCTCCTTCCTTTTTATTCCAGCGAGTCGTCTCGTGAAAAATAGTTGCAAGGTAGCCTTCTTCATGACTATAAACCGTAACTTCGTACCATCGATGGAGTTGTGGTGAATAATAATCAAAACAGGCTCTTTCATGGTTTTTTGCCACTTGAGCCAAAGTATCTAGCCAGTGCCGTTCGCTTTTGATAAGTTCTGTTTCTGTCAATTTTTTTCCGATAAGGTCTTTCCGCTGTAAACATGTTATGTTCTCAAAAGCTTTGTTAGCTTCTACCAATTCATAATCAATTGGTGCACCCTGAACATCATATAGTATCTTGTGATAGGCATAAGCGAAGGGTAACTGTTCTACGATGGTTTTATAAAATAAGCTAGAATTCACCTTTCTACAACTCCTTTTCTTCTATATTTAAAGCGTTTTTCTTGTTTGAAAAAGCGTTGATAGGGGCATATCACTCATTTGCTAATGAAAAATTATATTATCGTAAACTTGATCATTATATCAATAAATGGACCTTTTTGGACATGCCTATCAAGTGGAACTTCAGCAAATTATCCATCGCAAAAAAAGAGGACGGTTCTTTTGTGTTATGCCTGTAGGCTAACAACACAGTAGAACCGTCCCTTTATATGGGTTTAGAAAAGATTGAGCAGCCTGTCACGATAATCATGCTTTAGATCATATTGAAGGAATTCTATCGCTTTGACTTGAAGAGCTGCTGCTTCTGCTCTGGTCATTACTTCTTGTGGTCGGTAGTAGCCGTAGTTATCGCCTGTTAAGATGCCAAGTTCTTGGGCCACGTAGATAGAATCGCGGGCCCAGGGACTGATCTGATGATCGTCGTAAAAGGGACTGTAGGTAAAGCCCGCAGGTGCGAGGTCTATCAGGCCCAGACCGCGGACGATTAAAGTGGCCGCTTGTTCTCGGGTAAGCAAGCCGTAGGGGTCGAAGCGAGTGGCGCTGACACCGTTCATGATTTTTTGGGCATGAGCAAGGCGTACTTCTTCAAAACCCTCCATAGCCGGGGTAATATCGGCAAAAGGGGAGGGGTTAGAGGCAGCAGCCAATTGTCGTGGTGTACCCGTAGCGCCGTTGTAAGGATCGCGCGCAGAAGGTCTGGTGGTACTGTTCGGGCCTTGGGCTTTTTCTCCCGGATTGGGTAAGTTGGGATAACCTGCTGTGTAGGCGATCATGCCGGAAGGTCCTTCTGGGGAGACAATGCCCAGTGTTTGTACGAAGGCACGGGCAAAGTCAAGACGTGTAATCGGCTGAATAGGACCAAAATAGCCGCTGTGTCCGTTCCAAGCTTTCAGGCCTGCGAGACGATTGACGTAGGATTGAGCCCAGTGATTTCGAATATCTTCAAAGTTTGGTACATAGAGGCGATGGACTTTCGGCGATGTGGTAAGTGAAAGCTGGAGCTCGTCGCGATGACGATAGTGATTGTCAATGATGGGCTCATTGTCTATCTCAGCCATCCAAGGAAGATCATAACGGATGACAGAGGCGGAGCTACCTTGTTCGCTTATGATGTAGCCTCCGCTAAAGCTGATATTGACAGGGTCGTTGTTGTGGTACAATACCTGACGGTTTGTAGAAAGGTTAATGGCGTAATCGACTTGACCGTCCCAGGGGCTGGTAAAAGGGCTGTTGTCTTCAACGCCTGGGTTGACCGGTCTATACTGTAAGAGGTGGGTCATTCTTTGTGTTTCTGAGCGACCCCAGTTGTGATCATAGCCTATGGTGTGGCCAGAGCTTTCAACGGTGAGTCGGCCCTGGTTCCTGTTAACGTTGTAGATTTTGCGCCCTTCCCAGTTGCCACTGTAGTAGTTGACCACAGGATGCTTGTCCACTAGGACGGACTTAAAGTTGCGTCCATCGACAAGTTGGTAACGATTACCGTCAATGGTGATCGTCTCGGTGATGCGGTCTAACTGTGTGGTCTTTGTACTTTGTTGCTGATCCTCTCGCTGGGTAGCCATTTCTACATAGGTGGTAGAACGATTTAGTTTGTTTTGTCCTGTGGCGTCGCTGAGGTTAAAGGTAAAGCGAGTCGTTGTAGTGTCACCGCGTCCGGCGCTGATGGTAACGCGAACGGTGCCTTGCATGTGAACAGGTTGGCCGGTGACAAAGATGTATTCTTCGTAGTCATATTCATTGGCAATACCTCCTTCTAGAGGCATGTGACTGGATGCTCCCCATGCGGTGCCAGCTGTGAAAAATAGCAGGAGTAGTGTAAGCAAAAAGGAAATCGCTTTTTGCATTGTTGTGGGGCACCTCCTTGGCAGGGGCTGTTGCCCTCTTGATTTGGTTCCTCCTTATTGAACAAAGATGAAGCGGACTTCGTTGGTTTGTGGATCGCGGATAAGGAGAACCTTTGTGTTGGGGCGCAGTTGGTGAAAGGGTATGATTCTGTCATTCTGAATGATGACGGCTTCTTCTGCATGGAGTGATAAAGTAACAGGATTGGATGTCCAGCGTTGACTTGCATCGCTCCAATCTTGAACTTCTCTAAAAATAATGGTCTGGCTCTGAGGATTGAGGCTATTGATGCGAGCTAAGGATGTTCTTTCTAGTGGTGCTCTCTCTGGTTGGGGTGCCGTATTGTGTAGCGTTATGACAAGAGGTCGGCCTGCTTGGACAAAGCTTTGGATATAGCTGCCGTTGTATTGACCATGGGCGCCCTGGGTTAGGAAATCGCTGATAGGAATGGTCGTGGGAATGAGGCCGCGGAAGTCGTAGATTTGGGTGTCGCGGCTGGGCTGGATATAGAAGCGTCTGCTTCCACTGCTAAAGTTTTCCCAACTGTTGTTGCGGTGACGGCTGTAGCGCTGTAGTTCCATTTCGCCATCTGCACGAATTCTTAGTAGGGAGCCTTGGACAAGGCCGTCGCTGCTTTGCTCTGTCCAGATAATGTCTTTGTGGGTTTCGATGAAGGCAGCTCGGTAGCCACTGCGAGTTACATCGACATAAGCCATGATGGAGTCGCCTTCTTCTAAATCTTTGATATCAGTAAGGCGTCCGTCTCGTAGGACAATTGTATTGTTGTCGATATGCAAGTAGTTGCCGTCGACTTGTAGGCGGAGGCTGCCGCCGACGATATCAAGGCTGCGTATGCGATCGTTGATCATTGCTCCTTCACTAGAAAGAAGGGCCAGCTGAGATGCTCTGAGACCGTCAAAATTGTTGGCTGCGCTGAAGATAATAGATTGACCGGGGCTTACTCTTAAAAATGTATCGGCTGAAAGGACTTGGTTGTTGAGCACTAACGAGGTCACTGGACTGACACGAACTTGTACTTGCCCTGGTTGGACTTGCCAACGACTACCGCTGTATTTGTACACATTCCGTAGGGTGGCGACTTTGGTGATGGGGTTGATAAAGCCGATGGTACCACGATATACATCTTCGACAAGGCGATTGGCTTTGGGGATTTCGATGCGAGCAATTTGATAACCTTGGTAGGTGGAAAAGCGCAAAATCACAGGGTCGCCAATGCGTAGATCTTGTAAACGAGCCAATTCTTGTCCCTGCCGTACTTCTAAGGCAGGGGCAAAAGGGTAATATACTTCGCGGCCTTCCGCGTCGACGATCTGAAGACCTCGTGCTTCGATAGCTCGGATACGACCTTCTTGGACTTTACTGCCTTCCGGTATGGCACCAGGATGCATTGTGGGGAGGTCAGCCGTGATGGCAACAATACGATCTGCTACGGCGCGAGCTGTCAGATAGGTGCCGTTGGGAATATCCTCTATTTTGCGGTAGATGGCACCGATTTGGACGGTGGCACCAGCCATGACGTAGCCATGCTGAAGTTGTCCCTGGTCATTTTGCAAGATCAGGTAGCCTGTGCCAGCATCGTAGTCCATAAGCAGACCTTCTAGGGTGCTGTTGCTTTGTAAAACTCGAATCAAATGAATGTCCATAGGGATGTCTGTATTGAGAAAGTGCTCTGGAACGGAAGGATTGTCTATAATCCTTTGATTCTCTTCTCCAGGGGCGCTTTGACTGACTGTTCCTTCCTGCTTGGCTGAGGCTGTAGCAGGATAGATTTCAATCTGATCGCCTGGTTGTAAAGCCCTGCTGTCGGCAGGTCCTTTTTTCCATATGGCAATATCTTGACCTCTAGGGCTATCTTTGTGGGGGCCTGAGAGGACGATTGAGCGCATTTCTCCTGTGGTGGTGGTGATGTGGAGGCGACGTATGATGGCACCACCCGGTCCCTCTTGGATCTGATCGATGTCATCAATGGAAGCGGCAAAGACGGAGCGTTCTTGCTGCTCAAGAGCTCGGGGCAAGCTGTTTAAGAAAATGGTGGCGCTTTGAGCACGGGTAATCTCTTGTTGCGGCTTCATATAGAAGCGATCGTTTTGTGCAATGCCGTTAATCAGTCCATATTGCAAAGCCCTTTCAAGATAGGGAAGGGTCTGACCGTTAATACTTTGCCAGTCATCAAAATTGTAAATGTGGGCTTGGGCTGTTCCATAGATCGGTTCTAACTGAAGGGTTCGAGTTGTCCATAGAGCCATTTCTTCACGGGTAATTGCTTCATCCCAGTAGGGAGACTGTGGTCCTACTTGGGCTTGTGGAAAACCTTCAAAAAGACCTTGTTGGGCTGCTGCTTCGATGAGGCGCTGTCCCCAGAGAGTGAGCGGTTCGACGGACGCATTTTGATTGCGTTGATTGTCCCCTTGGTTTTTTTGTACTTCTTCAAAAGTTCCACCAAGGTTGGCCAGGGCTAGGAGGGCTTCTCGGCGTGTTAAAGCTTCATCAGGTCTGATCTGGCCCTGGTTGGATTTCAGGAGTCCAAAGATACCAGCGATGTAGAGGGCTTCTTCAGCCCAGTGTCCTTGCGTATCCGTATAGGTTGCATTATAGATAAGACTCTGGTAGTAAGGGACGCCTTTTAGTTCTGAGGGCAATGTGGCAGCTTGAACCAAAGGGGTGGAAAGGAAAAGTACAGAAGCACAGAAAAGTGTGAGGATTTTTTTGTTTCGATTTAGCATGTCTGTACCACCCGTTTTATGGTTTTTTCTAGAATGGATCGTTATGTTGCTTTTGGTACGAAAATAGATACCGATACTTTCCAGCAAAACGAAACGTCCCCATGCCACCCGGCCAAGAAAGGGAAAGGAAGAACATAGTCATGACCCTTCTAGGAAATAAAATCTTGCCCGAGCCCAACCAAATCGGTTCTTACAATCGCGAGGATGTAGTTTTTCTACTGAAAGATATCAGTGGAATGATGGAAGAAATCCCGACAGAACAACGGGAGCGATTGATTCAAAAGGGCGTTCATTATTCGGAGATGCTTCCTTTAGAGTACAAGCCTACGCCCGAATATATGGATCTTTTTTATCAGACCTTAGAAGAATCGGCTCGAAAAGTAGCTTGGGCTACAGCCGTTGTGGCTGAGAAACTTGTTCGTTTTCATTCGTCCGATCTTGTATTGGTATCGCTAGCGAGAGCGGGAACGCCGGTGGGCATATTAATTCGCCGCTATTTAGAGAAAATTCATGGTATGAAGGTGCCTCATTACAGCATATCTATTATTCGTGATAAAGGCATCGATGAAAATGCCTTATTATATATTTTGCAAAAGCACGGAAATAAAGGCCTTCAGTTTGTCGATGGCTGGACAGGCAAAGGGGCCATCGCTATGCAATTAACGAAAGCTTGTCAACAATTTCAAGAAAAATACGCCATAGAGCTTTCCGATCAGCTTGCTGTTCTAGCTGACCCTGGTTACTGTGCCCCTCTATATGGTACGAGAGAAGATTATCTAATTCCCAGTGCTTGTCTTAACTCCACTGTGTCTGGATTGGTTAGTCGTACTGTTTATAAGCCTGAGCTACTAGGCTCTCTCGATTATCATGGGGCTCGCTACTACAGAGAGCTCAAAGAGGAAGACGTGTCCAACTTATTTGTCAATAGGATTTCAAGGTATTTTGAAGAAGTTGCTTCGGAAGGGCAAATCTATCTTAAGAAAAAAATGCGAGAGCGCATTTGCCTTACAGAAGGTAAATGCAAGGGGGAGCAGAATTCTGATCCATCTTTGTTGCTAGAGCCTTGCTCTTGGCAAGGCTTACAGTCTCTTCAATCGATTCAAAATCACTTCAAAATGAAAGATATTAACTTGATTAAACCAGGTGTAGGAGAGACAACTAGAGTCCTTTTGCGACGTGTTCCCTGGAAAATACTCGTTGACTCTATGAACAATCCCAATCTAAAACATATTTTGATTCTGGCGCGAGATCGAAATGTTCCTGTCGAAGTCTATCCAGACTTGATCTACTCTTGCTGTGGCTTGATCAAGCCTCTCGATGGCCATGAAAGGGATAGAAAAGAATGATGGAAAAAATAATCTTTGCTACGGATTTAGATCAAACGCTGATCTATTCACGGCGAAGTATGGGTGATTCTCATCAACTCCATGATCTGGTACCGGTAGAACGTTACAAAGGCCAATATATTTCTTATATGACCACTCAATCGGTAGAACAATTCTGTGAAGTGTCCAAGCAAGCCCTTGTTGTTCCTGTTACAACCCGCACTATAGAACAGTACAAAAGAGTTACCCTGCCCACGCAACCCTACTATGCCGTCGTAAGCAATGGCGGTCATATTCTTATTGACGGAGAACCTGACCAAGCATGGCACCATAAGATTCAGTCTCAAATACAAGAAAAGTGCCTGGGATTGGAAGAAATGGAAGCGGAATTTTCTAAAATAGCCGCGCCAGATTGGGTTACAGATCGTCGCAGAGCTGAACACCTTTTTTTGTTTTACATCATTGAGAGAACAAAGGTGCCTACCGAAGAACTGGAAAGATTTTCTCTATGGGCATATGAACAGAATTGGCGAATCTCAATACAAGGCCGAAAGCTTTACCTTGTACCCAAGCCAGTAAGCAAGTGGGCTGCTGTAGAAGAGATCCTTGAAAGAGTAGGCCATCACTATGTTGTCGCTGCCGGTGATTCCCTCTTAGATCAAGAGATGCTTGAAAAAGCCAATCTTGCACTAGCACCATCTCACGGTGAATTGTGGTCTACTTTCTGCCAGAAGAAACAAGAAAAGCACTGTGAAGAGGATTCGGTAAAAGCAAATACAAAAACAAGAAAAATTACCTTCCTTCCTCAGCAAGGCATGAAAGCAGGAGAAGAGATTTTGAACTGTCTCTTATCTCTATGCGAAGAAAGAAAAGAAGGCCCTACGAGCGTTATCTCGTAAGGCCTTCTTTTTATATTGATCACGCAGCTTTGCTGCCGCTCAAGTCTAATGATAGGAGTAGTATGCCTTTAGGTGTCGCTTCTGTTCCTTTTGATCTGTTTTACTTCTGTCATGGCTTCAATGAGCAAGCCTAACGTTTCATTGACGGGCGTTGGTAGGCCTACACTTTTAGCGCATGCTGCTACTTTACCGTTGATCGCATCAATTTCTGTTCGGCGTCCATTGTGTAGATCTTGATACATACTGGAAAAGTTATGACCTGTTACTTGGGCTATTTTTTTTGTCTTTTCTACGGGCTGGGGAGAAGTTGGTACCTGAAGCGCCTTTGCTACTTCTTCAGCTTCTCTCACGGCTTGCTCTAATAAATACAACAACCCTTTATGATCAAGAAGACGTCCGTTGGGTATTTGCATCAGTGCTGTTAGAGCATTGATGCCTACATTGACCAATAGCTTATCCCATATCGGACCTTGCACATTCTCTTCGATTCGGGGATTCAGTTGACTCTGTCGAAAAAGTTGAGCTACCTTTTCTAACGATTCCGTAGTGGCGCCACGAAGAATGCCTAGAGTGGTCTCGCCTCGACCGGCCACGCGAATGCGCCCAGGTCCTAACAGGGTAGCGCCAAAAGAACTGGTGCCAGCTAAGATTGCATTTTGACCGTAACGCTCTACAATAGCTTCATCATTGCCCAAGCCATTTTGCAACGTTAGAAAGGTAGTCTCTTCACCAATAAGAGGGGAGAGATCTTCTAAGGCCTTTTTTGTTTGATAAGACTTTACAAAAATAAGCAGTAAGTCGACAGGCCCGACCTGACTTTTATCGATCGTTGCCTTGACGGGTATAGAATAAGAGGCTTCACCTTCTTCAATCGTGATGCCTTTTTTTTGTATTTCTTCGATATGCTCTTTCCAAATATCGATCAGCCAAAGATCGGCACCACTTTGTGATAAAAAAGAACCGTAGAGTGAGCCCATAGCACCAGCGCCTAGTACAGCTATCTTCATGGCGTGCACCTCTTATTTGTTGCTATCCATGCCAAAACTGTGCTCTGCCTTGGGAAATTGACCTTCTGATACTTCGCGGGCAAAGTCGTTCAATGCACTGTGAATGGTAGGTCCAATCTGGGCATACTGCTTTACAAACTTGGGCACAAAGCGCTCGTACATACCGACGAGATCATGGGTCACAAGAACTTGTCCATCACAATAAGGACCGGCACCAATCCCGATCGTTGGAATTTGCAAGCTTTCTGTAATTTTTTGTGCTACATCATAGGGAACGCACTCAATCACAATGGAAAAAGCGCCGGCCTTTTCCAAAGCGAGTGCATCTTGCAGCAAAGTTTCTGCAGCTTCCTCTGTTTTTCCTTGTACTTTGAATCCGCCGAGTTGAGAAGCCCGCTGGGGTGTCAAACCGATGTGTCCCATCACAGGAATGCCACCTTGAACAAGAGCAGCTACAGTAGGTGCCATGTCCCGCCCGCCTTCTAGCTTGACGGCATCGACGGCGCCTTCTTTCATTAAACGATTGGCCTTGGCAATAGCATCGGAAATCGATACGTTATAAGTACCGAAAGGCATATCTCCAATTACAAAAGTACTTGGAGCGCCTTTAACAACAGGTCGACAGTGATGAATCATATCTTCTAATGTGACCGGTACAGTACTATCATAGCCTAGAACGACCATACCGAGAGAATCGCCGACTAGAATCATTTCAACATCGCTTTTATCAATGATACTTGCAAAAAGATAATCGTAGGCTGTAACCATACGAAGTTTATAGCCTTCTTTTTTATGCTCTTTAAGCTGAGGAATTGTAATTTTTTTGCTCATTTTTCTGCCTCCTGGTTTCCTTTGAAGATGGGTCCCCTGTAGCAACAAAGATTAGAACAAGAAAAAAGAAATCTTATTCAAAACAAAATAAGAGATATTAGAAGTGAAGGTTCTGTGGGATACTGGAGTAGTGAAAACGATTTCAAGAGAGATTTAAATAAATTGCTACATGAACTTCAAAATTTTCAATCTCAACTGAACGAGTTGGCACTTGACGATTCATTTTGGGCAAAAAGTAGAAAGACAGAATTTAATAATAGAATTGATAGTTTGAGACAGGAAATTAACAAATTACAAGCTATGAGGGAACGCCAATTACGCATAGAAAATTTGGAGAGAATGTTATATTGAAAAATAAATGACTATTTATTCAGGCAACCTTAACAGGTTGCTTTTTTACGCCAAAAAATAGAAGATGAAAAATGGATGGCATTATAGTAACCAAACAACGCATGGAGCTCGAAGAGCTGATTGGAGCCTTGTCGTTTACAGACGGTTTGCTCAGATGGACAATCCAGACGGCGGTGTTTGTGCGACACGCCATAAAGATCCATGACTCTTCATATGGAAGGGTGGCTCTAGTGATTAACATAGTGGCTCAAAACATTAGTTCAATGGCTCATTTACAGGTAGCCAATCAGTTACCTTTTACTCAGCTTTGAAACAATGATTATTTCGGCGTGAAAGAGCCACTTTATCGGAAAAATTGAGCCACCTTCACGGGAAAATAGAGCCATGCTCACGGAACGAAAGCCAGCTATCCCTTAGATGACCCTGATGGTGCGTATTACGATTTCAGAGAGCCACAACACACAAAGCTACTAACACCGCCTAAACGCCGTACCCGTTCGAGACTGACGACCGTCAATGGCCCTCGAAGAGGCGGACGAAGCCCCTTGCCATTTACAGACGGCTGGCTCGGACGGACAATCCATGTGGCGGTGTTTGTACGATATACCGAAAATGATGCTCTTTACCTTTAATTGCTCAACATCCAGAAGGGTGGCTCTCTGATCCGTGAAGGTAGCTCTGTATTTCCGTGATCATGGCTCTATTTCTCCGACACAATGGCTCTCTCGGAGCGAAATACTCACTTAGAAACTGGATCTACTTTAAATAAGCGTAGCGTTGTATGAGTAGACCGAATTTATTCGTTCCATTCCAATCCGCTTTTTAGTATCATACCGATTTTCTTTAATATATTAGATGATTTAATAGTGCTAGTATGACTAGGACTCATTTATATCCCGAAATAGGGTGCTTAATAAGTTACTTGAAGTAGTATAAAAAGGGCATTAAAAGTACCATAAGGGTCACTTTTAATGCCTCTTTAAGAACCTAAAAGGTCACTTTAGTTCTTTCAACGCCTTTTTTAGTACTTCAAAGGAGCCGTTAGAACCCCTATCATCATCAAATGATATAGTACCTACGATCGTTAATTACAATGTCTCAAAAAAAGTACTTATTTCTTGTAAAGCATTGCCAGATTATATAAATCTACAATATATTTTCTTTTTGAAAGCAAAGTTATATTATAGTATTTGAAGATGAATCTAAAAACGAAATAGTTACAGTAAAAATATCACTTTTATATTCATCTGATGAAAACTCTAATGCGTCACAACCGTTAAAAGAATAGGCTTCGTCTACTTCTTCAACATCATCAATTATAATGTTTGAAAGAGAAAAAGATTTCCCATTATCATTGATACAATCAAATCCAAAAGAATTTCTTGTAATTTTTACATTACCTAAATATTTACCACCAAAGTACTCTTTTCTGTTTATAGTTTTATTATTTTCAGTTGACCAATAATAAAAATTTGTTATAGCTATTTTTCCTTGATTAAACATATTTTCGTATAAATATTGTTCTTCTCTTATTTTGTCTACTAAATCATTTATGGTGTTTTTTTCACCAGTAATACACAATCTAATTGTTTCGTCTCGACCTTTTTCGTTATTTCTCGTGTCAAACTGCAAGATTACATCTAGGACAGAATCATCGTAAGACCAACTATTACTATCTATATCAAGCAACGAAAAAGTTACGTTTTCAAAAGAATATGAAACATTTTTTAAATCGAGAAATATTGAATTTGGTGAAGCTTTGACTCTTGCAAATACAACGGAATCTGAAGAACCTTCTTTGATTAAATCTTCTTCAATTAATTGCTGTGAGGAATAATATTTTTTTCCTAAATAAATAACTGAGCAATAACCACGAGATAGGTAAGCATTTTCTCGTTCAGTAGGATCTTCAAAATCATCATTAAACGGTTCATAAGAAATATTTGAACCTACTTGATAATCAGAAATAAGCTGATAATACTCAGCACCATTAATTAATTCTATGGGTTTATCTTCTGCAAATTTTACTGCCGAAGAGGTAAATGTTGAAGTTGTAATAAGTATTCCCTTATTAGCTCTTTCGGAATGAACAACTCCGTATAAATCACGGACTGGTGGTTCGCCAACTGGTGCCTTCCAGTCTTTACATTGTATTATATACTTTCCCTTCATCAATGGTTGATTTGAATAAGCTACAATATCTACCCCACCGTCAGCTGTTGATTTTGTTGATGAAGCCTCAAACCCCATTTTACGAACCAAGTTCAGCACTTGGTTTTCAAAATTAATGCCGGGTTTATTAGATTTATGAAGGATGTCATCATTTAAATTGCAAGAAGATTCCTTTTCCTTATCTAGAATATGCTGTGTTCCTGCTACAATGAAAGTATGCAGTTCTTCTAGTTCTTCGTCTCCATCAATTTCTATATTAAAGCGATTACTTAAAAAACATATTAATCCAACGATATTATTGGTTTCTAATGAATCTTGCTTGAATAGATTACAATAATAGTAAACAACTCTAAAAATGACATCTTTTTTTTCACCAGTACCATCGTCTAATAAAAATTCTTGTTGAGGCCCAAAGTTATGTTCTAAGACGCTTAGCGTTTCTAAAATTTTCTCTTTATTTTCCACCACAAAACCCACCACCCTTCAATCGTTTTAATTAAAAACCATACAATTAATTCCATTCGGTAGGGTTTATTTCCTTCTTTGGTGGAAAAATTAATTTTAAAAGCAAAATGTCAATGAGTTTCGCTCGTTTCGAAGTCCGTTGACAGTCGCCAGTCTCGAACGGGTATGGCATTGAGTAAGGGCTCATTTTTTCCGTAGAAGGCCCAGCCATCATGGGAGCAGTCGATCTCTGATATCGGAATAACCAATAGGGGATAGGTAGTGGACACAAAAGAACAGCTAAAGCTGTTCTTTTTTACTTGCTTTACCTTTCTATACATATTTGGAGCACTAGCTCTAAATATGAAAAAATGAGTATTATTGTCAAAGTAAAAAAGGGAAATAAAACAAGATATCGAAATGTAAACCAAATGACTTGTTGTTTTCTTGGAGGAGGTATAGTATGGGTGACAATTGGACCAAGATTAAGCCGTACGTAAACGAGCATTATGAGTTTTTAGAGATAGCCAGCGATTTTGGCAATCCTTTAGAAGTAGTAAGAGAGGCTATTTCTAATTCTTTTGACGCTAAAGCTACGTATATAAAAATAAGTTTTAGTGTAATGAATATTGATGGATATTATAAGTTGGTAATAGAGTTACAAGACAACGGAGTTGGCATGTCTCATGAGATCCTAGAAAAGAATTTTTGGGCACTGGGAAATTCCGCATCAAAGAACGACTCTTCAAAAATTGGAGAGAAAGGTCACGGAACAAAAATCTACCTTCGTTCAGATACGGTTTATGTCATAACTCATCATGAATCTGGTTCTTATGAATCAATATGTAATCGACCTTTTAATGATCTTAATGCAGGAAAATTACATACTCCAAGGATTAAGCCCTGTAATCCTGCTTCAAAAACAGGGACGTATATTAGGTTAGAAGGTTATAACAATAACGAAAGATCAATGTACCTTCAAAATATCGTAAAAGACTATATTTATTGGTTTACCAAACTAGGATCTTTTGAGACTGAAATTGATGGGAACGACCCCTTTGCTGGTTGAGCGCTTACGAAAAGACTCCCTTTGGAGGATTTTCCAGTACGCACCAAAATAAAGACCGGAGAGATTTCTCTCTCCGGTCTTTTCTTTGCTATTGTAGAAGTTGTAGTACACCTTGAGGAAGTTGGTTGGCTTGGGCGAGCATGGCGGTGGCGGCTTGGTTGATGATGTTGTTTTTGCTGAAGTTGGTCATTTCTAGGGCCATGTCGGCGTCGCGGATGCGGGATTCGGAGGCAGTTAGGTTTTCGTTGAAGGTTTTTAGGTTGGTTACGGTGTATTCTAGGCGGTTTTGGAAGGCGCCGAGTTTGGAGCGTTCTAGAGATACATCTCTGATGGCATTGTCGATAACGGTGATGGCTGCAGCGGCTTTGGTGTGATCGGATACGTCTAGAGCATACTCTGTTTTGGTATTTTCTTTACCAGCTATTCCAGCTGTGACGCCTGCTATTTCTGTAAAGGCAGCGCCTGGAACACCAGGATCACCGCTCGAAGCATCGCTACTGATTTTTAATGCTTTAGAAGTCATTTTGTTTATATCTACAGAGAAACTTTGCCCTTGATTAGCACCTATTTGCATAGAGAGAGATTTATTGACCGTAGTATCTTCAACTTCAAAGGTTGTGCTTTGGCCAGATGTAGTATCCACAAAGTGTGTATCAATGCTTAGTCCGTGATTAGCAAAAGAAACTTTATCACCTTTGTTGAATGTCTCTGCACCAATTTGTTTTTCGACATCATCTGTGCTAAAGAGTTTCATGTTAAATACTTCTTCGCCCTTACCTACAGAGAAGAACAGGTTTCCTGCTTCAGCGAGGTCTGCATAGACATAATTAAATTCAACACCATTGCCTAACTCAATCGACTTAGCATCACTAGCATTATTGCTGTCTAATGTGAATCGGCCAGAATTTTGGACTACACCACCACCAGCTGTTAACACTTGAGCAGAATATTCTTCAGCAGTATTTACTTCAAACTTAATTGAACTTACAGCACCATTTTCTAACGCAAATACGTTATCACGATCTAGTGTTACAAATAGGCCTGTTCCTCCAGTGCCTAATGCAATGTGTTTTAGATCATTTACTGCAGCTGTTCCTGTGAATGTGTAGGCGTCTCCGACTGCTGTTCCTCCTGCGATTGTAGCCCCACCTGCATTTTTGCCATTTGTACCGACTTCGGTTAGAGTGAAGACATTATCTTCAGTACCTACCGCTGCTGTGAATTTTCCATCAAAACCATTAGTGTGGTTTAGTGCCAATAGTAAACTGGTTCTTGTGTCCTGGATATTCCCATCAACAGAAAACTGTCCTTTGGCAGCATCGGCAGTACCATTTACCGCTGTGAATGTTTTGCCGGCTATGGTTATCGTTTGGCCTGCGGAAAAATCATTGGTGATGGTATAGGTGTCTACACCTTCTTTTATCCCTGCTACAGCTAGCTCTGTTGTGGTATGGTTTATTGTACCTGTGCCAGATTCATATAACTTTACACTGTAGTTATCGACAGATGTGACAACAGAGTGAAGGGGCTCATCACCTAAGAATGAGTCACCTTTAATATGAAAAGAGAATTTGCTGGCATCGGCAAATGTTACTGTCTGTAAATCGTTATGATTTTGATTCACTGTCACAACCTGAGCATCGGCGCCGTTTTGTTTTACTTCTACTTGGTATTGTATGGAATTTGTGCCAAATGTAATAGTGTTACCGTGGTAAGTGCTCTTACTCGTATCATTAGTAGGAATCGAATCGCTTAAATACACAGCTTTGTTATTGACGTTGAAACTAATGTCACCTAGTTTAATTGCGGTGGAGCCTGCGTTGTTGGTAAAAGTAGCAGAGGATGATTCAATTTTTTCTACATTTTTTCTTAAGTCGAATCTTAGTTCCACGTTGTTTAAAGTGCTGTATGTTGTTTCAGCTTTATTTGCATCACCTAGATTATTTGTCGTAAAACCAAGTAGACTAATATCATTGCCGGTCGTATTTTCTATTATAACTTCTTTACCAAGTGCTCTGTCATTATTTTGGATTGTTAATCTGCCACCATCAAGACCTACTGTAAAAGTCGCACCATCGTGCGTATCTGCTTCACCTGTAAAAACAGCGTTGATATCGGCTTGTAATGCTGCTTTAACTGCTGCTCTGCCTGCTGCTTCAGAAAGGTTAACCTCACCTAAAGCTTTAACATTTGTTAGTGTTATTACCTTGTCATTGAGTTTAAAGTCTACTAAGCTCTTTAAATCTGTAGTCGGGGAAGTATAGGTAGAAAATTCGGTTCCAGCAAAGCCAAGTGCTGTATTGCCCGCTGCAGCACCTATAACAACATCATTATCAGCTATACCTTCAATTGTTAGCTTCCAATCATTATCAAGACCTACTTTGAACTTATTTGAACCAAAAGTATAATCTAAATCGGATTGCAAAGCATCACGAAGATCTATTCTGTCATTATAGTCAGTTAAATCAACGGTACCTAATGCGTGTACAGCACGACCATCACCTAACGTAAATGTAGTACCATTAATTTTTAAGGTTAAATTTTGTAAGTTTACTGAAGGACCACTCAAAGCGCTTGTAGCTGTTACTTTAGCATTTTCTTCTGCTGGACTGCTCAATTCTTCGGCAGCGGTCATTAGAGCTCCTGCTGAGCCCAACTGTACTACATCAATTGTGTAATCTTCAGTATGCAAGTAAGCAGAATCTTGTGCTATAGAGAGATTAGATATGGCTCCTGAAGTTGCATCTATGATTTGTTCGGCTCCACCAGCACTAGTAATCGCTCCTGAATTTAGTACCACTGAAGTTTGAATACTGTACGTACCTGCCGCTGCTTGTGAGCCATCTACATTGCTGATACCAGCTCTATTAACTTCTGTTGCTGAAACTACAGTTTGTTTGGTTACATCAATATTGTGCTCTTGATCTTTCAATGTGGATGTACTTTGGATAGCAATCGGGGAAGTTCCACCTAAAAGGTTGTTACCATCAACTGGGGCACCGTCAAGTGTTTTTACCGCACCATAAGCAATTTCGACTTTGTAGCTACCTTCTCCCAATACTGTTGCCTGTTGGGTTACAGAAGGGTTTCCAATGTTCCCTTGAATAGATTGTCCGTTGGAAACAAGATTTGTGACTTCACTGGTTACGTCAATTCGATAGTTGCCTGCGTCTAGCTTAGAATTACTATCGATTGTTAAGTTGGACATTCCTGTTCCATATGCAATAGCATCTGGGTCGGCGATGCCTTTGCCACCAGTAATCGCTACGCCACCATTCAGCAAATTCCGCTTGTTAAACTCCGTTGTCTCCGCAATCCGGTTAATTTCAGAAGTAAGCTGATTGATTTCTTCTTGAATCGCCGCTTTATCATCTTCGGTATAAGTATCATTGGCCGCTTGCACAGCGAGCTCCCGCATCCGTTGCAACATACTGTGAATACTATCAAGTGCACCTTCCGCCGTCTGAATCAAAGAAATACTATCTAGCGTACCTTTCTCCGCTGCAGCCAACCCTCGAATCTGCGAACGCATTTTCTCCGAAATAGCCAACCCTGCAGCATCATCCGCAGCGCGGTTGATGCGTAAGCCCGACGATAGTTTTTCTAAATGTTTGGATATAGTCGTTTGATTTTGCGTTAATTGACGATAAGCGTTTAACGCTTGAATATTATGGTTAATACGCATATATGATTCCACTCCTTAAAAGGTTTTGTTAGTTTTTGTTGGGGTTATGAAGTATCATCTATATTTTTTATCGTTGTTTTTCAATATTGAATTAGTGGCTTTGTCTTTAATTTTTAATGAATTGGTTTGTTTTTCTATTTAAATATGCAAAAGAAGAAGCACTAGACTTAACAGTCTAGTGCTTCTTCTTTTGCATGCTTTATTTTTTAATTTTTATCGTATATTTTTTGATTTACTGCAACAATTGTAATACGCCTTGGGGCAATTGGTTGGCTTGGGCGAGCATGGCCGTGGCGGCTTGGGTTATGATGTTGTTTTTGGTTAGGCTGCTCATTTCTAAGGCCATGTCGGCGTCGCGGATGCGGGATTCGGAGGCGGTAATGTTTTCGGTGAAGACTTGTAAGTTCGTTGCGGTGTATTCGAGTCGGTTTTGGATGGCGCCTAGCTTGGATCTTTCTGTTGAGATTTTGTTGATGGCGTTGTCGATTGCAGTGATGGCGTTGGCGGCATTTTCAAAATTTGTAAAGTCTAGGGCTCTTTCGTATTCTACTTCATCACTTAAGACGTTGGTGACGGTTGCCATGCTATTGTAGAAGCTTCCATCGGCATCTCCATCGTTATCGGCAGGGAGAGTAAGACCTAAGGCTCTTGCACGGCTGTCTTCTATGTTAATTCCCATGGCTTGGCCTTCGTTGGCGCCGATTTGTAGTATTAGTATTTCTCCATCTTCTCCCATGGATCCGTCTAAGAGATTGCGCGTGTTGAATTCGGTGGTGTTGCCAATACGGTTGATTTCAGAGAGAAGTTGGTTTACTTCTTCTTGAATGGCTTCACGGTCTATTTCAGCGTAGGTGCCGTTGGCGGCTTGTACGGCCAGTTCGCGCATTCTTTGGAGCATTTGGTGGACCGAGTCGAGGGCGCCTTCGGCTGTTTGGATAAGGGAGATGCCGTCTAGGGTGTTGCGTTCGGCAGCGGCGAGCCCTCGGATCTGGGATCGCATTTTTTCTGATATGGCTAGGCCGGCGGCATCGTCGGAGGCACTGTTGATGCGCAGACCTGAAGATAGTCTTTGAAGGTGCGTTGATATGGCTTGTTGGTTATTCGACAAATTGCGATAGGCGTTCAGTGCTTGTACGTTGTTGTTGATTCTCATCAGTCTGTGTTCTCCCTTCAACTCTGCTGTCTTGCTTGATGCTGTCGGAGCCTCGTTGCGGGACTATGGAACTTAAGGGACTGATGGGACAGGGACGATTGATGGCGTCTGTCTTGGGCGATAGGGGCTTATGTTAATCTTCGTAGAAAAGGTTGCGTTCGTAGGCTGTTGCTTTGGCTCTCATCTGTACGCTTTTGGCGCTGGGACCTTTGTTGATTGTTTCTTCCCAGGCTTGGGCGATGGTTGTGAGGAGGCGGTGTACTTCTTCGATGTCAGCTTTGTTCTTTTTCAGGTTGGCTTGGATTAGTTTTTCGGCCATGTAGTTGTAGATGTCTTCAAGTTGTTCGGCTAAGGGACCGGCTTCGTAGTTAAGGCCGCCGCCGAGTCTGTGCAGGATGTCGTTGCACTTTTGAAGTAGGGTGTTGGCTTCTATGTAGTTTTTTTCGTCGATGGCTTCCATGGCTTTTTCTAGTTTGGTGAGAGCTGATTGGTATAAAAGGCTGGTCAGTTCTTGGGGGGTTTTTTTGAGTAGTTCTGCTTCTGTGAGTTGTTGGGTCACAGTGGGGCACCTCCGTCAATTTTTTTCCATTTCTTTGAGCATCAGCAGGGTCTCGGCGAGGACTTGGTAGAATTGGGGCGGTACTTGGTCTCCGAAGTCCATGTCGAGGAGGTTATCTAGAAGTTGACTGTTTTGTTCTATGGGTATGTTGTTTGCTTTGGCTAGGTTCATGATTTGCTGTGCTATATGGCCTGTGCCTTGGGCGCTCACGGTGGGAGTGTCGTTGCCTTCTTCGTAGCGAAGTAGGACGACACTCGGTCGGGCGAGCTTTTTTTTCTTTTTCCCGTTGAGGTATTGGTAGGTCATATTTTAAAGTCGTACCCCCTGCCTTGGTTGGGTTTGGGTGCTTTGTTCTGTTGTGGTTCTGGTGGTGCTGGCTGGGGTGTCTCTTTTTCTTTATCGGGATTTAGCTTAGAAAACTTTACGCCTATGACGTTGTAGCCGATTGATTCCAGATGTTTTTTGTATTTGGCAACGGTTGGGGTGGCTCGGTTGGTGAAGTTGGGGTTGTCGTTTTTGATGGTGATGGAGAGGTTGCGTTCGGTGCTGTTGATGAGGATGCCTGTCTCGCCGAGGCTTTTGGTTTCTAGGAGGAAGTAGATGTTGCAGTTTTCCCAGTCGATTTTTTGACCTTTTTTGCGGGCGTTGACGTGGATTTTGACGGTTTCTAGCTTTCTCCGACGGTAGGGGGAGGTTGAAGTAGAAGGATTGGAGGTTGGGGTTGGATTCGTGCTTGCTGAGAAGTTGTTGTCCGGTGAGGTTGAGGAGGAGTTGTTCCATGATAGGGTCAGAGACGCACTCGTCGGTTCGGGGGGCGGCGGTGTTGGTGGCGCGGAGGAGTTGGAGGAGGGTGGATTTTTAGGTTTTGCTCTGGTGGGAGGTCGGGGGCTAGGGCTGTTGCGAGTGGTGTTGCCGTTTGTGTTGTTGATGTTGGCGTGGTTGGGGGTGGTGGGGTTTGAGCTTGTGTTGTTGACGTTTGTGGTGTTGATGTGTCTGTTGGGGGGTGGTTAAAGGGGCTGCGGGTGTTGGCGCTGCTGGTTGAGTTGGAGGTGCTGTTGGGATGGCAGGGATGGGGATTCGTTGGGATAGGAGGGGTTGAAGGAAGATAGAGGTTGGGATGGAGTTTGTGGTGGTGGGGTTTGTTGTTGGGTTTTGGGCGTTTTGGCGCAGGTATTGGAGTTGGCTTTGGTTGTAGGTCTGGTTTTGTTTGTTGTTTTGGGGGAGGGCGACGAGTCTTTGGGCAACTTCGCTATCGTGGTTAAGGCCTAGGGCGCGGATGAGTTCGAAGGTTTGTCGTGCTGAGGGTTCGGGGCGGTTGGGGGATGTAGGTGTGGTTGTGTCTGTATGGGGCTGTTGGTGTGGTTGTGGTTGTAGTTGATGTTGGCTTGGGGGTTGTGTATGTAGTTGCGATTGCCCTTGTGGCTGTGACGGAGGCTGTGGTTGGGCTTGGTGTGGTTGTTGTGCTGTTTGCAGTTGGTTTTGTGATTGTTGGTGCATAGGTGGTTGGGGTTGCGTTTCGATGCGAGGCGGTTGGTTTTGTTGGAGAAAAGGGTCTTTGGTGAGCATGTGGTGTACTTTGATTTCGGCGGGGCGAAAGTTCATCTTATCGAGCATTGCTTTGACTTGGTTGAATATTTCTACGGCTTTGGCATTGTTGCCGTTGGCTAGGTGTTGGCGGGCTTCGGCGAGGTCGGTGCTGGCTTTCATGAGTTGTTTTTCCATTTTCATGTCGCTGTAGAGGGTGATGTCGCTTTTTAAGATGGCGCGATCGAGGCGGTCGATGGCTGATTCTAAGGCCTGGCTGACTTGTTGGTGGACGTTGGCTCGGGTCGGTTGGACGACGCGGATGATGTTGTCGAGGTTGCGGTTGATTTCGCGCTTGAGATCGCGGAATTGGTTGGCGGCGTCGTTGAGGCGTGCTGTGATTTCGGAGACGACGATGTCTTTGGTGGGAAGTTTTAAGGCGGCTACGGTTTCGTGGTTGAGTCTGTATTCTTGGTTGGCTGTTTGTTCGATGAGGCTGCCGGTGCGTTGATCTGTCTGGACTGTTTGGGCTGCTTGGGGTGCTTGGGGTGTCTGGTCGCTTCGTGGGATTGTTTCTTGTATTTTGTTGAGGATTTCTGGGTCTGCTGTAGCTGTTGCTGTGAGGTTATGGAGAAGTTGGCCTACGGGTTGACCGTGAAGTGCTTCATGGACGGGGCGAAGGTTGGTTGTGGTAACGTCTAGCTTTTTGTTGGCTAGCGATTGGATGGTGGCCATTTTTTCTTGGATTGTGCCTGGTTCTTTTTCTAGAAAGGCTTTGAGGTCTTGGAGGTTTTCTTTGGTGAGGGGGACGCCTCGTTGAAGGAGCGTTTGGGTGGCTTGTTTCATTTCTTTGGTTGAGAGAAGGGCTTCGTTTTGCGTAGGCGTTGTTGCGGGGCGTTGTTCGCTCGTGGACAGGCCTTCTTTGCTTGTTCCTTTAGGGGTTTCGCTTGGTTTTATATCGAGAGGCTGTTCGCCAAGTTGTTTTTTTTGATTTACATAGCTGTCTATTTTCATGCTGTTTCTGGCCTCCTAGCTGAACTACGAAGGGATTTTTTTACGTGTGTTTGTGAAAAAAGTTTCGTTATTTATATTTATCGAAGAAAGAGGTGAAATACTTTATTCATTGTTATGAAAAAAAGCCCCTTTACCGAATTTTGTTACTTTCGGGAAAGGGGCTTTTTTGGCTTTTTTCTAGGTTTTTGTTGTTTTTTAGACCTTTTTTTCCATTTCTTCTAGCATAAGTAGGATTTCAGCGATGACCAGGTAGAGTTGGGGGGGGATGTTTTCTCCGAGGTCCATGTCGATAAGGTTTTCGACGAGGAGAGCGTCTTCTTGAACGGGGATGTTTTTTTCTTTGGCCATTTCGATGATTTTGGCAGCCAGTTGGCCTTTGCCTTGGGCGATGATTTTGGGTGCTTGGTCTTTGCTGTCATCGTAGCTGATGGCAGCGGCTGATGGGCTGGCGTGGTCTTTTTTCTTTTTTTGGTTAATCCATTTGTAATTCATATTTTGTAGTCGTACCCCCTGACACTGTTCTGGTAGGCTCGCAAAGGCGATGTTGTTGCTTTGGGTTCTTGTTCTTGGGGGGGTGCTTCTTTTTCTTTATCGTCGGTGAGGTGGGTTAGCTTTAGGTTGGCGACGCTATAGCCGATTGCTTCGAGGTGTTCTTTTCTTTTTTCGATGATGGGTTCGGCTTTTTGGACAAAGTCGGGGCTGTCGTTTTTGAGGGTGATGGAGAGGTTGCGGTCGGTGGCGGTGAGGAGGATGCCGGTGTCGCCCATTTTGCCTGTTTCGATGAGGAAGTAGATGTTGCAGTTTTCCCAGTCGATTTTTTGGCCGTTTTTGTGGGAGTTGACGTAGATTTTGACGCTTTCTAGTTTGTCTCCGAGTAAGAGGGGGATGTCGAAGAGCATGGTTTGTAGGTTGCTGTGGCCTTCGAATTTGCTGAGCAGTTGTTGGCCTGTGAGGTTAAGGAGCGCTTGATCCATGGGGCCTTCTTGTCGGCCTGTGGTTCCTTCGCCTCGGGTGAGTTGCATAAGGATGGATTTCATGTTTTGTTGGAGTCTTTCTTGTTCGGACTGGGGGTTGTTAGGGTTGTTGGGATTATGGGGGGTGTTGGATTGGTTGGTGTTTGTGAGGTTGTTGGGGTTGCTGTTGCTATTGGTGGTGGGTGTTGATTTGTTGGATGTGTTGGAGATATTTTGGGCCACTTCGCTGTCGTAGTTTAGTCCGAGGGCGCGAAGGGCTTCGAAGGTGTTGCGAGCTGATGGTTCTGGGCTTTGTAGCATTTTAGCGACGTTTACGAGCTGTTGTGATATTTGATGATATCGCGGTTCGGCAGGTCTGTCTAGTAGGCTTTCTTTGGTAAGGATGTGTTGGATTTTTACTTCGGCGGGGCGGAAGTTCATCTTTTCGAGCATTTTTTTGACGTTGTTGAGGATTTCGACGGCTTTGGCATTATCACCTTTTTCGAGGTGTTTGCGGGCTTCGGCCAGATCTGTACTGGCTTGCATGAGTTGTTTTTCCATTTTCATGTCTGTGAAGAGGGTGATGTCGCTTTTGAGGATGGCTCGATCGAGGAGGTCGATGGCCGATTGGAGCGCTTGTTTTACGTGGGGGTAGATGTTCATGCGGGTCGATTGGGCGAGTTGGGTGATTTTGTCGATGTTGCGGTTGATTTCTCGCTTTGTGTCTCGGAAGTGGATGGCTGCTTCGTTGAGTCGCTGGGTGATTTCGGTGACGACGATGTCTTTGGAGGTGAGCTTGAGGGCGGCTAGGGTTTCTTGGTTGAATTGGTATTCTTGGTTGGCTGTTTCTTGGATGAGGTTGGGGGGCTGGGGTTCGCGAGGTTGGGTGTTTTGTTGGGGTTGGATATTTTGTTGTGATTGTGCTTTTTGTTGGGTTGGGTCTTTAGTTTCTGTTTCTTGTGGGGTTAGGTCTTTGTTGGATTGTTCAATGGCTTGGGTGAGTTTTTCTTGGTTCGAGGTTGGTTGTGTTGGTTGAGGTTGTTGCTGTGGGCGGGGTTCGGGTTGGGGTTGATTTTGGGTTTGGGGGCGTTCTGTTGGTGTTGGTTGCGTGTTGTTGCTGGTTGGAGTGATGCTTTGTGTAGTTTGTGTGGAAGGTTGGATGGGTTGAGCGTTATGCCTGTTTTGTGTGTTTGTGGGAAGGGGTTCTCTGCTTTGGCTTGGTTGTGGTTGTGTGCTTTGGTTTCGTTCTCTGGTGGTTGTGTCTTGACTTTGGCGGGCCAAGTCTTTTTCGGCTTGATCGAGGGCTAGGCTGAGTTTGTAACGGGCTACGACTTCGCGGCCTTGTTGCTGGTATTGGCGGGTTTCGTTAAGGGCTCGCTCGATTTTGTCGGCTGTTGTTTGATCGACTCTGGGGTTGTTGATGACTCGATCTTGTACTTGTTGGATGGCTCGCTCTAGGTTGTTCTCGCGGTGAAGATCATTTTTTACTTGATGTAAGGCTTGTCGGCTCTGGTTGATTTGTTCTTGCGTTTGAGGGAGGGGGGCTCTATTTTGTGTAATTGGTTCTCTTTGTTGGGTGGGTTGGGGCTGTGTCGTTGTTTGGCTTCGTTCTCTGGCGATGGGTTGTTGTTGTGATAATTCTTTGTTGGTTTGGTCGATGGCCTGGGTAAGTACGTAGCGGGCTACGATTTCGCGTCCTTGTTGTTGGTATTGGTGCGCTTCGTTGGTGGCTCGCTCGATTTTGTCGGCTGTTGTTTGATCGACTTTGGGGTTGTTGATGATCTGGTCACGGACTTGTTGTAGGGCTCTGTCTAGGCTTGGTTGTTGTTGGATTGCGTTTCTTGTCTCGGTGAGGATTTGTCGGGATTGGCTGATTTGTTCTCTTGTTTGAGCATGGGGTTCTCTGTTTTGGCTTAGTTGTGTTGGAGTTTCTTGGCGAGCTAGTTCTCTTTCGGCTTGTGTGATGGCTTCTGTGATTCTAGCTTGGGCCTGGTACAGAGCGGTTTCGATTCTTTCGGCGGTTGGTCGATCGACTCTTAGGTTGTTGATGATCTGGTCGCGGACTTGTTGCAGGGTTCTGTCTATGCTTGGTTGTTGTTGGATTGCGTTTCTTGTCTCGGTTAGGATTTGTCGGGATTGGGTGATTTGTTCTCGGGGTGGTTGCGGCTGTGTGGGCTCGGTTCTTTTGGGGGTTGTTTTTTCTTTTTGGAGTAGTTCTTTTTCGGCTCGTTCTATGGATTGGTTGATTCTGTTGCGAGCTTCGTTGATGGCTTGGTCGATTTTGTTGGTAATTTCGTTTGCTCTTGGGTTGTTGGTTGCTTGGTCTTTTATTTGTTGTATGGCTCTGTCCAGGCTTGGTTCTCTTTGTGCTTCTGTTCTTGCTTGGGTTGTTGTTTCGCGGCTTTGGGTGATTTGTTCGCGGCTCTGTGGTTGTTGCTGTGCTTGTTGTGGCTGTGATTGCGGTTGCGTTGCTTGCGTTCTTTCTCTTGCTGTTGTTTCTTGGCGCGTTAGTTCTCTTTCTGCTTGATCGAGGGCTTGCGTGAGTCTTTCTCTTGCTGCTACTTCTCGGCCTTGTTGTTGTAGTTCTCTGCTTTCGTTGCTTGCTTGCTCGATTCTTGTTGCTGTTTCTCGGTCAACTCGTGGGTTGTTGATGACTTGGTCTCTTACTTGTTGCAAGGCTCTGTCTGGGCTTGCTTCTCTTTGTACTTCTGCTCTTGCTTGCGTGATTGCTTCTCGACTTTGGGCGATCTGCTCTCGGGTCTGCTGGGGTTGTTGCTGCGCTTGTTGTGATTGTGTTGTTTCTCTGATTGGTGTTGTTACTTCTCTGTTTTGAGTTGAGGCTTCTTGCGTTGCTGTTTGTTGTGATTGCGGTTGGGCTGCTTCTCTGCTTGGTGTTGCTATTTCTCTGTTCTGAGCAGAGATTTCTCGCGTTGCTGCTTGTTGTGGCTGTGATTGCGGTTGCGATCCTTGAGCTCTTTCTCTCGCTGTTACTTCTTGGCGCGTTAATTCTCTTTCCGCTTGATCGAGTGCTTGCGTGAGTCTTTCTCTTGCTGCTACTTCTCGGCCTTGTTGTTGGAGTTCTCTGCTTTCGTTGCTTGCTTGCTCGATTCTTGTTGCTGTTTCTCGGTCAACTCGCGGGTTGTTGATGACTTGATCTCTTACTTGTTGTAGAGCTCTGTCTAGGCTTGCTTCTCTTTGTACTTCTGCTCTTGCTTGGGTGATGACTTCTCGACTTTGCGCGATCTGCTCTCGGCTCTGTGGTTGTTGCTGTGGTTGTTGTGATTGGGTTGTTTCTCTGATTGGTGTTGCTGCTTCTCTGTTTTGAGTAGAGGCTTCTCGCGTTGCTATTTGCTGTTGCGGTTGGGCGGTTTCTCTGCTTGGTGTTGCTATTTCTCTGTTCTGAGCAGAGATTTCTCGCGTTGCTGTTTGTTGTGGTTGTGATTGCGGTTGCGTTGCTTGCGTTCTTTCTCTTGCTGTTGTTTCTTGGCGCGTTAGTTCTCTTTCTGCTTGATCCAGGGCTTGCGTGAGTCTTTCTCTTGCTGCTACTTCTCGGCCTTGTTGTTGGAGTTCTCTGCTTTCGATGCTTGCTTGCTCGATTCTTGTTGCTGTTTCTCGGTCAACTCGTGGGTTGTTGATGACTTGGTCTCTTACTTGTTGCAAAGCTCTGTCTAGGCTTGCTTCTCTTTGTACTTCTGCTCTTGCTTGCGTGATTGCTTCTCGACTTTGGGCGATCTGATCTCGGCTCTGTGGTTGTTGCTGCGCTTGTTGTGATTGTGTTGTTTCTCTGATTGGTGTTGTTACTTCTCTGTTTTGAGTTGAGGCTTCTTGCGTTGCTGTTTGTTGTTGGGGTTGGGCTGCTTCTCTACTCTGGATAGTTGCTTCTCTTGTTGCTATTTGCTGTGGTTGCGATCCTTGAGCTCTTTCTCTCGCTGTTACTTCTTGGCGCGTTAATTCTCTTTCCGCTTGATCGAGTGCTTGCGTGAGTCTTTCTCTTGCTGCTACTTCTCGGCCTTGTTGTTGGAGTTCTCGGCTTTCGTTGCTTGCTTGCTCGATTCTTGTTGCTGTTTCTCGGTCAACTCGTGGGTTGTTGATGACTTGGTCTCTTACTTGTTGTAGAGCTCTGTCTAGGCTTGCTTCTCTTTGTACTTCTGTTCTTGCTTGCGTGATTGCTTCTCGACTTTGGGCGATCTGCTCTCGGCTCTGTGGTTGTTGCTGCGGTTGTTGTGATTGGGTTGTTTCTCTGCTTGGTGTTGTTACTTCTCTGTTTTGAGTAGAAGCTTCTTGCGTTGCTGTTTGTTGTGGCTGTGATTGCGGTTGCGTTGCTTCTCTGCTTTGTGTTGCTATTTCTCTGTTCTGAGCAGAGATTTCTCGCGTTGCTGCTTGTTGCGGTTGCGGTCCTTGCGCTCTTTCTCTTGCTGTTGTTTCTTGGCGCGTTAGTTCTCTTTCTGCTTGGTCCAGGGCTTGCGTGAGTCTTTCTCTTGCTGCTACTTCTCGGCCTTGTTGTTGGAGTTCTCTGCTTTCATTGCTTGCTTGCTCGATTCTTGTTGCTGTTTCTCGGTCAACTCGTGGGTTGTTGATGATTTGGTCTCTTACTTGTTGCAAGGCTCTGTCTAGGCTTGCTTCTCTTTGTACTTCTGCTCTTGCTTGCGTGATTGCTTCTCTGCTTTGCGCGATCTGCTCTCGGCTCTGCTGGGGTTGTTGCTGCGCTTGTTGTGATTGTGTTGTTTCTCTGCTTTGTGTTGTTACTTCTCTGTTTTGAGTCGAGGCTTCTTGCGTTGCTGTTTGCTGTTGAGGTTGGGCGGTTTCTCTGCTTGGTGTTGGTACTTCTCTGTTTTGAGTTGAGGCTTCTTGCGTTGCTGTTTGCTGTTGAGGTGGGGCGGTTTCTCTGCTTGGTGTTGCTATTTCTCTGTTCTGAGCAGAGATTTCTCGCGTTGCTACTTGCTGTGGCTGCGATCCTTGCGCTCTTTCTCTCGCTGTTGTTTCTTGGCGCGTTAGTTCTCTTTCTGCTTGATCGAGTGCTTGCGTGAGTCTTTCTCTTGCTGCTACTTCTCGGCCTTGTTGTTGGAGTTCTCTGCTTTCATTGCTTGCTTGCTCGATTCTTGTTGCTGTTTCTCGGTCAACTCGTGGGTTGTTGATGATTTGGTCTCTTACTTGTTGCAAAGCTCTGTCTAGGCTTGCTTCTCTTTGTACTTCTGCTCTTGCTTGCGTGATTGCCTCTCTGCTTTGGGCAATCTGCTCTCGGCTCTGTGGTTGTTGCTGCGGTTGTTGGGATTGTGTTGTTTCTCTGCTTTGTGTTGCTGCTTCTCTATTTTGAGTAGTGGCTTCTTGCGTTGCTGTTTGCTGTTGAGGTTGGGCGGTTTCTCTGCTTGGTGTTGCTATTTCTCTGTTCTGAGCAGAGATTTCTCGCGCTGCTGTTTGCTGTGGCTGTGATTGGGGTTGCGTTGCTTGCGTTCTTTCTCTTGCTGTTGTTTCTTGGCGCGTTAGTTCTCTTTCTGCTTGATCGAGTGCTTGCGTGAGTCTTTCTCTTGCTGCTATTTCTCGGCCTTGTTGTTGGAGTTCTCTGCTTTCGTTGCTTGCTTGCTCGATTCTTGTTGCTGTTTCTCGGTCAACTCGTGGGTTGTTGATGATTTGGTCTCTTACTTGTTGCAAAGCTCTGTCTAGGCTTGCTTCTCTTTGTACTTCTGTTCTTGCTTGCGTGATTGCTTCTCGACTTTGGGCGTTCTGCTCTCGGCTCTGCTGCGGTTGTTGTGATTGTGTTGTTTCTCTGCTTGGTGTTGTTACTTCTCTGTTTTGAGCAGAGGCTTCTCGCGTTGCTGCTTGTTGTAACTGTGTTTGTGACTGCTGTACTTGCGCTCTTTCTCGATCAATTCGCTCCGAAGCAAGTTGTTGCAAGCGGTTACTAAATTCCGGATCCACCGCTTGGGCTGTTTCTTGCAAAATAGAACCAAAAGAAGGTCCATGCAAAGCTGCGTGGACAGGTCGCAAATGATTCAGCGTTACTTCAAGGCCTTTATTCGCAATGGTTTGCACTGTTTCCATCCGTTTCTGTAGCGTATCAGGCCCTTTTTCAATGAATACTTTCAGATCCGATAAGTTGTCCTTGGTAAGAGGGATGCCTCGTTCTAAAAGCATTTGGGTTGCTTGTCGCATTTCCGATGAAGCGAAAAGCCCTTGGCTTGCGCTTTGAATATTCGTACTTTGTGTCGAAGCTTGTGAAGTTTGCTGTTGCATCGTTGAATCTGCGACAGCTCGAACGCGCGGAATTTCTCCTTTTTGATCAAGCACTTCTAAGGTAACCCGTTCTTGCGATGGTACCTGGCTATCAAATTGTACTTTGATATTTCTTTGTCCAATTTGTACAAGCGCTTCATGAGATGACAATCTTTCACGAATCGTTCCTTTATAAACATCTCCGGACTTCCACTCTACGGGGATTTCTCCAGATACTTGTCTTTGTCCCTTTTGCTGAAAAATATCTATTCTCATCTTACGAAAACGCCTCCCGAATCTAGCTCACAAGGTGTCAAAATTAGAAAAAAAGCCGCTGCGTAGCGACTTTGCATAGAAAGTATGAAAAAGGAGCCGGTGCTATGGCTTCTTAAAGTTCTCTGATCGCTGCGGAACCTGCCCTGTTTTTTCCCATTCGTCAAAAGCTTCCATGATCAGTGCATGCGTCCTTTTCGATACTTCTGGAAGTTCGCCTAACATCCTTTTGGCTTGGTTGAATCCACCTTCTACCGCTCGCCGTAGCAAAGGCACTTTTTCCGGATCGCCCCCTGATATGGCTACAGCAAACTGAATGATCGTATCGGCTACTTTTGGAGCGCCAAAAGGACCATCGTCGGCAATGTCGGCGGCCGCTTGCGCACGCACTTCATCAGGCACTTCGATCTTGTCCCACTGCACTTTTTCCAGCCCCATAAAGCGCATGCCCTGGCTTTCTACCAGTTGGCGAACCGTTTCGATCAGCTTCGCCATTCGCTGCTCTGTTGCCGCTTTCAGACGTTGAATCTCTCCCCAGTCGGGCTTATACGTCACCGATGAAAGCTCCTGCCCTCCTAACTCTACTTTGTCAGCTTTATCAGTAAGAGCTTTGGTCTCTGTCGTGGCAGAAGGCGTCCCTTCTTTTCCCTGCGCAGCTCTTTCTTTGACTAGTGCTTTACCCTCAGTTTTGCCTTGATTGGCTTGATTGCGATTGTATTGTTGCATCGGGTCATAACCGGTTCTACCCATACCACTTGCTGTAATTGACATACAACCAGCTCCTTTCCTCTGCAAAATTCACTTGTTATAGGTATCGTAGGAAAGAGCGAAAAACTTTACAGAAAAAAGATCTTTTTGACATGACTAACCTTAGAAAGAAAAAGACCTTGGAAAAAACACAAAAGACACAAAAAAAAGAGGCCTGCGCCTCTAAATGAAAAAGTTTAAATATTTCCCAGCCTCTCCTTGGTGGGGAGGCTCAATTGCTCCGTTATCAATAAAAAACATATATTGATGCATCTTCTGATGAATAGATCCACTTCCATGATCAGTCACTGTTTCTTCTTCCATCTGCTCCGCAATCACTTCTTGAAGCTCATGGTAGTCTATCGCTAAGCTTTTCCCATCAAGCATTGTTTCGTTTTTTCTCGGATCTACCGTTTGTTTTGAAGAAGTTGACGTAGGCGGAGACCAGGGAATTGAAGGTTTGCTACCTTGATCTTCCGTTGGACTGAAAGGATAACGCGGTGGATCAATGATAGGCACTGTTTTCGTGATTGCGGAGACAGCCTGAATCGGAGAACCGATTGCAATGGTAGACAAACGAGGATCCCAGTAAGGATTGTTGTAGATTCTATGACCAACACGATTGAGCATAAGAACCCCTCCTCTCCTATATTAAAAACATCCAACCTTCTCTATCTATTTAAAATTTTATATAGGGGTATCCATCATGCCATTGCGTTTGCTATTGCTTCGATCCTTTGTTGCAACTTTGTGAATGTTATTTTCTATATTATACTACAATCTTGAAAAAGTTTCATCTTTCACAAGTTATAAAAAAAAGCCCCTTCTCCTGGTCTACCTGTAGTCTGTCATTACCCATGTTGACATTAGACGTAGATAGTTCTATCAGTAAGAAGTGGCTTGTTAATTGGCTGATTTTTCGCTAGCGCTGTCGGTCCATATGCATTCCTGCCATGGAAACGTTGGCACCTTCGTAGGCGCGGGATACTTCGTTATGTTGTTGGAGTTTATTGCTTTGTTGTCGCAGTTTTATGGTGATCTGATCGTTCAAGGCTTTAATATCGTAGAAAAATTTCTTTCCTTCTTCTGTTTTTAGGAAAAATGGTGTGGCGGGATCTTGCTGTACAATCTTTTCTTGTTCTGCTTCGATTCTTTTTTGCAGCTCTTCTCGTTGATTCAGTAGTTCTAGGAGCATTTCCCCTTCCTGACCGTCGAGACTTTTGTGAATCTCTTTGGTCAGGAAGAGGTAATCGTGCCATAATTCTTTCTCTGAACGAAGCGGGTATCCTTCGCTGTCGTACAGAGCTTTATTCATTAACGACACCTCGTTCTTTACGGGCAATTTTCACAGCTTGTGCCCAGGTGTCGCGCATTTCTTCAAACATGGTGCGCGCTTCTTCGAGTTGGGCTATATCTTTTTGGATATTGCCTTGGACAAGGCGATATTGGATGTACTCATAGAGCGCGGAGAGGCTTTTTGAGACTTCGATGTTCATGTCCAAGGTTGAGCGCAGTTCTGTTACGATGTCCTGGGCACGCAAATTGCTGTTATGAGCTTCTTGCTGGTTCCCTTTTTCAATCGCTTGAATGCTCTGATTGATAAAACGGATGGCACCACCGTAAAGCAGCAATGGCAATTCTTCTTTGGGACGGGTGAGAACTTGCTGGGTCTGATAGGTACTAGCAGGCTTGGCGGCGGCCGGTGGTGCTGATGGATTTGGCGAAGGTGTGTCGGATCCTGAAGAAGCCGTCTGCCCCGATGAAACCGGCTTGGGCATCGTGGGGTTGTTGATTTTTATAGGTCGATGGTTGACGGCATACGTTCCCGTAGGGGAATTGGTTTTGTATGCACCATAACTTCCGCTCATTATGAAGCCTCCTTAAAAATTACGATTCATTTTCGATTAGCCATTGGGGTTCATAAATTGCATCATGAGCCAATTGCTTTGATTATTCATTTGGTCCATGGCTTTTTCCATGGCTGTGAACTGTTTCCAGTAGCGGTCTTCCACCATTTTCATGCGTCGTTCAAAGTCGGCAAGCTGTCTTTCAAAGTTGTTCAAACGTCTGCCGAGGGAACTGTTGGGGTCGGCTTCGTCTGTTGTGCCTGCTAGGTTGTATAAGTAGCCTCGAGTTCTGTCCGTCATGTCAAGGGCTCTTTCTCGCAAGCGACTGATCATGCCATCATCGCCGCGAAAGAGCTTGTTAAGCACATCGGGGTCGTTGGCTAGGGCTTCTCGAAGTTTGTTTTCGTTTATCTCGAGGACTGCGCCACTCGACCATTGCCCTGTGGTGACGCCGATGGAAGCGAGGGATTTGTATTGAGAATCTTCGGATAAGCCTTCAATGGGGTTGGAGATATCTAGACGCAAGTTAGATAGAAAGCGACTTAAGCCAGCATCGTTGCGTAGCATGCCGCTTCTTGCTTTTTCTTCCCATTGTTCAACTTCTCTATCGCTCATCTCTCTTTTTTGCTCATCGGTGAGCGGGTGAAAATCGCGATGGAAGGGTTCTTTCAGCTTATCTTGAATGGTGCCGACCAGGCTGTTGTATAAATCGACAAATTCTTTGACTGTATCTACGGCTTTGTTGATGTCGTTGTTGATGGTGATGGTGATAGGCTCGTTATCAGGCGTTAGGCTTTGGAGGTTGTAGGTGATGCCAGCGACGGAGATGTTGTTGGTGGCGCCTTCGAACTTGATGCCGTTGACGGAGATTTCGGCGTTTTTGCCTTTAAGTTCAGTGGTGGTACCTTTTGTAATAAACCACCCAACTCCCTGCTCTTCGCCTTCTTCATTAAAATGTAAAACAGGTTCCCCATCGTTTCCCTTTGGATTTAATAAGGCATTAAAAAGATTTGTTACAGCACTTCGTTCTGCTGTAATTGTTCCTGGTAATTTATTAACAAGCTCCTCACCGTTCTCCGATGGTTTCTGTGTCGGAATATCAAATCTGATTTTAGCTTCTTCTCCAGTACCTGTAGTCCGCAAGAAAAAGCGATCATGATTCATATCATAGACAGCATGTACGCCAGCATCAGCTCTATTGATTTTTCTAACTAAGTCCTGCATAGTATCTTTTTCCGGCATTACTTCGATTTCTTTGCCGTTGATATTCATTGTGAAGTATTTTACATTTTCATCGTCACCAACTTGCTTTGTTCGAAGATCAGTTCCAGATAAATTTAGCCCAAGCTGCGCTGCTAGATTACTTCTGTTGATATTTCCTTGATCATCTTTTTTACTAATCTCACTACCACTCGCCAAATTAACCCCACTAGCCAAACTCTTCACTTCAACCCGATTCGTCACATTCCCAGCTTCAGTACTCGCCGTGGCCGTCAAAATCGACGTATTAGAAGAAATAACACTCTTCGGATTAAACTTACTAGAATTAACTTGAAAGTTATCAAATAGCTTATTCCGAAAGTTCAATATGTCATTGCGTAAGCTGTTGTATTCTGCTTTTCGCCATTCTGTTCGTGTCTTTTCATGGAAAATCTTATCGGCTCGCATTCGGTGCGCACGCATCATTTCTTTGATCATGCTTTCTGTGTCAAGGCCTGAGGCGATGCCTCCGAAACGAATGGTCATACCTAATCCCCCCTATGCTCGGGTATCAAGAAAAATTCCTATCATGTCGCGAATTCTCGCTACCATGTCTAAGTACTCTCGTGGTGGCAACTCTTTAATGACACTGTGATCTTTCATGTCGATGACCCTCACCATCATGCGGTCTGTCCCTTCATGAATGGAAAACTGCAACGATGTATTTAACGAAGACAGAGCTTTGTTCGTTTCCTCGACGGAGTTTTTCAATTGTTCTTCATCGATAGGTTCTTCTTTTAAGAATTCGGCTTTGTTTTCAAAGTTGTTCATTCTAGCAAAACTGTTGGTTGCAACATTGTTCGTTGTCATTTTTTTCATCGTTGCGTTTCTCATCGGATCTATGGCGGTCCCTTGATCTGGGCTTACTTTCTGCGTGCGATTGTCTATGATGGGGATGTCGATTTTTTTAATCCTTGAAACATCCATCTTTTCGCCCTCCCTAGCGTAACATCGTCCCCTTTAATGCCTATCTTTTTATTTATATCGGGTGATTCGGGAAAAAAGTTTAGCATTATTTTTTTCCTGAAAGGGATTTTGTGGAGGTTTATTTTTTAGAGGGCTGATAGAAGCGAAAAAAGACCCCTTATGCAGGATCTTTTCGATAGGTTAGGGCGCCATTGATTATGGAGTGATTACATCTGACCTGTTATGTAGTCTATGCAAGTCCTCTGCCGTATAGCGACTACCTCGTCGGTTGGCGGTCCCTATGATATAGACGTATTATGCCATAGGACGACTTCTTCTTTATTGTGTTACCATACGTCCTGTTCCAAATATGTAGACAGTTTATATCACAGCTCTAATTCTGTTCTCTAATGCTCCTATATCTTCAGGACAGAGTTTTGCAATACGGTTATAATTTCTTGCTGCTTCAGCTGCGAGTATTTTTCTACCTTCTCCAGGTGAGTCTAAGAGCTTACATTGCTTTGCAAAAGGTAAGTAGTACATTTCTTTCGGATTCGTTTCGTTGCGTATATCTTTCCAACGCCACTGAGATGGCATTGTATGGCCAGCTAAAATCCACACCTCTAGTTCTTGCCATGCATTTTCTGCAATAAAAAAGGCTTTTTCAGCCAATAGAGTTGACGCAAAATGTTCGAGCTCTTCTAGTCGTTGTTTGCGATGTTGCTTACCATCTCGATCTACGCATAAGAGAAATAAGTCAACCATTCCTTTGTACTTCTTGAGGATCTTTGCAATGTTTTCAGTTTTAGTTGCCTGGCTGATTCCACCTAGTAAGGGTTCTTGACAAACTCGTATTTTAGCTTTTTTTCCCATGCCTTCAAACATAGCATTAATAATCGGTTGGAGAATATATTGATCTTTCCTGAAATCTTCCGGAATAATTAAAACATTCATCTAATTCTCCTCCGAATCATTGAAGTACACAACATCCTCAAGCCATCCAGACTCCATTAGGTTCGCAATATCTTGGTTTTCATCTGAGTCTAGACCTTGCTCAAAAATATCTTTGATTTTTTTTATCTTCCCGTGATTTTGATAAGGAAGTCGGTATACAAGAGATGCATAGTCTAAACTATCTTTACTTAGCAAACGTAACAATTGAGGCGAATGAGTTGTTGTTATAAGCTGAATCTTTCTATGCCGAGCCTCTCCTTCCATAAGTTGGAGAAGTAATTGTAGTCTAGTGGGATGAATCCCATTTTCAATTTCTTCAAAAAAGTATATTTTTGCTTGATTGCTTTGAAAAAGAGCTGTAATTATAGCTAAAAAACGCAAAGTACCGTCAGAAGCGCTATGAGCCGATACTTTATTGCCATTCTTTTCTACAAGTGTTATCAATGTTTTTCCATCTAATTGTAAGGGAAATTCAAAATCTACAGCATCCATGGGTGTTAATTCATTAAGCCATTCCAGTAATTTTTTCTTTTGGATCTCTTCTTTGCATATTGCTTGCATCACAGAAGATAAGTTATCTCCTCGGTCACTTAAAGTGGTTTGTCCTGGTATGGAAGGTTTTTTCATAGCTTCTGGGCTAAAATCAAAAAACTGCATCTGTTTTAAGGCTGCTATTGTTTTTGTAATTACTTTCTGTGCATAGAGTCCCTTAGTATCTCTCCTATGGTTAATTTTGCTCAACAACTGTGTTAAAGCAGGTTGATTGGATACGCAGCTCTCCCTGTGACCTCTTCTATATCTTCCTCCAGTTATTACTTTAACAGGCAGTTGAAAGGCATCGGCAGAATTTTCTCCTGTTGATTCATAGATGGTTTCTTGATTGCAACTAAGGGACTCATAAATAACTCGTGGTATATTATCACCATATAAAGGCTCTACTTCTATCGTGTATTTGATATTGAACCTTTCTTTTTCTTCTTCTAAATCGAAGTGCGCAGATAAGCTAAAAGTTTTACTATTAAGAAAGGCTGTTTCGCGAGTTCCTCCGCGAATTCCACTCCACTGAAATATCCCATCTACCCATTTTTGACCTAGAATTTCAGCTAGGTTATATCCTCTAGAGAGACCGTGTAAAAAACGAAAAGCATCTCTTATATTGCTTTTGCCAGAAGCGTTCGTTCCTAGCAGAGTAGTTACCTTGCCCATATCGAGGTCGGCTTGTTTGAAGTTTTTGAAGTTGCGTAAGCTTATTTTTGAAATCATATTGTTGTTCCCCCTGAGAGTTTTGATCATCTATCTCTTCTACGCTCCGAGGTTCTTTCCACCCTTGTAATGCGACTACAATCGATTATTCTTACGATAATTTTACCAGATTATCTTTTGTTCTTCAATTTTAATCTTGGGATTTTTTTCTAGATGCTTGTGGTTGTTGGCTTGCACCCTATATATATAGAAAAAAGACCCCTTATGCAGGATCTTTAATTCGTGACACGATACAGGTAAGCCCTCCGTGAACTATGCCTGATAAGTATCTAGAATAGAATTTTCTATCATCCCGTAATCGTCAGATGTTGACACTTGTACACTGTCATTTTCATCGTTTTTATAGAGGGCGTAATAACGCAATTGGTCTTCTTTTTGCTGCTGAAGAGAGAATTCCTTTAGGATGACATAATTGTGAGTCGCTAAAAATATCTGAACACCGGTACGATGAAGTTCAAGCATAATCTCTACAATCACTTGAACCAATTGGGGATTGAGGTTTGCTTCAGGCTCATCCCAGAAAAGAACTGAATCTTTAAAAATCGTCCCATTTTGTATCAATAGCCATAACAAAGAAAGCTTTCTAAAACCTTCTGCCAAAAGTGTGAACTCTAACTCTCCTTGTTTATTCTTTAAGAAAAAAGTCTCACCTTTTGCCTGAACTTTTCCTTCCATAACTGTTTCGATTTTTGAAAGAAGCTTTTCTCGTACTTCTTCTAAAGGACCTCTCTTTAAGGGAAGATAGGCGCGATCAATAATGTCTGCGTATATTTCTTCGAAAAAAATTTCTCGAGTGGCGTATAAAGAACGAAAGCCCGGTGCATTGGCAAGCATCTCTTTCACTGGAATATAGGCTGTACTAATTTTTTTCTCTTTCCACTCTCTACTTTCTTCTTCAGCGGGGGCTGTTTTGGAATGATTCGTAAATTTAATATTGAGTTGGCTTCCTTGGTTTCCTTTAATTTCAAGCTGCGTCGTTGTTGAACCTTTTTTTCTTCGGGCTAACCTGCCTAACCTGCGATCCATTGGTAAAAAATTGCGTATCAGTTTGTCTGAAAAATCTTCATTCTTTCCAGCAATGCTACCTGCTGAATAAAGCACCTTTAACAGGTGCGTTTTTCCCGTGCCATTTTTCCCAATAAAAATATTAATTCCTGGTGAGAACGTTAGATCAGTGCTTTCAAAAACTGTGAAGTTCTCTATTTTAATCGATGTAAAAATACTCATTCAAAGGCCTCCCTATTCTTAGAGGTCTAGTTAATTGGGAAGTTCTACGCTTTGAAAGTATTTCCTGCTCTTTTTTAGTGCTTTTTTGGGGAGCTATGTTGAAGCCTTGTAGTGAAGAAACTTCCTCCAAGATTTATCGTAACAAGGCCAAGATCCCTTCATGAGCATCTTGAACGTGGGTTACCATTACAAGCTGCGCATCTGACAATATCTTTAACCGGACAAGATTGATTGTTTCTCTCGCTATATCAGCATCTTGAATTCGGCTAAGGGAGGTCCTGGTATTTTCTTCTGTAACCGTTAAGAACGACGAAATCGCTTCTAGTCGATTTTGTGTAGCGCCTATTTTCCCTCGCTCTTCGCTAATAAACTGAAGAGCTCTGTCTGCATAGGGAATTGCCTGGGATGCATATTCAGGCGTTAACACGCAGACAGCGTCTGTATGTTGTAACATCTCTTCAAAGGAAGAGATAGCAAGGTGAAGAGACTGACCCGTCTGGGCACCGACTTGGAAAGTGAATTCGTTAGGTTTGTAACTCTCTATATGGCGGACACGATACTCCACATCAATACGATTGCTTCCTAGGGTAAGCGCTACTTTCTCTCTGTCTAAAACAATCTGGCTACCTTGCAAAGAAAACTGTTCGGGTTCTAATAAGACTCCATTTAACCGAACAACCAATTGCTCTGGATCAATTTCTAGGGTGCCGTAGCTGTCGTTTTCAGAAAAACAGTAGTTGTAGTAAAGATGTAGCGGTTTGCTGTTATCAAGCTCGATATCGATAGAGTCATAATATTTCACTTCAAGTCGTACTTGGTTTGTTGTATTCATTATATTCGGTCTAGCCTGTCCAACAATTTGAACAAGTTGACCGTTGTAATAGTAACCATCACCAGCTGCTGAAGATGCTTCTTCTATTTCACTGCCATTTACGATTACTTTGTAGATCTGAGCATTTTGAGGAATGGAACGTTGCAATGCACTCTCCTGGATAGAGTAAACCCAGTAATCTCCCGCATTATCTTGCGCGTTCGGTCGAAATTCTCCATGTAGGGATAAGAGATTGGTATCTGGATTGTAGGTAAAGCCCTGATCAGGATCATAGGGCACTTCTGTTCCTTGGTAATAAACACGCAGGGCCCTAGGCTCTGAAGAATCATCGACTCCGTAGTGAAGCGTTGTTGGCTGAAGTCGAAAGTCATAGCTATCGTTTCCTACAATGACAGCAGGACTTTCATAGGCATAATAGACTCGTACATCAGGCGTAAATGAAGGATTTGCATCTGGTCGAGCGCTTCCATAGAGTTCAATGCGGTTTGTTTGACTGTTGTAAAAGAAGCCATTTTGTTTTGTTTCATCATAGTACACTTCTTGATTATCAACAAGCACTCGAAAGGTAGATGGATTTGTCGGATCTGTTATGCCGTATGTTTCAGGGCGATGAGTAAGAGGGATTTCTACCAGTTCATCTTGGCTAAGACCTCCCGTCGCTTGAACGAAAAAGACTCTATAACTGTCGCCTGTGTTGGGTCTGCTTGTGCCGTAGAATTCGATGGTGTTGGTGCTTTGATTGTATTGAAAACCATCGACATTAGAGTAGGGGATTTCTTCGGTTATATTGCGAAAGACGCGAATTGATTTTGGCGTCTCTTCATTGTCTAAGTTATAGATTTCTGGACGATGCGTTGAATTCAAAGGCAATCCATAGACTTCTGAAGTCGTGTTGGATGAAGAATAATCTCTAACATAGCGAATTCTAACAGTGGGATCATCATCGTGAAGGTCCGGGCGAGCGTCACCATAGAAATGAATTCGACCGCTTGCTTGGTCATAATAGAAGCCGCTGTTCTCATGATTTTGCTCTGAAACGAGAGATATTTCTGTTTCCTTGATGAAGACTCGGAGGGAGCGGTTGCTACTTAAATCAGAATCATCGAGGTTATACGTATCGATATTAGAAAAAAGAGTAAAGGTCGGAACTCCATTTTGACCGTCTGTATCGGTAAAGTAACTGATTGATACATCTTGATGATAAGCAGGGCGTAGATCGCCATAAAATTCTACTCGATTGTTTTGAGCATCAACAAAAACACCTGTCGTTCCTTCGGGATCAGCAGGCCTTTCTGCTAAAAGTTGATCTCTTGAGACTGTGGTGTTGCCCACTTCTATTTTTAACGAACGAGGTCCTTCTTGACCATGCATGTTGTAGATTTCTGCATTAGAGGGAATCGAAACAGTATAAACATCGTTTTGTGTCCCATCACCAACATAAAAAAAACGATAAAAATCCTGTGCATCATCTATCTCTTCTGCGCCGATGATAGCATCATTATGAAAGGTAATGGCATTGTTAGAGACGGTGTAGTAACCTGCAAGAGGTTCTGCTCCTGTTCCATCCCAGTAGAGAAGTTCCCGGGCGCCTTCATCATTGACTTTGTAAATGCGTAACGATGCTGTAGAACTGTTCATTCGATAGAGATCAGGCCTTGTAGAAAGTGTGATGGTATTATGGAGAGGCGGAAGGTGTAACCGATCGGAGTTCGGAATGATATCATAGGCTTCCTGGGTTACGCTTCTGCTGTTGATGTTCACGTCCACTTTTTTTAAGTTTCCATTGCTATCAGAGTAGACGAAAGATGTATTGCCTTCTTCATCAACAACAGGCGAAAAAGCAAAGCCATTGTGAAAGTCCCGATTATAGTTGTAGTCACTGTACTCTCTCAATGTTTCCCAGTCTTCTTCTAGAGAGACTCTTGTCTCTAAAAGCAAAGTAGAGCCGGAAACTCTTAATCGCATTAACTCATTGCTGCTTATCCTTGTAGGGGCTACTGTTGTTACTCCAGGGGGCTTTACTTGTGGATCTCTTTCCGATAAATCTGCAGGAAGAGCGTATTGACCCCCATCTCTCGTGGAATTGAAGACGATCCATTGGCCATCGCTAGACCATCTTGGAAGATGTTCTATTACTGTTGAACCAACCACAGCGATAGATTCTCTGTTAACCCTGTTTACTTGTAAAGGTTCTGTAGAAAAACTGATGGTCCGTGTATGAAAGTGATAATTAAGCTGATTATAACCTAGGTGATTCCGTTGAGCATGAACGGGAGAGTCTATAGAGTCACTGGTAAGTTGGCTTGTCTTTGAGGCAAGGCGATTTTCATAGCTATATGTGTCTACTTCTTTATTGGAAAGTAGGTTTATCGTATTGAATTTGGTGTTCACAACAATATTGTGTAATTCTTTCTTTAATTGGTTTATTTCATCTTGCATGATATTCCTATCTGCGGCTGTGTTCGTAGCATTGGCCGCTTTTACAGATAGTTCGCGCATCCGTTGCACCATCGTTGACATTTCATCCATTGCACCATCTGCAACTTGAACAAGGGAGATGGCATCTTGTACATTGCGAATGGCTTGACGGCTGCCTTTTGCCAAGGCCAACATTTTTTGGCTAATGGCCAGTCCGGCGGCATCATCGGAAGCGCTGCTGATTCGCATCCCTTTGCTAATTCTTTGGAGACTTTTTTGTAAGTCTGTTTGATTGCGGTTTATTTTATTGTGTAAGAACATTGGCAAGGCGCTTGCATTTACAAACATTTTTACCTTTGTCCTTTCGATTTAACTTCTTGATAGCCGTCCTTCTTCAATGAAGCGAATTACTTTAACTTCTGATATGCCGGTACCATGAACGATGTCAATCAAGGATGCGCCGGGGTATTTGTAGAGGTAATTGCGTATGGTGGTGAATTCTTCACTATCTTTTTGATTGCATTGGGGGCACAGTGTTTGTTCGTTTCTGTTGCTTGCGAAGATTTTATAGCAGCGCTTGCAGTTTTTGATAGACATGATTGCACCCCTTTGGATTTTTTTTAGTTTTGCATGGTAGGCTATTTTGCTAGAGAAAAAGGTTGTTGGTTGTTAGGAATACGAGCTTAGCGAAGTAATTGTAAAATACTTTGGGGCTGTTGATGCGCTTGCGCTAACATGGCTTGCGATGCTTGGTTCTGAATGTTCCTTCTTGTGAAATCTACCACTTCCTCGGCCAGATCGGCATCACTGATACGAGATTCTGCTTCCGTTAGGTTCAGCCCATAATTGCTTGCGTTCTTGGTGATGTATTCTAATCGATTCTGAGAAGAGCCAAAGAGAGAGCGAGCTGTTGACACTTTGGTAATAGCTGCATCGAGCTTGAGAAGTGCTCGTGCCGCTTCATCCTTGGGATCTACGGAAATATCGTGAATGCCTAGCGCTTCCGCTCGAGCATCTACAAGTCTTATCCTGTATTGATCCGGTTCATTAGGGCCTATTTGGAGAATGATGTCATAAAAATCTTCTTCTTCCAAAGAAGGCGGTGTTACCGTCGGAGGAACCGATTGTCCGTAAAAAGTGTTAACAACAAAAGAGCTTCCACTTTCTATGACCCTCTCATTCCAATAAACACTATAGCCACTATCACCAACGGTCCCACTCGGTGAAAAATCCCAACTGCTTACTCGGTTGTAATGACCGATGGCAAATTTTGATGGTTCTTCATGAACAATAAACTCACCCATGGTTTTTAAGATGCCATGGGCTTGAAACTCCGCATTGCTGCCGCTACCTGTGGTTTGATTGTATACGACAAAATCTGTAGGGATATCACTGCCTGTATACATTGTTTCATTATGTATGATCGAGCCATTTACGACAAAAGGGGCATGATCGTCATTTCCTAGCATTGTATCAACGTGGAACTGAAATCCAATTTCCTTGGGACTGTCTGACTTATTTTTTATGTTGTAGCTTATTTCATACTTATCGTTGTACTGGCCTACGATTCGTACGGATTGTGTGATTTCTACATTGTTCACGTTATAAACGGTTGAGTGGATGCCATTTACTACTTGCGTCTGCTGTTGCACGTAACTTCTCAAGGGATAACTTTCACCATCGATTCTTACACTGGGATGGGAAGTACCACCACTTCCAAAAACAAGCCTTTGGTTGTTATCTAGAGAAGTGGTTGGATAACCTTCATTTGTAGCAAATTGAAAATTTCCAGTAGCACCAACAGGATGACTAGATAGGACATTGGTGATTTTATGCGAAACCTTTTCGCCTGCTTCTGTTGCATAGGGGTTTGAACCGTTGAGTAGTTTTATGCCATTAAACTCCGTATTGTTGGCAATATCATCGATACTTTCTTTGATTTGCTCTATCTCTTGTTGAATCAACTGTCTATCATCTGTCGTTAGAGTGTCGTTTTTGGCTTGAATGATTAATTCTCTCATTCGTTGTAATTGAGGATTCTGGATTTGGGCAAGCGCTGCTTCGGCGGTCTGAATCAGTGAGATTCCATCAAGAATATTTCTGTCAGCCTGTTGCAGTCCTCGAATTTGCCCCCTCATTTTTTTAGAAATGGTTAACCCCGCTGCATCATCGGCTGCTGTATTGATACGTAGTCCCGATGATAGCCTTTGCATGTTCACGGATAGTTTTTTGGTGTTTTTCGTTATCTGGGTTAGGGTGTTTGAAGAGGCTGCGTTGTGGTTTATGATCATTTTTTACCTCCTGGAGGTGTTGGGGAGGAGGCGAGGAAGGGGGATTGGTAGGGATTATTTGCATGCATGCTTATGGTTACGTATGTAGATTTTAAAAAGACAGGGTTTCAGCTTCTTGATGTAGTGACCCATCGTTGTGTTGAGTTGTGGGTGTCGGGGATTTGCTGAATGTTGTTTTTGGTCATGCTAAAAAGTCAATCGTAGAAAGCAATTCTTGTTTTTTCATCACCACTGATACTATATTGATCGGAATTGCATTTCGGACAACGGGACTTAGCGTTAATTCTGTAATGTCCTACACAACAACGACCAGCGTATTTTTCAATTTTTTCTTCTATCGATAAGCTTGTGTTATCTAGGGGAATTCTTTTCATGATTTCTTCTATTTGTATTGCTTTCTCTTGACCACAGCTATCGCAATGCAAAAGAAAAAAGTCTCTTCCTCCACCTTCTCGAACTTCAAAGTTCTCACCACAGCTTTTGCATTCGGCTAAAAATTGTCTTCCCATTCATTCACATCCTTGCCGAAGTAAATTCATTTCTATAGCTCTTTATTATTATAAAATCTTAAGAAACGCTATAATAGTTCTGGATAGGTAGAGCTATTATAGCGTTTTTCTTACGTTAATAATTGCAATACACTTTGAGGATGCATATTGGCTTGACTTAGCATGGCCTGCGCTGCTTGATGTAAAATGTTCATTTTCGTAAAAGCAATCATTTCTTTGGCCATGTCTACATCTCTAATCGCTGATTCTGATGCCTGTAGATTTTCCGCTGTGTTTTCTAAATTTCTAATGGTATGTTCTAATCTGTTTTGATAAGAGCCTAGCTTGCTTCTTTCTGATGAAACGAAGCTAATGGCCTGTTCATACTTTGTAATAGCTTTAGAGGCTTTTGTATGACTAGATAAGTCTAAGCCACTTCCTGCATTGGATATTCCAAGTGCGGTCGATCTCATATCACCAAAGCGAAGTGCCATGTTTTGCCCAGTATTGGCTCCTATTTGTATCTTCAGATCACTGTTATTCTGTAGTTCTGATGTGGAAGGCCAGGCTATAGTAAAGCCGCTTAGTGGTTGATCGACTTCCGTTGCATTGGTTCCGTCTGTTTGAGGAAGAATGGTTTCTGCTGTTTTTGCGTTACCTGAAATACCTGTTACGTCAGATCCTATGATGGAACCAGTATCCGTTTCAGGGGCAAATTGTCCGTTCACTACATTCATATTTAATTGAATGCCTGCTTGACTTTCCATGTTAGCAAAAGTGTTAATGTCGCTTTTGAAGGCATTTATCCATTCTGCTGTACTTGAAAAACTAATTTTATTGGCACTATGTAATGCAGATAAGGCGCTGTCTAAGTTATGAGTTGGATTGTTTTTTAAATAATCCATTACTGCTTTGATTCCATCGTTATCTGCATTCGTGCCCCCACTGATCCTTCCCCCATCTTGAGTGCCTCGAATTTGCCAATCAAGGTATCGCACGGCTAGGTAAGCAGTGGAGTAATCTATAGAGGTTCCATTCCAATCATTATAGTTCCCACTGCCTATGTTATTTACAACAGCAGACACACCAGCATCTAGATGAGTTGCGCCTAAGCCTCCACCTGCAAGATAAATACTATTTTTTAATCTTTCATCAGCGCCATGAATAAATTCTGCTGTTCCTTCATTAAACCATATAGGCAAATCGCCAAAGTTCATGGTTGTCATCATAACAGCATGTACCATTTCATGAGCCATTACACGGCTAATATATTGCGGTCCCGATCCGCCGTCAGAAGAACCATTTACTGGTCTGGAATGAGCGAGATTAATTTTAAGCGTTAGGTTTGAGCCTTGACCTGTAATGTCTGGTGTACCTATTGTATTCCCCGGGGCAGATTGGAAAGATGCTTCGACCAATGCGGCCGCTGGATTAGAGGGATTATCAAAAATCTCGACTTTCATGTTGATGTCACTCGCTTCTAATCCAAAGCCTGCTTTAACTAGCTCTTCTGCTTCTTTAAGCCACCATTTTTTTAGGTTAGATATTATAGCGTCCGCTTCTGCTTGTGATACAGAGTTTCTATTGAGAAGCTTAATCGTATTAAACTCTGTATTATTTCCTATTCGGTCTATGTCCTTGGTCAATTGGTCGATTTCCGCTTGTATGGCGGAACGATCGCTTGCTGTGTTCGTATCATTGGCTGCTTGAACAGCCAGCTCTCTCATACGCTGAAGAATATTATGACTTTCCTCCAAGGCTCCTTCAGCCGTCTGAATCATAGAAATCCCGTCTTGCGCATTTCTTGTAGATTGGTTCAATCCCCTGATCTGGGCTCGCATTTTTTCTGATATGGCTAACCCTGCTACATCATCGCTGGCTCTGTTAATTCGTAAGCCTGATGAGAGCTTTTCCATGGCTTTGCTGCCTGAAAGGTTATTTTGATTCAGCAAGCGATAGGCATTCATGGCTCCAATATTGTTGTTAATTATCATTTTAATCATCACCTCAAGAGTAAAGCCAAAGAGAGCCAGAGAAAGAATGTTCTCTGGCTCTCTTTGCGTTTTAGAGATTCATTTTTTTTATCAATGAATTACTCTTTGAGGAGTTCTTAGCCTAGGAGTTGTAGAACTGCTTGTGGAGCTTGGTTAGCTTGGGCAAGCATGGCTTGAGAAGCTTGGGAGAGGATGTTGTTTTTGGTCATATCCATGACTTCGCGAGCCATATCTACGTCACGGATACGAGATTCAGCAGCTTGCAGATTTTCGGCGGATGTGCCTAGATTAGCAATTGTATGTTCTAAACGGTTTTGTGTAGCACCAAGTTTAGAGCGTTCAGCTGAAACTCTTTCAATTGCATCATTTATTGTTGTAATTGCTGCTGTTGCTTTTTCAAATGAAGATATATCTAATGCATCTCCACCATTACGAACACCCAATGCTTCCGCTCTCATATCATCAATACCAACTAAAATATTTTGACCACTATTGGCTCCAATTTGGAATGATAATGCTTTTGATGCGTCATCATTGCCATCGTCATTAGCTTTAACACTGATTGAAAAGCTATCTCCGACTCCCATATCAGTGAGCCCTGCTAATGTAAGTTCCGAGCCAAAACCAGTTAGTTCCGTAGCTGCATCATTTAATGAGAAGGTAGCGCCTGATGGATTCCCAATGACAAAGTCGTCTTTAAGATCTGTCGAACCACTACTTACACGAGTTATAATGATAGTATCTGTTACATCTAGATCATCTGTATCTCCAGCTGTAGCAGTTATTGTTGCACTTGTATTAGCTTGAACATTAACTGTACCTGTTGCAGCTGATCTTAATCCTTCTTTTTCTCCATTTAATAGTTTTTGTGTATTAAACTCTGTTGTGTTTGCAATACGGTCAATTTCATCGGTCAATTGATTAATCTCTTTTTGTATTTCATTGCGGTCAACGTCAGTATTTGTATCATTCGACGCCTGTACGGCTAACTCACGCATACGTTGCAAAATAGAATGAGTCTCTTGTAGCGCACCTTCTGCAGTTTGAATCAAAGAAATACCGTCTTGAGCATTACGACTTGCTTGGTCTAAGCCACGAATTTGTCCACGCATTTTTTCGGAAATTGCTAAGCCCGCTGCATCGTCTCCAGCACGGTTAATACGAAGACCTGAGGATAGTTTTTCCATTGAGTTTTGCGCACCTGCTTGGTTAATGCCCAATTGACGATACGTATTCATCGCTGGAATATTGTTGTTAATAATCATTTCTTATCTTCCTCCTTGATCTTTTCCTAGGCCAGCATCCTTGCCGTGCCTATGCTGTAATGTTGTTGATTCCGATACCCCAATCCACCCAAGCACCCTCTCTCGGCGGCCGTCCGAGCAGGTTACTTATTGTGAATTGCTTACTTATTACATCGACAGCATTCTTTCATTCATTGCCCGCCTTATTCAGCGCAATGAGCCCCTCTAGACAGTTCCAAAAGAAAGAGAAAGCGATCCAAAAGAAGACCTTGTCACTTTAATTCACTAGCGCTCTTTTACTTTTTTCCTTTATACAGCCCTTCCTCACCCCTTGTACAAGCTGCAAAAAATACAAGTTGTTTATGAAAAATTGCATAGAAGCACAAAAAAGCATGAAAAAAAGACCCCAGGTACTTCTTCCATACCGAGGCCTCCATGAAATCTTTTTAAATTCAACGGTCATTCCAAATAAGCACAATGTAGAATGACCGAACTATGTTCAAAAACAACCTACAAATAAAAGTTCACAAACCAAGTTATTTATCCTTATAAAAAAAACACTCTGTGCACCCTGTGTCTCTGTGGTTTTCTTAATAAAAAACCCTCCGCGCCCTCTGCGTCTCTGCGTTTTTCTAAACTCCTAATTCGCCACCAAAGGCACCACACAGCGCTCCACTTCTTCCTCCCACTTCTGATACATAGGCAAAAGACTTATCTCCATATACCGCAGCGCTTGCAAAGTATCATCTTCCCCATAGGCCGTACTGAGAAAACGAAAACTCTCGGCCAATGTTTCCCCGATCAACATAAGCTGATTGGGCGGCAATTGATCGGCGAAAATCTCCAGAACATCATTCACATCCCAGAACCGCTCTTCAATATCTGTAACAATATCCATGGCTTCCTCATAGTGCCCTTGCTCCAACTTGACATGACACAAAATCAAAGCACCCAGGCCAAATTCAGCCCATTCTAAAGCTTCTCGTAACTTGACTTGTTCTTCTCCCATAACCGATATCTCCAACCTTCTATCTATAGAATCCATTTTCGCGAAAAAGTATACGTCTATTGTACAACTCTATAGCGAAGAGAGAAGAACTTTTTTCAGAAAAAATGAATTTTTCTTGAAAAATTACAGATGAGCAATTGCTACATTATCTCGCTGAAACGCTTTACGATAAGAGGGTACTCCCCAGCCAGCGCTCCCACAGCTTTAAATCCATGCCGATCGCCGAGATTCCTTCCTCCTCCGTTAAAGACGCTAAGCCCACAAGACCACGACCGGGTATGACAAAGCGAAGGGGAATAGCCTCTTCATCAGCTTGACTCTTTATTTCTTTAAGAGCTTGAAGAGCCTCTGCTTGACGGTCCTCCTCTTCTTCCACTGCAAAAGCAAGGCAGGCTGGTCGCAGTTCTTGAACTGTATCCATTACTTCAGCCGCACTTAGATCACTGCCAATAGGAATGACCCGAAAGCCTCGCCGCCTCAAGAATATCGAAAAAATCATCAGCCCTTGCTCATGAACTTCTCCTGGCAAACTTGTAGCTAAGACCAGTGAGCTATTTACACCAAAAGGAAGTCCACCTATGACCATGGCCAAACGACTACGGACAAAATGATTGGCAAAATTCATCTGACTTTGACTCAGATCCGCTTGCTCATAAGAACCACGCAACTCATCCATCAAAGGCACCATAAATTCCAAAGCAACCCGCTCTACACTGAACAAGCTTAAAGCCTCTTCCAAAGCATGGGTCGCTTCTCTTTCATCGTAGGCTTTCAAAGCATGAAGGGCTCGCAACCAAAGGTCCCCAAGAACGTGGTTGCCCTTATCTTCTACAGGAGATGGCAAAGCCGCCGATTGCTGTGCCTGCTGTTGACGCAACATCTCGACGGCTTGTCCAATTGCTAGACCGCTTTTGACTTGCTGTGAAAGCCAGCGAATCATTTGTACATCATCTTGAGAGTAAACACGATAACCATTGCGATTGCGCTCCGGCCGCACCACTTGATAACGATGCTCCCAGATCCGCAACGTGCCAGCGGGCACCCCCGTCATTTGTTGAACCGCTTTAATATTATAAATGCTACGTTTTTTGGTGCTCATCCTATACCCACTCCTGCATGAAAGCTAGGCTTACATTGCATTCAATCTATTCATCCTTGGCGTCTTAGGCTACAATCTAGAGCCTAAAAACCCTCTGCGTTCTCTGCGGTTTTCTTTATTCAATATCATAGAATCACCCGTAACGGCTGCAGCTCAGCAAAATATCGAATCTACTCCGCCGGCGGCACCCAAGTCCGCTGCGCCATCTCGTTATCGAGCATATAAAGAGCATTCACATCTTTCCCAATCAATCGCAGCTTCTTGATCACACCTTGGAACATGGCTTCTTCTTCCACTTGCTCATCAATAAACCACTTCAAAAAGCTGATCGTAGCATGCTCCCGCTCGTCCATGGCCAGATCCATAAGCTTATAAATCCGCTTGGTTACCATTTTCTCATGGGCCAAGCTTTTTTCATAGACATCCAGAATCGAATCGTACTCATTCTGCGGATCAGGAAAGCCCGTAATCAAGACACGGCCGCCCATTTCATTAATAAAGTTAAAAAACTTCATGGCATGAAACTTCTCTTCCTCTGCTTGCACTTTGAAAAAGTTCGCAAAGCCATCGAGATCTTGATCAGCACAATAGGCCGCCATGGCCAGATAGATTTGCGAAGAATAGAGCTCCTCTTTGATCTGTTGATTGAGTTCAGCCTGCAATTTGTCGGAAAACATCAGCAAAACAACCTCCTCATTCATGGATCATCCAAAAGGGTCAAGATCACACTCTTCTCTCTACAGAATCCCTTTGGAAACCAAAAGCTATTCCTTGTCGCAACAATATTTCTTACAAGTTGATTTATGCAAGAACTTGCAACAAGGCGATGGGATTCTTTTCCAGATCCGTTGCTACAATTCCTTCTTTTTCCCTGCCAAAAGATCACCCAATGCTTGTGGCGTAGGAATCGATGTAATCGCTTCCCGATTCGATCGCTGAATCGCTTCATAGACTTCACCGCGATGAACAGAAATACTTCTAGGCGCATCAATACCAAGGCGAATCTGCTCTCCCTTTGTCTCTAGAACAACAAGCTTGATATTGTCGCCAATTAAAATCGTCTCACCTACCCGTCGCGTTAACACCAGCATAGCCTAGCGAACCTCCTCTACCGAAGTAACGCTATATCGAGTGCTCTCACTAGCACTTTCTTTCGTACTATTCTTCGTTATACTTTTTCGATCACAGGCGCTACTCTTTTCAGTACCCTGACCCTGACCAGTGCTTCCCACAACACTTCCCTCAGCACTTTTACCGGCACTCTTTCCAGCACTTTCGCCCTTCTCTTTCCCTTGAATCCCTTCCGGAAAAACAGCGTGACGCGTCGTATACTCTTTCCTCTCCAACACAACCTGAGCCGCTTTACGCTCCTTAACATTCAAAACAATCGGCGCCATCAAATTGGCCGTCATCTTCTCAAACTGATCCGGAATGGTCACAATACTCCAAGCCTGGGCCGGATTCTCCTCCGACAAACCAAGCGCCTCCACCATATCATCCTTCAATTTCACTTCATAACCTGGAAAAAAAACAAAAGGATCAACAAGCAAAAAAGTAAGCTCCGGCGTCCTCGTAGACTGCAAAAAGGCAAAAGGACTGTCCGGCTGATAAGGCAGAAAGACAAAAGCTTTCTCATCAGGAAACCCGGGCAATCCTTTAAAGAAATGATAGACTTCCTCGTCTTTCACCTCGATTTGACCAAAGCGCGTAGTCTCAATGAGCATATATTTTACACACCTCTTTATCCTTATGTGTTCACAACTGCCGATCAACAACCGACCCCGTCGTATAAAACCGAATAGAAGGATGCTGCGCCATATAACCACGAACAGTACCCCAATTATGCTGCCCTTCCACAGTCCCCCAATGCAAAGTACCATCAACCTTGCCTCTGACCACGTTCATATCAAGCTTCCCAGACTGGTATTGAATCGAAGGCGGCGTGATAGCAGCGATTTTCAACCCTTTTGGCGGCTTATAGGTACTCTGCTTGGCAATGGCAGCAATGGCATTGCCACCCTGTTCAATCTTCATCATCTGATTGCCTTCACGAGCTCTTCGCGCCGTTCCTTCTAGAACAGCTCTTTGGCCCGCCTGGGCGTAATCTTTCATTCGATCTTTGGTATTTCGATAGCCGAGGGAAGCTCGACTGGGATATTGATCAATCTGTAGTCTTCCCTCTTGTTGCCGAATCTGCAATTCTGGTTCGGTGGATTGCAACTGTAGCTGCGGTGAGCGGATAGAAATCTTTAATTCGGGAGGCTTAATATCTAGATGGGTTTTCCCAAATTGCTGTTCGATACGAAGCTGAACCATACCGCTCATCTCCTTTATGCCTCTACCACCTCAGCCAAAGCGCTTCATCTTATAACATTACCGCAAGAAATCTACCAAGCTTGGTTGAATAATCCGAGCTCCTACAGATAGAGAAGCTCGATAGACATTTTCCTGCATTTGCAGCTCTGTAATAACCTTAGCGGCGTTTACATCTTCTGCATTGCTTTTGGCTTCTTCTAAACCTAAGATCAAGCCTTCAAGACGGTGAATGGTAAAGTCTAAGCGATTTTGCCGGGCACCGATTTCGGCCATATAGTCTAACGTATTGTTCATAAAATCGTCGACTTTCGAGAGATAAGAACTGATCTCATTGGAAGGGGTGTTGCCGTCTAACAACTTCGTCGTAACTTCATCAAGGACGTCAAAAATACTTTTGTCATCTACCTTAAATATTTGACTCCCTGATATGTTCAAGGTCATTAAGTTGTTCATTCCAATTTCAAGCTCAATAAAACCATCGTTGCCCACCCATTCTATCTTGCCATCGGGGCCGACATGAGCTGGTTCATTGTGCACATGTGTCCCTGCGAAGATATGGCGTCCCGCCACAGAGGTATTGGCTATCTCCTTGATATGTTCTTTCATCTGCTCAATCTCTTTGGCTATGGCTCTTCGAGCATCTACACTGGTAGCATCACTAGAAGCGGTGACAAGCAATTCACGAACCCGATGCAAAGCCTCTGTTGAATTGTGTAAAGCCCCTTCCGTTGTATCTAACCAAAGTTGGGCCTTTGAGGCGTTGTCGACATACTTGTTCGCTTCTGTCAAGTTAGAGCGAAAAAACATGGCTCGAGCTGCCACAACAGGATCATCACCGGGTAGAACAATGCTTTTTCCTGTGGCTAGTTGGGACTGTAATTTCTCCATCTGTCGATTGTTGGCTTCTAAGTTGCGCATAAAGGTATTGTTCATCATTTGCTGCGTTACTCTTGTAATCATCTATCTCACCTACCTACTATTCCACTTGAAGGACTTCCTATTGTAACGACCTACTTAACGACCTACGAGCCCCATACGGCTGACAATGGTATCGATCATATCGTCCATCGTCGTTAGCATACGCGCTGCTGCATTGTAAGCATGTTGCTGTTGAATCATATTCGCCATCTCTTCATCTAAAGAGACTCCCGATATGGATTGACGTTGATTGTCAATGGCCGTCACCAAACGGATCTGGTTCTCGCTCATACGCATAGACTGCTCTGACATTACACCAAGCTGCGAAATAATGGATCTATAGTGATTGTCGAGAGTGGCTTTTCCATACTTGCCTAGATCAACGGCTTCGTAGCGCAGCCGAACCATCTCCAGGACGTTCTTATTGTCACCTTCGGCAAACTCTTCAGCGCCTGAGACTCTCGCTGCTGCGAACAAGGCAGGATCTAAGCGGATCTCTCGATTTACTGTCAGATTATCCCACTTGATTTCTCCATTCGTTGGATCGTCGCGATTGACGAAAAAAAGCAACTGCCTTCTCTCATCATCAGTAAGATTTATATCTTTTAAGTTCCGTGCATCTTCGTGGCTATGGATGTTGTTGAACTCTGTAACAAAAGCTTCGGCCATGGCTGCTAAATTTTTACGCAGATCGGCAATGGTGCCATATCGTTGCAAAGGCTTCGCTGCCGCTTCAACAGTGCCGCCGTTTTCTTCGCCATTGCCTGCTTCCCCATTGCTTCCATTGCCATAGCTGCCATTGCCATTCTTTTCATGACCATTGATCTCGGGGAAGTAGCTCTTTTCTAAGGTCCCCCGTGAAACCAAAGTACCACGGAGTGAGCCGCCATAGAAGACAGCGTCGCGACCTGATTCCCAGGTTATTTCTTTTAATGCTTTGCCCTCATCATCGGGTTTCTCGACCGTAGTAAGCTTATTCACATAAATGCCCTCGACGAGAACACCGTTGCCTGAGCGAACAAGAACGGTACCATCGTCTTGTTCATAGACGGCCACATCGACATAGTCGGAAAGCTCATCGAGGAGATGATCGCGGCGATCCCGCAAGTCATTGGCGTTGTCGCCAGCTACTTCGGCCCGCTGGATCTGCATATTAATGTCGCGAATCTTTTCAGCGACATCGTTAATGCGATTTACTTTAATTCCTACTTCATTGTTCAGCTCTCGCTCTAAGTCATCGAAACTTTTGGCAAGATGACGAAAGCTTTCTGTAATGGTAACGCCATGTTCGATCACAGCAATTCGGTTAGAACGATTGGAAGGATCTTGGGCTAAATCCTGACAAGAATCCCAGAAGCGGTCCATCACTGCCTGTAAACCTTCTTCAGAAGGCTCATTCAAGATATATTCAAGCTTGTTCAATGTGTCAGCTTTGGCCATCCAATAGCCCATCTCTCTATTCTCATTGCGAAAGCGCAAATCGAGAAAATCATCGCGATAACGACGAATCTCCTCCACTTGCACGCCCGTTCCAACCATTCCTACCATAGAAGGTCTGTTGAGAGACGGAATAGGCAGGGGCATTCCTGCACCTAAGACAGCTCTTTGGCGGCTAAAGCCGGGCGTATTGGCATTGGAAATGTTATGACCTGTAACTTCAAGACCTCTTTTTTGTGCGCCGAGAGCCCCTGACATCATCGACAAGCCAAAAAAGCTGGAAATACTCATTCTGTCACCTCTTTAGTAAGGGCTAGGCCATTGTACTCTCCATGTCTTAAGAGCTTCTATGGCGATTCAGGGTAAGAAAAATGCAATTGAATTACTACTATCTTTTTTATGTATAAGCTAAATCTTTTTATTGAAAATGTTCGCTCTTCGACTGCTTTCTACGGGTGCATTCCTTGGGCTCTGATGGGGTGAGTAGGTGAATTCTTCGTCCCCAACATCGCGTAAAAGCTCATGAAAATGCTGGCAAAACTCGAGGGATTGATGAATGAGCTGACTGTTCGTCTCATTCTGCTTGCACAACAAATCAATCGAATTCTGCAGGTCTTCTACTAGCTCTAGCAACTGTGGACGCCACGGTTCTGGTAGATAGGGAAGCATCTCAGAGACAGTCTGTTGTTGTTCCGTGGAAGCGCCCAGATGCAGGAGAAGCTCTTCTGTAACTTTTTGACGTAAGCTTTCCACTTGTCCTGACTGGGTGATTAGCATATTCTCCGCTTCTGTTAGTTTCTTAATCTCTTGAATATTTGCTTCCACCAGTGCTTTCTCTTTGCTTTTGGCCAAAGAAGAAAGGCCCTTAAAGATCTGGCACTGCATCTTCATAACACTTTGTAACCGTTTAAAAAGATCCTCCCGAGCATTGCCCTGTTCGCTAGCGATACTCGGAGCGATCTCAAAGTTTTTCATCATCCTGCCCCACCTTTTAGACTATTTCGATTTGAGCGGATCTTCTACGTTACGACCTAGCATCTTCTCTGCAATTTTGTCACTGCTGACAGAGTAGGTTCCATCGTTGATGGACTGCCGTAACTTTTCAACCATCTCTTCACGAAGCTCTGGTGTTTCACGAATCACCTTTGAAGCGGCCTGTAATAGGCGAGCATCTTCGGAAAGGCTAACTTTGTCATTGCCCATCTTCTGTGCTTTTTCTGTAGGAGCGATGTCTCTTTTCTTCTCTACACGATCTACCCCGTACGTCTTCAAAAGGTGCTGGATCTGGTTCGGCGAAATTTTCACTTTCCTTCACCTCCAACCTACAGGCTGAAAAAATATATCCCGCAAGCGTTCTATAATCTACTTATCGTAAGGCAGGTCAAAAAACTTTAGCGAAAAGGAAAAAAGCCGGAAAACCGGCTCAGTTATGAATCTTACTATTTTTCTTACATTTTTTTATCTTTATCAGCCGTAAATACACGATCGCGTCGATTTCTTACATTGCTTTTTTGCCCTGCTTCCTGTAGTGTTCCAGCCGCTTTTCTCAGCTCTTCCGCCAGTTCTTCTTGGCAGTTCCCACAGAGATTTCCTTGACGAATTGGCGTCCCACATCGCTCACAAGGCCAGGCTACTTGTAAGGATGACGATGCCTCCAAGCGACCTTCTTTGATAAACTTGGCGATTAACGTTTCTTCGACACCTGTGGCTGTCACGACTTCAATCACCGTTGCACCGGGATATTTTCGCAAGTAAGTTCGAACCACTTCGTATTGATCTTCTTCTTCACGAGTACAGGTTGGGCAAAGGTTTCTTGCCCCAGGTTGACGGACAAATATGCGATCACAACGCGGACAATTTTTGACGTTCATAATACCGCCCCACCTCGCAAGTCTTGCTTTGACTTCTGCTTTTTCTTTATTATATCCCTTATAAAAGATTGTCGGCAATAGAATGGAGATTTTTCTACGATAAAGACATTGCAAATAGAGTGATTTTTCTTATTCATTTTATTATAAGCCAATTCCCGCAGCAGCTGTAACCACATAAACAGAAGTAATGCCGGCCTGATGTAACACTTTCGTCGCTTCTGTTACTGTTGCACCGGTTGTGTAGACATCGTCTACCAAAATGGCTGCCTTGGCTTTAGTTTTACTCCCTTTTTGGCCTAGTAGCCCCTGTGGCTGAAGCACAAACTGGCCTTCTAAGTTACGCAAGCGATCATAGCGTCCTAAGTGAGCTTGTGTTTCCGTGTCAGCCTGGCGAAGCAAAATATCGGCCACAGGAAAAGCAGTCTCTTCTTCGATCGCTTTGGCCAATAAAAAAGATTGGTTAAAGTTTCGACGAAGCAACTTCTCGCTGTACAGCGGAATGGGCACCAGAAAGGCTCCCTTGAGATCGCCCCAGGGGTTTAAGAGACTGCTATTCGGTACAGCGAGCCAGAGCTGTTGCGCCATTATCTTCCCCAAAGGCAGGGCGAGATCGCGGCGCCCTTTATATTTTAGATCGTGAATGGCTTGTCGCAACAGACCCTCATAAGGCCCTATATTCCAGGCTTGAAGAAAAAGAGGCGCTTGGTTCTGGCAATTCTCGCAAATAACGCTTTCTGTGCCTTTTTCTTTGCGGGCTCTCGCGGAAGACTCTTTCAACAAGGGCTCTTTCGATGAAGGCGCTTCTTTTAAGTACTTCCCACAACGGTCACACTGAACCAACTCTTCATTCAATCTTTCAATTTCAAGCAAACAATTGCGACAAAGCCCTGACCGTCCCCAACTTCGACCATTCTGGGCGAGAGAATCCTGACAGCAAGAGCAGTCCTGCCAAGTGGGAAAGAGCATTTCTTGTACTTCTGCCCAGAATTTTTGTAGCAACCTTGACACCTCTTTGCGTGGCACAGGATCTGTCGCCATGGTGTTTTCCAAGACTGTGCGTCGCGACACACAAAGGTCCCCATGGTCTTCAAGCGAGAGGTTGTGCCATTTCTTCTTTTTCTGCATAAAGATAGCCTTTTTTACGAGCTTCTTCGTTGAGCCAGCGAATGGATCGCTCTGCTTCTTTCATAGAGGCTGTGACGCGCGTCCCTACAAACCAAGCTTCTCCAAAAGGTCGTTCTGTGGAGCGTCCCGCTCGTCCTGCCATTTGAATCAGTGTCCGTTCATCGTAGATTCGCTCATTTTCGGCAAATAAGACGACCACATTGGCACGAGGCACTGTAATGCCTCTTTCCATAATCGAAGTCGTTACGAAAAAAGGAAATTCCTGTCGACTAAAGCCTTGTCGTTTCGCTTCTCGATGGGGATCTCGTGAGTGGCTGTACTCGACCCAATTCCCCTCAAAGTCATTAAAAGGTGGCAGCTTCGTTGCTTCTTTCAGGCTTCTCCCACGCGTTGCGCCAGAAAGATAGAAGGAACAAAGATAAAGACTTGGGCCAGATCGCCCTCTACGCTACGATGCAAAAACCGAAGGAGCTTTTCTGGAAAAATAAGCTGTTCTCGTTTCCAGCGCCATTCTTTTTGTATAATCATTTTCGGTTCAGGCACAGGGTGGCCATGATGACGAGCCGGAATGGTAACAAGAGCAAGATCCTTTTTCTTGATCTTTTCTTTCATCTTCTTGTCGGGCGTTGCTGTCATAAAGACAATGCGTCCTTCTTTTTTCTTCGATCGCATCACAGCATGATAAAGCATCTCGCTTCCCTGGTAGGGAAAGGCGTCTACTTCATCTAAAACAACTAGATCAAAGGCACGGTAAAAGCGGATCACTTGATGCGTCGTCGCTATCACCAGTTGGGCTTGATCATACTTGCCAGTGCTTCCTCCATAGAGCGTAACGATGGATACACCGGGGAAAGCTTTCTGAATTCGCGGCTCTAGCTCAAGAACTACATCACGCCTAGGAACAGCAAAAAGAACACGGCCTCCTTGCTGTAATAGGCGGGCAATGGCAGCAAATGCGACTTCTGTCTTGCCAGCGCCACAGGCTGCCCAGACGATGGCTTCTTTTTGCTCCTTTTTTGCCAACCAGAGTAAAAGATCTTCACCAGCTTCTTCTTGGGCTTCCGTCAGTGGAAAAGGTAAGACAGGCCAGGCTGGGTAGCCTCTTGAAGTGCTACCGTTGTCCGGTGCCGTTTTTCCTAGAAAGTTGGGGGATGAAGGGGCTACAGTGCCACCGAAGAGATAGGGCATTACTTTTTCTTCCCACTTTTCTAGCCAGCCTTCATCGCCTGCCAAAGCGTATAAGGGTCTACAGAGTCGTGATTCCCCCATAGACAGACAACCTTCACAGTAATAGCATTTATCTCGGCCACAACGTACACAAGGGCTAAAAACAATGCGGTCACTTTGACCACAACGAATGCAACGAGCTTTGTCTTTGCCTTCTACCGTTAAGGAAGGAAAAATCTCAACAGCGCCGACGAGAGCCAACAGGTGCATCATATCTTCAAGGTTGCCTGCAGGAAATGGAAGGCCTTCCTGTCGCCAGCGATCGGTCAAAGCTTTTTCAATCTCAGCCATATAGAGAATGCGACCTTCCAAGATTTCCGCAATCATCTGTAGATCGGCCATGTCAGTTACGACTTCTTCTTCAATGATCGGTCCTGTCGGTCCATAAAGATGTAAGACATATTGATCTTGATAAGAAAGGGGCAACTCCTGAATCTCTCGTAACAGTTTGGCAGCTTGCTGTGACCAGTACCGCAGCTCTTCATCGGCTTGGTGTACCTTTTTCCCAGCGTACTGAGGTGATGATTCTTTGGCCAGTCCAGGAAGAGCGATTCCCCAACTTAAGCTTTGAAGCGCTTTACGCCAGATCTGGTCTACCTTTTCAACACCTTGGAGAAAAACACTGGAACGTTGATAATCTCGCACTTGTCGCAGCTCTTGCAGTACATATAAAGCCACACCAACAGGCAGGGTAGGCGTCAAAGAAACAACTGTTTCATAGTTTTCTTGTCGTAAAATGGTCAGATCAAGAGCGGGATCGTGTGTAAAGCCAAGCCAACTTTTTCCTTTTCCTCGCGCTACATAGACAAAACCTTTCAAACAGACCAAGGCGACTCACCTTTTCCGAACTTTTTCTTAACTTGCTACTTTCTACCTTCAATTCCATATTCCTTCTTATCTTTTAGAAAAAAGAAAAGCAAAAACCCTGTAATTCTGTGCTTGCCCCTTACTTTCTCTGAGCACAAAATTACAGGGTTTTCTTAAATTCGAACGAGCCCACTTTTAATGGCATAAAGGGCCGCCTGGGTTCTGTCTGTTACTTGCAGTTTCCGAAAAATATTGGTGATATGATTTTTTACTGTTTTTTCACTGATATAGAGGGTACCGGCAATGGTTGCATTGCTAGCGCCTTGGGCAATTAGATTGAGCACATCACGCTCTCGTTCTGTCAATTCATCGCTTGGATGGGACTCACGAAAGCGCTGCGTCATCAAGTCCGGAGCAGGCGGGGTTTTCGAAAAATTCTCTTCACGAGAAGTCGGTCTAGGTGCTTCTTCTTGCGCCGGTTGTACTTCTTCTGCTTCTTTTATCAAGCTTTTCTTCCCACTTGGACGTAGACGAGCTTGCGCCAAAGCTTTGGTAATAACCAGAGGCGATAGTACCGATTCTCCTTGGGCTACACAGTAGATGGTACTATATAATGTGTTGGGATTGACATCTTTGAGAAGATAGCCATCGACGGGCACGTCTATTACTTTCAGAATTTCTTCTTCATCATTATGGGCTGTTAGAATAATCACACCAATATGAGGCATCTCTGCTTTGATCACTTTGCTCGCTTCGATCCCATTCATACCTGGCATATGTAAGTCCATCAAAACAACTTGAGGGCTATTTTTTCTGGCTATGTTGACAGCACCTTGCCCGTCGCCCACTTCATCAATGACTTCCATTCGCTCATCGAGCTCTAAAATCTTGCGTAACCCTTGACGGACCAGCGTATGATCATCGGCTAGCAAGATTCGAATCTTTTCCGTTTTGCTCTCCGTCATCTTTTCTCTCCTTCAATGGGATGCGAATCATCACCGTTGTCCCTTGCCCTAGATTGCTTCGAATCTCCACTGAACCACCTAATAGAGCAGCTCGTTCTCTCATCCCCAGCAAACCAAAATGCTCGTCTTGTTCTGCATTTTGCACGTCAAAACCAACACCGTCATCGCGAATCAGTGTGGTCATGGCAGCTTCAGCCATCTCGACTTGTACCTTCACTGTTTTGGCTCGAGCGTGTTTGGCCACGTTGCTTAAAGCTTCTTGCGTCATGCGAAAAACAGCTACCTCATAGAGGGTGCTTAAGCGCTTCTCTTTTCCTAAAAAGCGATGCTCTACGATCACATTATGTTTTTCTGCAAAATCATCTAGATATTTCTCAATGGCGCCATAGAGACCGACTTCTTCTAAAGCCATTGGTCGCAAATCATAGATAATCTTGCGCACTTCAATCAAATTGCCTTTAACAAGATTTTTAAGCTCTTGTAGCTCCTCGCGTACCCGTTCTGGCGCTATATCCATGAGTCTTTCACAAAGCTCAGATTGAAGCACAATGCTAGACATCACTTGCGCTGGTCCATCATGAATTTCTCGAGCGACACGACGACGTTCTTCTTCTTGCGCCATAATAACACGCAAGGCAATTTCCTGCCGTAACTGCGCTTCTTCTAACTTACCGGTAATTTCTTTGAGGTTGCCTCCGATAAAGTTTAAGATTAAGCCCATTTGCGACATCAATTGCTCGGCCCGTTCTACCATGGCTTGGAGATGGCGAAGTCGGCGCTCTAAATCATCGCGCTTTGTTCGCAATTGCTGCTCTCGCTCTTTAAGCACGGCCAGCTTTACTTGTATCTCTTGTGCTTCTTCGTATGCTTTGCGAATATCATCTTCTGTATATCGCTCCAGACCGCGACTGACTTCCATCAACCGAACTCTGGCTTTTCTTTCCCTGCTATAAAATTCGTCTACCATCTCAATTACATGGTAGGTCTTATCGCGAATTTCTTGCAGTTCTTCCTTTACTCGGGCACACTCGGAGCGAGCATCTTCGGCAATGGAAAAAATTTGTTCTTTGGCTTTTTCCATGGCTCCAAGGGTCTCTTGGACAATCTTATCTAATATATTAAAATCCAATAGACTTTCCTCCCTCCGACTTTTTTCATTTCGACAATTGTAGGCTAGATCCTGCTTATTGTTTTATTTGCTATGTATTGGCGCGATGTGGGATTTAGTGGGTTGAATAAAAAAACTCTACGGTTGCTAAGAAACCGCAGAGAAGCAAAAAGCTTGGGAGATTGGGAGATTGGGCTCGAGTAAAATATCAGACAATTGAATAGTTGTTCATAAATAATAGGTTGTTGCTACTATTGTAGCATATACTCTGTCTCTATAGAACTATCTATCTAAGCCATTGGGCGTAAAATTTGGAGAAATACAAAGGAGATTCCGCTGCGGCTACAGCCCAAGAGCGCTTTTCACGTCTTGTTGTATGGCTTTGAGCTCATCGCTGCTATTGGCTTCTACATAAAGCCGGAACAGTGGCTCTGTGCCCGATGGTCGAACGAGGGCATAGGCGCCGCTTTCTAGCTGCAACTTTACACCGTCTACGGTGAGGCGCTTTACAACGGTCTGTCCTGCCACGGTAGCGGGGCTATATTGTTGTAAGGATTGAAGAATTGTTGCTTTTTCTTCCGGTAAGGTATGCAGATCTAAACGTTGCGAGATCAAGGTGCCGTATTCCGCAGCGATTTCTGCTAGTATTTCCGTGAGAGGTTTTTTGGCAACAGCTTTGACTTCTGCCATTAAGAGGCATGCTAAGATGCCGTCTTTTTCTGGCAAGTGGCCCTGAATGGATAGACCACCCGATTCTTCTCCTCCTAAGAGACAATCGGGATCGCGTAGCGATTGTCCAATATACTTAAAGCCGACAGGCGTTTCTTCGACTTCTAAGCCTGCTTTGGCCGCAATTCGATCTAGCATATGTGTTGTAGCCACTGTTCTGGCTACTTTTCCTCGTTTGCCTTGACGAGTCAGCATGTGATGGAAAAGTAAGGTTAAGACCTGGTTGGGATTAATGTACGTACCATCGGCTTCCATAATACCAAAACGGTCTCCATCACCATCTAACGCCAGACCAAGGTCCGCGCCACTGGCTAAGACCTGATCCTTTAACTCTGTCAGCACCGATTCAGAAGGCTCTGGCATGATTCCACCGAACAAAGGGTCTCTGTAATCGTGAATGGCTTTATATTCCATCGCAGAACGATCAAGAGCCGCTTCAATATAGCCAATGCCAGCGCTCCACATGGGATCGATAACAATTTTTAAGCCTGATGCCTTGATGGCATCAAAGTCTATAAGACCTGTTATCGCATCAAGGTATGCTTCTTTGGGATCGATGGTCTTTACCAGACCTTGTTCTTCTGCCGCTTTCAAGCGCAGTCGAGAAACTGTTAGTGTCTTTTCCTCTCTTTGCGCTACCATGTCTCTGACGAGACTTTCAATGCGATCGGTAATCTCAGGCGTAGCTGGTCCGGCATATTCAGGAATGAACTTAATACCGTTATATTCTGGCGGGTTGTGACTGGCTGTGAGCATAATAGCACCAGCTGCTCCATAGTGCTGAATGGCAAAAGCAGTCACTGGCGTGGGCAACGCCTTTTGTGGCATCATAATTGCGATGCCATTCCCTGTTAAGACTTCCGCCGATCTCTCTGCAAACCTTTCTGCCAGAAAACGATTGTCGTAACCAATGACAATGCCACGGTCCGCCAAGCCCGTTTCTTGTACATACTGGGCGATGGCTTGAACGACAACCTCTAGGTTGGCGAAAGTAAACTCTTCGGCCATAATGGCTCGCCAACCGTCTGTTCCAAATTTAATGGTCATGAAAGCCCCCCTATCCTTTGACTAAAAGTAGATTACCCGTTACTTTCCTTCTCTTATACGGTCTAATTTTCCTTCTTGCCCTTTTGTTAACATTCGATATACATCGTAGATAGGTGATAGGTTCCATAACGATATTCCCATCTTGATCGAGAGAAAATCGAACGAGACTGCCCTTCGGGAACGTGCTCCACAACTCAAAAGGAAGGTCTACTTCACCTTCCGCTTTGATCTGAATCTGTGCCAATGACAAAACGGTACACCTCCGCCAAAAAAAGTATGTCCTGCTCAACCAGTGAACTAGGCGGATCACTGACTGCCTTTGTAAGGATAACATAGCTCTAGACAGGCTGTCTTTAAAAAGCCGTCGAAGATCTCTGTCGAAAAAAGTAGGATAAGGTCTAAGAAAGTAGTCATAAAAGGAAAAAGCACCCGAAAGTTGTCATCCTTTCGAGTGCTTTTTCTTTATTTTTCTTTATTGTAACCTTACAAGATCCTGGCGAATAAAGCCGGTACGACCATCTGCCAATCTCACTTTAAACCACTTTTCATTGTTTACGCCGTCATGAATGCTGATAATAAGAATCTCTGTCCCATGCTCGAGCCCTACAATGCTAGCATAGTCTGTGCCGGGGCCATAGCGTATATGAGCGCCAATCAGCGGCGTTACGGTAGCGACTTGCGCTGGCTTAGAAGCCTCTTCCGCTTGGGTTGGGTTCGTTAGAGGCGTACCGACTGGGTTCTTCACATCAATTTTTTGACCGGTACTCTTTTCTAAGTTCTGGTGAAGCACATCTACTTTTTGATCAATCGCATCAATTCTACTATGTATTTCCGTCGTTTGTTCACCGAGGATTCGGTTCAGATAACTTCTAGAAATCAGAGGATCGGCACTGCTACCGGGTGTAACAGCACTGGCTATAACCATTTGCCCCAGTATGAAACCACTAAGCGTAAAGGCGACGCCGTAGGTGGAAACCTTAACCCATTTTTGCAGTGACCTCTTTTGAGGCCGGTTCGAAGCAAAAAGAATCTCCTGTTCTTCTTGCGTCAAACCGATTTCGAAGAGAGAACCTTGTTTCTCTTCTTGAAGCTTATTATGATCATGCTTCTCACTCATGAGCATTTATACCTCCCAACAATCTTAGAGTCTTGATGGGGGTACGTGATTGCCGATGCGGTTACACGTCTTCCCCTGGCCTATTTTTTACTTTCATGACCTATCCAGCAAAATCCTAATAGTAATCCCAATTAGGACGTTTCTTTTTCTGTCTTGAGACCTACGGGTCGGCTGGTTATTTCTTGACTTGGGCTGGTTCGACCAAGAATGCCAAGGCGATCGGCCATGAGTAACATAACACTAGCCAGCACGATAAGGATGAAAAGGCTTTGCGCCGTCGATACAGCCGTCAATACGATAGCTGTAATCCCTAAAACGGTGTTAATGGCATAAATAATCAGCACCGTTTGGGGATGGCTAAAGCCAAGGGCAAGCAGTCGGTGGTGCAAGTGATCTTTATCAGCCTGAAAAATTGGTTGTCCCTTCTGATACCGCCGAAAAATGGCAAATCCAGTGTCTAGAATGGGAATACCTACTATTAAGATGGGAATGATGACCGATATAACAGTTGCAACTTTGACAAGACCCATAATAGAAAGACAGCCCAAGGAAAAACCTAAGAACATGGCCCCTGTATCGCCCATAAAAATTCTAGCTGGATGAAAATTATACTTCAAAAAGCCGACAGAGGAAGCCGCTAAGATTAGTGCTAAATAAACAACGAGAACTTGACCTTGTGTCCAAGCAACAACGGCCATGGTCAAAGCAGCAATGGTGGCGATACCTGAAGCCAATCCGTCAAGACCATCGATCAAGTTAACGGCATTGGTAACTGCTATAATCCAGAAAATCGTAATCGGTATATGGAGCCAACCTAAATCGAAAGTATGATAGTTATGAAAGGGATTCGTAACAAAGTCTACGGATATGCCGAAAGGTATGACCGATGCAGCAGCCAGTATTTGACCGAGCAATTTGACTTTTGGCGGTAAATCATAGGTATCATCGACAATTCCTACTACAACGATAATAGTAGCACCAACGAGCAATCCTAGAATGGGCAGTTGTAGAAAATCACTATTCCACAATCCCATTGCCAGGACCGTTAAGACAAATCCACCATAGATAGCCAAGCCGCCTAAGCGGGGCATTGTCTTTTGGTGTACTTTCCGACCCGAAGGCTTATCAACAGCACCAATTCGAAAAGCAAGCCAGCGCGCTACGGGGGTCAACGCGAGGGCAACCAAAAAAGCAGCCGTGGCTGCCAGAGCCATCGACACCTGGAACCCTCCTTATAAAGTAGATCACTAATAGTTCTACATGTCTACTGCTATTGTACTGCATTGTCCATTGAGCCATCAATAACTTCTGTCGCTAGATTCCTTATTTATTTTCCTCAAAGACTAAAAAATCCCTCTTTTTCTTCTACAAAGAGCAAACTCAAGACTTTCGTCCTATCTTTCAACAGCAAAAGTTAATTCGGCTTCACAGACAAGGTCTTCTCCGACGTAGGCTTTGCCTGTAGCTTTGCCAATGTTGCGTCGAAGGGCTTTCATCTCTACTTCCAAGCGCAATGTATCGCCAGGAACGACTTGTCGGCGGAAACGAGCACCATCAATGCCTGCAAAAAAGGCAATTTTCCCTGCATATTCTGGCATTTTTAACAAAGCAACAGCACCCGTTTGGGCCAGTGCTTCAATAATCAATACGCCTGGCATGACAGGATGACCGGGAAAGTGACCTGGAAAAAAAGGTTCGTTAATGGTAACATTTTTGAGAGCAACGGCACTTTTACCCACTTCTAACTCTACAATCCTATCGATGAGTAAAAAAGGAGGTCTATGTGGTAGAATGCCCTGAATTTCCTGTGCTGATAGATTCACTTTTTCCCTCATATTCATCATTCTTCCTCTCTGTAAAATTGTTGGAATAAAGAGCTTAAAAAAGGAACAGTGACACCTCGTGTCGAACTAATTGTCTTCTAAGTGGACAAACTTGTCAAATTATCACAAATGAAGTAGGAGGAACAATGTCACAATGAAAATCGTTGACGAAAAAGGTCGTCTCTTCGGTCTGGTGAACCCTCTCGATCTGATTATCTTGTTGGCTGTCATTGCTCTCGTCGTCGGACTGGGTACCAAGACGAAGACGATGGTCAGTACTACAGTCACAGAAGTAGAGCTTACTGCCCTTTTTAGAAAAGTGGAGCCTTCCTTATTAGAAAACTTGAATACAGAAGATCGCCTTGTTGGGGCTGGTGGGTTTATCGAAGACGCTAGAATCGTTGCTGTCGATGTACGCCCTCATATTGATACGATCAATACGGCTACGGGAGAACGAGTTATTGTGGAAGACCCTCGGTTTAAAGATGTACGCGTGACAGTACGCGGTGTTTCTCGTTCGGCGACAGCTGACTTACGAGTAGGCCTTCAAGAAATCAAAGCGGGCCGAGAATACTGGTTGAAAACACAGTTTATTCAACTGCTCGGGATCACAGAGACAGTTCGTGTTCTAGATTCTCGAGAAGAGATCATTGAAGAGTCCTGAGAAGAGTCCTGAGAAGAGTCCTGATATCTACAAGGTTTTTTCTATTGCTTGCCACATTTGATTCAGTCTACTTTCCCAAGCATGCTCTTCGGCCAGGGCGACTCTTTCGGCTCTTTTTTCTGGGCTATCTTGCTCTAGGGCTGCGTCGATGTGGCGTAAGAACTCGAGATGATTGCGCCCAACAGCTATCGTTGGTTCAAAAGGCACTACTTCCGGTAGCGCTGTGGAGACAACGGCACAGCCAGCAGCAAGGTATTCGTAGATTTTTACTGGATTGACACTTCGAGTCAATTCATTGAGTTTAAATGGAGACAGACAGACCTGAAAGCGTTGCACATAGGCCGGCAATTCTTGATAAGGCTTACGACCGAGTAAATAGACGTTTTCCAACCCCTGTAGTGGTCGGATGTCTGTTTCGACAGGGCCTATGATCACGAGATCATAGTCTCTTCGATATCGCGCCACTTTGGCCAAAAGTTCAATGTCAATCCAATCACCAAGGCCTCCTACAAAGCCGATAAGACCCTTGTTGTTTTGAGGTAGATCAAGAGGTGGTTTCTGAGGAGAGAGGGGCATCTGAATGGTATCTTGGTGAGGGCGGCGAAAGTGCTCTACATCGGCACCATTGGGAACAAGATGAACGTCTCGTCGCACTTTTTCCATTTTTTCTTGCAGCGCTCTTGCAGAAGCGAAAACGACATGGGCATTGCGCGCAAGTTCATTTTCCATCTCTTGCATGGCTTGAGGATCATGGAGACCCGTAAAAGCACCGTGATCATCGACACAGTCGTAGATCACGCTCGACCACTTGATACTTTCTGAGGCATTGATAAAGTCGCAAGTACCCGGCAAGTAGGTCCAGAGCAGGGGCTTGGACCAGTTAAGCTCATCTAGCGCTTCTACGAGCTTACGAGCAAAGATTTCTTGATTCTTACGATTGATGGTACGCTTCATGCCATGAAAAGGTAGAAAAAGCGGTGGTTTGAACAGGTAGATTTGACCACTTTCCCGATGTAACCTTCCGTCGCTCGATCCGTTCTCATATTCTACTGGCTCCATCGTCTGCAATCCCTTTTTTTCGCGCCACCGTCTTTTCCAGAGGATTGGGTTTTTTAATGGAGCTATATAGGTGATGGGTGGATCGACATAGAGGATGTTATGACCCTGCACGGCAAGGCGAACCATAAGTTGTTGGGCCCGCGCCCACATGCCATGCCATTCTGCTGCAGCGATACACACAATGTTCAATCTTTCTTCATCCTTCTTATTATTGAACTTGTAAAGCCTTAGAGATAGGGGAAAAAGCAAAGTTCGATAGAATCTTTTATATTGTGAGGTGACTCTTCTGAATATCATTCAAACGCTTCAGCAAGTAATTGTCAACAGCCTCTTTGTAAGAATATTGCTCTACCTCTACGGCGGCCTTTTTCAGATTGAAAAATTATGGCGTTCTAGCATTTTCCATCGCTATCTGGAAAAAGCAGCGCAAGGGGCTTCGCGAGGCCTGGTGGGGCGCTATTTTTCCTCAGACCCGCTGGAGCGCTTGCAGCGCCAACGATCTTCTTCTTTTGTTGTTGCCCTTGGAGCTACCCTTACCAAGCCGGTGCGTTCTCTTCGATTAAAGTTCATTGATTTACTAGAAGAAATCTCCCGGGGAAGCATTGTAGCTACCATTGTGCGACACCTTGCTTGCCCTGAAGGGTGGCAACTAGGTGGACTGGCTCGAGCTGGGCTCGCTTTTCTTGTAGGTTTAACGGTGGCACTTGCCTTGCTTGGTGCTATGACCTTTTTCAAAGCCTTTGTCTTTGCCGGGACCTTGCTCCTATTTTACCTCTGGCGAAATAGCCTTGTCACGGTGCAAGCCATCTGGGACAAATCAGTGCCTGCAAAAGTAACTGACTTTTTCGTGCCTTCGGCTCTTCAAAAAGATGAGCCTCTTCATTCTGTTGACGTTGACGATAATTATAGGGTGGCGCCACCTTTGGAAGGCTTCAGTGCTTACGTCATGTATGGTCTTCTTCTGCTTTTTGGTGCTGTGATTGGCTTTTTGTGGGTACGATTTAACAGTCCCTACGTCCTTGTATTGCCCCTGATACTGCTGTCTTTGCAATTGCTCTTTTTCCGTCCTATTCTAGGGCTCTGGGCGCTGGCTCTTTATGGCCCTATTGACTGGTTTTTGCGACAGCAGGTGAACATGTTTGGCATTCCAACGTGGTGGGATGAGGCACTTTTATTGCTTATGGTGGGTGCCATTGTTGCCCACTGGCTTAGTCAAAGAGATTTTCAATGGAAGCACCATCCCACATTCTACGCACTTACTGCTTTCATTGCCATTATGCTCTTTATGTTTCTCATTGACTACACCTATCCACGAATTCAGGTTCCCATCGATGGCTTACGCGTAATTGTGCAGCATATGCTTTGGTTCTACTTGGCTGTACAATTGCTACGTCATACCAAAGAAGCGCTTACCTTACTCGTTGGATTTACGCTGGCTACCACGCTGATTGCCTTGCATGGCGTTTATCAGTACATTACAGGAGCACCCATGCCTTCAACGTGGGTCGATCAAGCCGAAGTAGGCATTCGCACACGTGCTTATTCCATTATTGGCAGCCCCAACGTTTTAGGCGGTTTACTTGTTCTTTCTACTCCTATTGCTTTAGCACTGGCCTATCGAGGCACACCTGCACAACGGCTTTTCTATCTAGGTTGTGCAGCCGTTATGGGCCTTTGTATGGTCGTTACCTTTTCCCGTGGCGCCTGGCTCGGTCTCGCTTTGGGCATTATCCTTTTTGGTGCCATTTATGATCGTCGTTTGATAGCAGCTTTCTTAATTGGCGCTATTTTGCTTCCCATTGCCTTGCCTTCTGTGGCAGACCGAGTTAGCTATTTGTTGAGCCCTGACTACATGAACAAGTCAGCCCAAGGGGGTCGTATTGACCGCTGGAATATGGCTTTAGATAAAGTTCAAGAAAAGCCACTAACAGGGATCGGCCTTGGTCAGTTTGGTGGCGCTGCCGCTGATCATAACAAAAATCTTCTCGGTCATCGCACAATCTATACGGATAACTATTATTTGAAAACGGCTGCTGAGACAGGCCTGATTGGTCTTGTTTCTTTTATCGCTTTAATGATTGCTGTTATGCGCATGGCTTTTGGTGTGGCCATTCATGCGCCTCCTCGCTTGAAGGCTTTGGCTACAGGTATTGCTTGTGGTCTGACCGGTGTTGTTTTCCATAATGCTGTGGAAAATGTTTTTGAAGTGCCTATGATGGTTATTTTGTTCTGGCTTTTTGTGGCCTTGGTTTGGAAGTTTCGTGAGCCTGATTCGGGGGTTACGAAAGGTGCCTAGCGCGAAAATAGCCACATCGGTTCAGAGGTAATTACGAAAATAGATACTTTGTGGTGGGGGCAGGCCTTATTCATTCCTTCCGAACGGACTCATCCCACGCCATGAGCGGCAGCAAGCTGCCGATGGCTGAGGTCTGAAGTCCTCTCTCCAGGAATGAATAAGGCCTGCCCCAGATACATTTTGCTTGTTGTGACTACGTTTTGGCCTATTGCAAATACAATAGGCAGTTGCGTAATCATAACAGGATAACAGGAGGTTACGCAAAGCTACTCCAACGGAAGTAACAATCAGCAAAAACCCTCTGGGCCAGGGCATCACGCTTTCCGCAGCGGGACTTGGGACCTCAGCTGTCGCCAGCTTGCTGGCGGTAACAGCGTGGGACCAGTCCAGAGCGGAGGAAAGCGTGATGCCCTGGCCCCTCTATGAAGTAACCCCAACGTAATCAGGAAAAAGCTGATTTTCATGGATTGGTACAGGATGGTAGGGGGACCGTTTCGTTTGGTAGCATCTTGGTTGCGCCCATCCAGGCATGGCGGGTTGGTTAGAAAATGAACTGGTTTGAACAAAAGCAACTAATAAACAAGCCACCAAAGAGCTTCTTGGCTCCTTTGGTGGCTTGTTTCGTGTTGCTTCGTTTTGTGATTTTACGTTACTTTTTTTCTAGTATTACGACGACCATGCGGACGAGGTATTCTCGTAAAGAGGGGTTTTTACTTAAGGGGGCTAGGAAGTCTCTTAAGGGTGCTTCTCGGTAATAGGCTACTTTCAGGTAGGGTGTTTTTTGGAGTATTTTTTCGAAGCGTTCGATGGTCATACCGTTGACGTAGCTTAGGTACTCTTGCCCTTTTTCATCTTTGCTAAAGCGAAAGGCGATTCGTTTTTCGCCGTCTGGATAGGCTCGTACTAGGTCTTTGTAGGCTTGAATCAGTGTTTCTTCGGAGAAAAAGCGATGTACCCAGGGAATGGCGATGGCATCGGATAGGTGGGCGCCGTAGGGGTGGTAGTAAGGTGGGAAGTTCACATAGAGACGCCCCCCTTTTCTTAAGACCCTGTGGGCTTCACGTAAAGCGCCTTCGGGATTGCCTACGTGTTCCATAAAGTCATTGGCGATAATGACGTCAAAGGTTTCGTCGGCAAAGGGCATGGCTGTTGCATCTGCTGCCACAAAGTCAACGCGTTCCCCTAGGCCTTCTTGCTCTGCGAGAGCTTGGGCTTCCGCGATAAAATCAGGCAGTAAGTCAAGTCCTACCACCTTTTTGACACCACGGGTCCCATAATAACAGGTCTTACCACCGGGCCCACAGCCCATGTCGAGAACCGTACGATCTTGAAATAGCTCTTTTTCCGATACTGCCTGCAGAAAATAGCGCAAGGTCTCGCCACCGCGCTCCATCTGCCACTGCGCCGTGCTTTTTGTTCCATCCTGGGCCATGTTCAAAGGGTGGGCTGGTTGTGGAAATAGCTTGTTCAAAAGTTTAAGCGTAGAGACTGATAGAGTCACTGTGCTAACCTGCCTTTGTCTGAAAAGTGAAATCAAAAGGCCTACTCGAGTGTCGAGTGTATCTTGCTTGTTGTTACGTTGTAGGTCCGGGCATTAGGGGATGATTCGTTGTGGCTTGGCTATGAACATTGCTCACACGCTCTTATGAACGAATCTTTGCTATGAGAGCGCCGCCTTTTTCGCGAGCCATATCGATGGCCATGTTCACTTCTTCAATGCCCATGATCCAGACGAGGAAAGCATAGACGGCAAAACCTGTACCGATGGCACCTGCAAGTTGGATAATTTCACCAAATCCTCGCTGGTAGCCTACGAGTTGGTAGAGGTAATCATTGACAAAGTAAACGACTACACCCATGATAGCCGCTGCAAACAAAGTCTTGCCGAAGACAACAAGTTGACCGGACAAGTTCCAGCCACCAGTGCGCTTCCATAAAATCCAGCCAAGAACGATCATATTGAGGGCTGTGGAGATAGATGTGGCTAGAGCCAGCCCGCCGTGGCCCATGGGACCAATGAGCAAAAGATTTAACACAATATGTATGGCGACTGATAAAGCGCCAATTTTTACAGGTGTTTTGGTATCTTGTAGAGCGTAAAAGACACGCGTATATAGATCGCGCATGGCGGAAGGTAAAATGCCTAAAGCATACCAGAAGAGCGCAATGGATGTGGCAATTGTATTTTCTGGCGTAAAAGCGCCTCTTTCAAATATCAAACGAATGGTTGGTATAGCTAGGACCATCATGCCTACGGTCATAGGTATGAGCAAAAGGGTATAGTAGTTGGTACCGCGGCCGAAAGCTCGTTGCATGCCTGCAAAGTCACCGCGGGCCACCAAGGCAGATAGAGCTGGAAAAATAGGCACAGCAATGGCTTGGACAAAAATGCCCATGGGCAATTGCATAACTTGGTTGGCAAAGTTTAGTGCAGCGATACTCCCCGCTTCTAATCCAGAGGCAAGGATGCGGTCAATTAAAATATTGACTTGCCCAATGCCTACGCCAATAATAACTGGCACGATTAACAAGCCCACCTGACGAACCAGCGGATCTTTTAGATCCATGGTCATCTTATAACGAAAGCCGTATCGTGGTAAGATGGGTACTTGTATGGCCAACTGTAAAAAAAGTCCAAACAAAATGCCTACAGCGAGGGCATAGACGCCCATGGTCGGCGAAAGAAAAATTATGGCGCCGATGACTGACATGGAAGCCACCAGTGGACCTAAGGCCGGGACGAGAAAGTGATCATAGGAATTTAGCATTCCCATGGTAATGCCCGCCACGGAGACAAAGATCAAGGTGGGAAACATAATCCGCATAAGATCAACCGTCAGATCTAGACGTTCTCCAGAAAAACCAGGCGCAATAAGCTTGACCACAGTGGGCGCAAAAATAATACCTAGAATGACCAGAAAGGTAAAAGCGATAAATACAATGTTAAAAATGGTAGAGCCCAAGCGCCAGGCTCTTTCTTTTTCATCTGCCACCAACAATTTGGTAAAGGCAGGAATAAAAGCAGCCATAAAAGCGCCTGTCATGGTAACGCCAAAAATATTTGGTAGTGTGTAGGCAACGACGTAAGCATCTACTAGCTCAACGGGAAAATAGTTGGCCGTAAGCATTTCACGGATAAAACCGAAAAAACGCCCTGCCAGCGTCACCACCATAATGAGGACTGCGGCTTGGGCGATGCGATTCGCTTTGGGCATAGTACACTCCTAGATCCACTTGCTCTTTTTTGCCTTTTCTTTGGGTGCTTTATTGTTATTTGTAAGTTTTAGCTTGTCCTCGTTCACAATATGCTCGTAAAAAGCCTCAGTACGTTCTGCCATTTTTTGCACTGTGAAACGCTCTTCGATTGTTTTCATGGCTGCTTGGCTGAGGCGTTTCATCTTATCTCGATTCTCTAGAAGATTCACAATGCCAGCGGCAAGAGCAAGGGGATCGCCTGCAGGGACGAGCACACCGTCTTTGCCGTCGCTAATCACTTCAGGAATTCCTCCAACACGACTGGCCACTACAGGGCAACCACTGATCATGCTTTCCATTACAGTCAGACAGAGACCTTCTGATAAAGAAGGCAAGGCGAGAATGTCGATGGCTCTGTAAATGACCGTTACATCATCTCGAAAACCAGCAAAAATGAAATAAGGCGACAAGCCTTCTTCGATCACGATTTTTTCAATCTCTGGGCGGTGAAAGCCATCTCCCACCAAGAGAAAACGAACATCGCGATGAAGCTTTACGATTTCTTTGGCTGCTTTTACAAGCACTTCATGACCTTTGACAGGGTGAAAACGCCCAACCATGCCGACAAGAGGTGTGCAGGCATTGAGACCATAATGGGCTCGCAGTTGCTGTGCTTCTTGATCACGGCAAATCGGTGCTGCACTCTGATCAAGGGTAAAAGAATTCACACAATAGGAAAGGGCTGTTTGGGGCTTTTTTCTCTTCTCAGGATTGCCATCAAAGCCTTTGCTACCTTGTTCGCTACTCTTACCGTCTACGCTTTTAAGGCTATCTTGGTGAGTAGCAATGTCTTCTTGTTCTTTCAAAGACACCTTGCTGTGTTCTTTTACTAGATCGAGACTCAGCTCTTCACTGTCAAAGTCATATTCTCTTATGTCGATACATTCTCGAGGACAAAGACCTTTTGGCTCTTCAGGTAACAGCAACGGACCTGTGAATTTTTCCAATTCAATGCCGTTGTGGATAACAGTGATCTTCTCACGCGGAATCCCTTGGTCAACAATATTTTGCTTAATAAAGTCAGAAATGGCGATATATCGATCGGTGAGGCCCGCTGTGGCTCGCTCCAGCCAGAAATTAAGACGGCGTGCAACTGCATCAGGGTAATCGTGTTCCAATACACTGTGAACCGTCGTAACGATTTTGCGGGATCCTACTAGCGCAGCAGCCAAACGACCAATCATATTGGCCCGAACCCCATGGGTGTGAACGATTTGGGGATCAATCTTCCGGATAACCTGAGCGACTTTCCATAAGCTGAAAAGATCGAATTTGCTTCGCATAGGCACAGCAACAGCAGGGATCCCTTGCTGCTCTGCCCATTGCAAGAGGGGTGCTGGAAAAAGGCAACACAAATGCACCTCGATTTTCCCAGGTGAAAGATGTCTGGCTAAGTCCAGGATATGAATCTCGGCGCCGCCGATTTCCCCTCCGCCAATTATATGCAATACTCGGATAGGCCTGGACATGGACTCTCCCCCATTGCCAGAATCATACTCATTATAGCGACAATTGCAGGGCAAAACAAGTTATACTTGTTTTGGGGTTGTACTTTTTATCTGCAAAGACCAGCTGCTCAGATCAGGATTTTTCTTCTGTACCATTTCTTCTGGAAAAACAAAGGTCCAAAGACGGGCTTTGCCTGGTGAGACAAGAAAATTCTCAAGTTGAAATTGCGCCTTGGCTGCTTCTTCCCCTTGGGCGTCTAGCAAGAGTAGAGGCAGGGCATCGATTTTTAAGGTCTTTTCTCCGCCATTGCGAATCATGACAGCAACGAGCAACTGCCCTTTGTTCACAGTAGCATGAAGCGGTGTAAAGCTAACTTCTCCTGGTTTCACAATGGGCATTTTTTTCAAAATGGCTTTTAGCTTTTCCTCTTGTTCTGGTGGATAGCCTTCTGGAAGACCTTCTAGCTCAAAGTCCTTTTGCCCGGTGGTCATATCTTCCATGTCAAAAAGGATGGCCCAATTGTCTTGCTTGATCTGATCTACGAGTACGTTTTTTCGATCAAAAGCGAGATCCCACTTTTTCTTTTCACCGGGCGCGATGCGACCCATCTCAGAAAGGTTGAAAGCTTGTTTTGCTAGGATTTTCCCTTTTTTATCGACAAGTAAGAGAGGAATCTCCTCAAAAATGACCGGTTGTTTCAAGTTATTTTTAAAGGTGGCACTTACTTGAACAACATCGTCTAGGTTGAGTAGAATGGAACCTTCTACGATTACTTCACCTTGCAATGCTTTTGCCTGCCTTTCTTGTCTTTATCTTACTTTATCTTGTCTTATTCTTGGACGAGGACGACAGTTTCTGGTTCGCCCTTTTATAAATCTATTTTTGAAAGTTTATTATTCTTCGGTATGTTAACCAAATCCTGCCTGTTTCTGCGTTGTCTTTGAAAAAAAGGCTTTTTGGTGGGGTAGATGGAATTGAATTTCAGAAAGGAGTAGACGATATGGCCATTTTGCGGAACGATTGGGCTCCTCTTTTGGAAGAGGAGTTTCAAAAAGATTATTACATAGAACTGCGAAAATTTTTGAAAAAAGAGTACCAGAGTGGTCTTGTGTACCCTGATATGTATGATATTTTTAATGCTCTTCATTATACTTCCTATGAAAATACGAAAGTAGTCATTTTAGGGCAAGATCCCTATCACGGGCCTGGGCAGGCTCATGGCTTGAGTTTTTCTGTGCCTCCGGGTCAACCTTTGCCACCTTCTTTGCAAAATATTTTTAAGGAACTTCAAAGCGATCTAGGCTGTCCTTTTCCTTCTTCTGGTTCTTTGGTGCACTGGGCACAGCAAGGGGTCTTGTTGCTGAATACGGTTTTGACAGTTCGGGCCGGGCAAGCCAATTCGCATAAAGGAAAGGGTTGGGAATTTTTTACCGATCAGGTAATTCGCAAGCTGAATGAACGAGAGAAGCCCGTTGTTTTTATTCTCTGGGGCAAAAACGCCCAGGATAAGAAATCGTTGATTACTGCTGCTCATCATCTTATAATTCAGTCGGTCCACCCCAGTCCCCTTTCGGCTCATCGTGGTTTTTTTGGCAGTCGCCCTTTTTCTCAGGCCAATGCCTTTTTGCGAAGTCAGGGGATGGTTGAGATTCAGTGGAGGTAGAGCTTTTGGCGTTTGCTGACAGATAGTGCTTACATAAGAATTAGAAGAATTCGGATTATGAACCCGCAAAAAGTTTCACAAATATGTTAAGTTTTTTATACCCCCCTACCGTATGGGCGATCCATGTGCTATAATAGCGCTAGTTTTTATATTGGAGGTATGGGGTATGTTTGCTAAGTACAAAGATTACGCTTTTTTAATTACACTATCTTATCTAACTTTGGGGCTTATCTATCCGCTTTTTGGATATGTTATGGCTCTTTGTATGGTAACAGCCATTGGAATTTCTATCTTTGCAGGTCGCAAGTGGTGTGGCACTCTTTGTCCACGAGGCTTTCTCTATGATAAGTTTCTAGGCCACAACAAGAAAAAAGCGATACCGAAGTGGCTTAAAGCCAAGGAAACTCGTTGGGCCTTTTTCGCTGTCTTTATGTCCGTTTTTGCATGGCGTGTCTATTTGACTGGTGGCGATGTCTATGCCATTGGTTCTGTATTTATTACGATGGGTATCATCTCTGGTTTGATTGGTCTAGGGTTAGGCATTTTCTACAAAACAAGAAGCTGGTGTGCGATTTGCCCGATGGGTACCATGGCCTCCTGGTTCTCTAGCTTACGAGCCAAGCCTGCAGCGCTTACTCTTGCCGCTGATTGTCGTGGCTGCCGTGTCTGTGAGAAAAGTTGTCCCATGGATGTGCCGATTGTAAGCTATAAAAGTACTGAGCCGGCCCCTGTTGCTGATAATGCTTGCATTAAGTGCAAAGTTTGTGTCAGCACCTGTCCTCGTGGTGCAATTGTCTAGTTTTTTTTGATTCCTTTCCATTTTATGTCTTTTCTGCTATTCCTTCTTTTTGTATAATATTGGTGGTATATAATGTGCCGATATTATCAATTGAATAGAGGAGGATTTTTAGCGATGAAAAAGCTATCGACAGCAGCTCTTGCAGGTGCCTTTACACTATCTCTGGCTTTCAGCGCAAGCGCCGCTGAAAGCCAAGAAGCTACCTTTGTAGTAGGTGCTGATGATTTTCAGGTGAACGGCCAAGAGATGGCTATGGAGAAAAGCGTTTTTATTGAAAACGATCGTGCTTATGCGCCTTTACGTTATTTGATGCCTGCGCTCGGCCTTGGGCATGAAAATGTAGCAATGGATGTAGAGACTCGTGCAATTACTCTTTCTCAAGGTGAGCAAAGTGTTGTGCTCACAGCCGGTAGCGATAGATTGATCGTAAATGGCGAAGAAGTTGAAATGGGCGTTGCACCGAAGTTCTCAGAAAGCTGTGTAATGGCTCCTGTTCGCTTTATCTCTGAAGCTTTTGGCTTCTCTGTAAGCTGGAACCAAGAAGAGCAAGCTGTCGTAATCTCTAAATCTTGCACAGGTGATGTGGAAGAAGAGATTGCTGAAGAAGAAGCTGCTGATGTAGAGGCTGATGCTGATGAGGCTACGGAAGAAGAGACCGACGCTGACGAAGCTGCCGATGTAGATGCTGATGCTGATGAAGCTACAGAAGAAGAAGGCGATGCTGACGAAGCTGTCGATGTAGACGCTGATGCTGATGAGGCTACGGAAGAAGAGACCACTGCTGACGAAGCTGCCGATGTAGACGCTGATGCTGATGAAGCTACGGAAGAAGAAGCCGATGCTGACGGTGAAAAAGCCTAGGAAACTTCCATTCTCTTTTACTTGTAGGTGAACGCATTTTCTTAATAAGATGCTTGTTTCTGCTTATCAGTGAGCAATTATGAAAAAGGCCTCCCTATTTCCGCTATGGAAGTAGGGAGGCCTTTTTTGTTATTACGAAAATCGCATAATGGTTGGCAAAGTTTCGTGGTGGGGTCAGGCGTTATGAATTCCTTCCGAACGGACTCATCCCACGCCATGAGCGGCAGCATAGCTGCCGATGGCTGAGGTCTGAAGTCCTCTCTCCAGGAAGTCATAACGCCTGACCCAGGTACATTTTACTGGTTGTGACTGAGTTTTGGCCTATTGCAAATACAATAGCCAGTTGTGTAAACATAGCAAGCAAAAAGTTACGCAAAACAATGCCAACAGGAGTAACAATCAGCAAAAACGCTCTGGGACTGGGCATCACGCTTTCCGCAGCGGGACTTGGGACCTCAGCTGTCGCCAGCTTGCTGGCGGTAACAGCGTGGGACCAGTCCAGAGCGGAGGAAAGCGTGATGACCAGGCCCCTGCACAAAGTAACGCCAACGTAATCAGGAAACATTGATTTTGATCAAATGGTTGTGCCCGACCAGGCATGGAGGGATAACACGAAAAAAGCACAATGGTTGGCAAGGTTTGGTGGCAGCGGGACTTGGAATCTCAGCGTATCAGTTTTTCCTTTATTATAGCGCCGCTTTGCCACTAGGGAGATCGGTGCCTCTGCGCATACCCAGTCGCAGTGAGAGCAAGCCTCCGAGAAGCGTTGCTAGGAGTAAAGGCGTGATCGTTCCTATGATATTCGAAAGGGACCAACCTGTTGTCATAGCGGTGGCGCCTAGGTCAGCCACAACAGTCGCTCCCCAAAAACCAAGAACAAGGCCACCGAGTGTACCGATCAGAGCCAGAATGATGATTTCCCCAAGCAGCAGCGTCTTGAGAGCACGGCGCGAGAAGCCAAGGGCACCTAAGATGGTCATCTCACGCATCCGCTCTTGTACAGAAAGATTGGTAAAAGCCGTAACGAGTGCTGCAATGGCCAAAGTCGTTACAGCCAATAGATAGAGTCGAAAAAGCGCCATTTGATCCGCGACCGTTTGTCGCCCTTCTTCGACATCGCGAATGGGTACAACCGTTGCTTCTGGTAAAAGGTTTTCTAGCTCTTGAAGGAGGACTAGCATGGTTGCTCGATCAGAAGCCTGGGCTTCAATCCGTGTGAAAGTCTCTGTCTCGGGATGGTGAAGCGCTATGATTTTTCCTTGCTCTACGAAAGGAGCTAGGATTTCTAAGGTTTCATAAGGCAGGTCCCTACCGCGATAGGAAAGGGCCGTATGAATGGGAAAACCACCATAGTGTAATATCATCTGATCGCTTCCCGGCGTGATGGTCAGGCGGTTTTCTTGCGTTGCGAGGCCTTGTTGCAATTGATCTTCGGCACCTTCTGTTAAGGCATTTAAGCCTCCATAAAAGGCTGTCGCTAGCATCATGATAATGATGAAAAAGATGGAGCGCGCCGGCGTACGCAATAACCCTTTTACGATTAGATCAAAGAGATTCAAGATCCTTCACCTGGCCTTTGTTTGGCAAGGACGATAGCGCCATCTTGCAAAGGAATGACGCGATGGGCCAAAGGTTCATAGGCCTGGTTATGAGTCACCATGACAACAGTGTGTCCTTCTTGGTTCAAATCCGTTAATAGAGCCATGACACGATCACCATTGGCTACATCAAGAGCGCCTGTCGGTTCATCGGCAAGAAGCAGGGGCGGTTCGTTGACAATGGCGCGGGCAATAGCAACCCTCTCTTGTTCACCACCGGAAAGTTGCTCTGGCAATCGGTGCCCTTTTTCAGCCAGGCCGACTTTTTCTAAAGCCATCTGGGCTTTTTCTTTTTGCTCTTTTTTGGGCATTGAAGTCATAACGAGAGGCAACATGACATTTTCTAGCGCTGTTAGATAGGGCATTAGATGAAATTGTTGAAAAACAAAGCCTACATATTCACGGCGAAAACGGGCCCGTTCTTCATCATTCAGTGCAACCACATCAATGCCATCAATACGCAACGTTCCTGTTGTCGGTTGCGTAAGCGCGCCTAGAATGGAGAGCAAGGTTGACTTTCCGGATCCAGAAGGGCCAACAAGGGCGACAAATTCGCCTGCTGCAATGGTTAAGTCAATTTGCTTTAGTGCCTTATAGGCTCTCTCACCCTGTCCGTAGGTATGAGACAGTTGTTGCGCTACAATCAGGCTCATTTTCTCCGTTTCACCTCCAAAGAAAGGGGCTATGATCTAGAAGTTGCTTTACCCAAGTAGGCGGGCCGGATCTTTTTTCGCGGCTTTGGAAAATAGCGGATAGGACGATAGGACGCCGACCAGTGTGGCGGCTGCTACAGTTAGAATTAGTTCAGAAGGATAGAAGAAAGTAAGGGGTGACAAGACACCTGGTGCCAAATAAGGCCACACAGCGAGAGAAAGAGCCAGCGCTGCACCATAGCCGATCAAGCCCGCCAATAAGCCAGCGAGACCCACTTGGGCGCTAAACAAAAGAGTTACTGTTTTGCGACCAAAGCCAATGGCTTGTAGTAAGGCGATTTCCCACTGCCGCTCACGAGCTTGTGCGGCCGCTGTTAATCCCACCAGCATAATGCCTGCCGCTGCAACGACAAGACCTGTTAGGGTGCTAAAAGCTGTAAAGCGCCCAATGATCAATTGTCTCATTTCTGCCGATTCTCTGACAGCCTCTACTTGATAGCCTGAAAGCGCTTCTTCAAGTTGGCTAACTATGATTTCAATGGGGCAAGTCGCACAAAGCGCTGCAATTTCCATCATAGAGATTTGTCCTGGTCGCTCTAGCAAGTGGCTCGCTAGGGTAAGATCGATGAGAGCCATATGATCTTCTGCTGTGCCCATGGGGTCTAAAAGAGCTTGCACAACAAAAAGATGATCTTCTATCAATACTTGATCCCCTAGAGCCCAGCCTCGCTCTGTGGCAATGCCATGGCCGAGGACAAGGCTATGGGGCTCTTCTTTGGCGATAAAATCTTTATGGTCCTTCGTTTCAGCATCTTGTTTTACCATAGAGTGATTAAAGCGATAGGCCGGTACATCACCCTGGAAAGAAGAAGGCCACTGCCCCTGGGCCGACCACCAGCGCTTTAGACGAATTTCTTCATCAAAAGCAACGCCCATGATCGTGAGAGGTCCCTGGGTTGCTTCTAGAATGCCGAGGACTTTGGGGCTGACGACAGCAAGGTTTTTGCTTTCTTCAATGGTAAAAACAGTTCTTACTGAATCTAGGGGCATGTCATATTGATCCGGTGGTGGTGCAATGACAATATTGGCACCGACGAGATCGAAAGCGTCGGCCAGTGCTGTTTCCATAGCTCGACTGAGCATCCAAGGAGAAAGGGTGCCTGCAACTGCGATGGTAATACCGAGCAAGAAGAGCAAGAAACGACCCCATTGCCGCTCAATGCTCTTGGTCAGAAAATAAAAGAGCGACATTAGCTGTAGTCCCTTGTGTTCCAGTTATTTGCGGCTTCTGCATCGATGATCAAGCGATCTCCATCGACGACATAAGGAAGCTCATCGGGTGGATAATTCATGCAAGCACCCATTTTTCCTTTTAAAGTATTCAAATCCCATCGCGTCGTACAGGCATTACATACTAGATCATCATCGGCTATGGTAAAACGATTGCTACCACAGGGTTCACAAACACTTACAGCCGCTACAACCCGGCCATTGGGTGCCACAAAAACAGAGAGCGGCAAAGCACGATCTTCTTGTTCATGTTCAAAGTAGACAAACTTTTTCGCTTCTACTTCTTGCAAAGACAAAACAATGCCCTCTGGCTCCTGCACATATTCAATGTCGGACATGGGGATCATTTGCCCTCTATAAGAGGGTTTTTCATCGACTACATAAGTTCCACCATGGGCAGAAACGGGAGCATTGTTGGGAGAGTAAAAAAGAAAAAAGCCAGCCACAAGGATTACGAAGAAAGCACCAATGAGCCCTGAAAGGACCATTGTTTTGTTTTTTGCAGCCTTTTGATTCTCTGCTGAAAACTTTTGACGCTTATTTTCTTTTGTCATGACGACCGACCTTTCCTTAAGTGTAAGGGGACGGAATAAATCATACCACAAAAGTATTTATTTCGTGTTTGATGAATGTCATGTTTTTGACACGAATTGTTGGATGTTATGGTGTTTTTTGGACCGATGTTACTGGGTAATGAAGTTCTGGGTATAGTAGCGGAGGAGTCGCCCTTTTTCATCGGTTCCATAGACCACGCCGATGCCTAGGTTGTTGTAGACTGGGTTGAGAAGGTTTTCGCGATGTCCAAGGCTGTTGATCCAGCCGAAGTGGGCATCGATGGCATCGGCTTGCCCCATGGCGAGGTTTTCACCGGCATGCCAGTAGGTGACGCCGGATTTTTTCATGCGGTCTGAGAAAGTGCCTGTATTCGGAGAAGTGTGATTAAAAAAGCGATGGGTGGCCATGTCTTGGGAGTGGGCACGAGCTACTTGGGCCATATTTTCATGCCATTTTACTTCGATTGCGCCACGAGGAGACATTCTGCCCATGGAAGAAAGCGAAGGGGATAAAAAAGCATGGGCCTCTAGATCGTTTAGGGCCTGCCATCTTGCGGCGTTGGTCAAATCGAGAACCTGGCGTTCATAGGCTTGGGCTACGGCGAGTGAATTGTTCGTCCCTTTGCGCTGTTCCCACTGTTGAAAGGTGGCTCGGTCGCGCGTTGAAATCCGGTAGCCGTAGCGCTGACTGGCAAAAAGGGAGGGCACATCCATCATCATAATGCCAGCGACCTTATTGCCTCCGTGCCGATCTATGTAAAAAATTAGAGCTTGATTTCCTTCAATAATTAGAGGACGAGTCCGCAAATCTTCTGCTGTTAGTTCAAAGCCAATCTGTCCTCCTGCAATGGGATAATTCACGCTTCTGCGGAGTGGCCAAGTTTTTTCTACGGCGGAATAAGAGCTGCCTATAGTGACGCCTTGTAGTGAGAAGGATTCAGAAGAACTGAAAATGGCTCGTACCTGGCCATTGCCAATACCCACCATGAACAAATGAGCGGGGTTACGGTTGTAAATCCACCAGTTATAGCCATATTCGCCTGGATCGATGCGTGCAGGTTCACCAACAAGGCGGCGCACTTTTTCTTCTGTATCGCCGATTTGTAGGTTGATGAAGCTTTGTTCATTCATTCGTTCCGTAGGATGGGTCGGTGAAGGCACTGTCCCTCTAGGATTCAGGCTTGTAATGAAAGCACTACGACTTGCTTCAATCCAATCAACCTTATTTCCCATGATTTCGCTAACAAAGCGCAAGGGGACATAGGTTCTTCCTTCCTCTATGATCGGTGCCACATCGATTCTTTGTAACCGATTATTTACCTCTACTTCGTAGCGTTCAGGCCACATGGCTACTCGATTCTCTCCATCTATCATAAGGATGGTTCGGCTCTGCTCCTGCCACTGAAACTGAGCACCCAGTGCTTCCCCGACGGATCGCAACGGAATCAACAAGCGATTTTGTGCGTTGAGTAAGGGTCGATCAAAGTAAACTTCTTCCCCATTGACGATGACTTTTACATCATCAACAAAGACAAAGTTACGAGAAGAAGCGCCTTCGCTAAAATCTTGGGAGGCAAATAGGCTCGTCGTTACCAAAAGCGTTAGCATCAGAATCAAAGAGAGAAAAAATTTGGATCTAGCTTTTTTCCAATTCACGTCACATCACTCCTTGATTAGAAAGATAGGAAATAAAAAACAATTCACTCTTAGAAGATTCGTTTCTCTTAGCAATTTTATATCGTAGTAGCAAAAAAACGTCAACTTTTATCTTTGGCTGTGTCTGACGGGGCATGGCCAGTTAACACGAAAATAGCATTTTCATCTTTGGTTGTGCCCAACCGGGCATGACTGGTTAGTACGAAAATAGTCAATTGGTACTTTGTGGTGGGGTCAGGCGTTATGATTTCCTTCCGAACGGACTCATCCCACGCCATGAGCGGCAGCAAGCTGCCGATGGCTGAGGTCTGAAGTCCTCTCTCCAGGAAGTCATAACGCCTGACCCAGGTACATCTTGCTGGTTGTGACTGAGTTTTGACCTATTGCAAATACAAATGCAATAAGCAGTTGCGTATACACCGCAGAAAGTTGCGCAAAGCGCAAAGCAATGTCAACGGAAAGTAACAATCAGCAAAAAGTCCTCTGGGTCTGGGCATCACGCTTTCCGCAGCGGGACTTGGGACCTCAGCTGTCGCCAGCTTGCTGGCGGTAACAGCGTGGGACCAGTCCAGAGCGGAGGAAAGCGTGATGACCAGGCCCCAGTATGAAGTAACCCCAACGTAATCGGACATGGCACGAATGATACGAGGACGCTTCGTTTGGCAGCTATTTTCATCCATGGTTGCGCCCAACGGGGATTGACTGGTTAACATAGAAATAGCCGGTTGCGTACAGCACCGACTATTTCGATTGGGTCTATTCTAATTTTTGATCTCTACGTAGGATTTTACTGTAATTTACTGTTTGGATTCATGGGGCGATCGCCGGCGCGGTCGTAGTGGTTGTCCATGAGATGGGTCATGCCGCGGGTGAGTGTGTCATCTTCTAGGATGCTGTAGAGATGATAGCCCAGATCTTCTCGATCTTTGAGGACTTCTTCGAGTACTTCTACAGTGCCGAAGTCTTTGAGTTGATGGGCTCTATCGATGGTTGTGCGCAACATGGTTTGCATTTTTAGTTCCTGTTCTAAATCGTTGCGTATAAAGTCTCGAATGCTATAGCGCCCTTCTACTTCGTGTTTGATGTAAGATAGTTCATGTTGCGTTACAGGATGGGCTGTGGGTACACCGCCAAGACGGGCCACTCGCTCTCCGACCATATCGATATGCTTTTGTGTTTGATCAATGTGTTCGTCAAGGAGATGATGAAGGCTGATAAAAGATTCTGCGCCTTCTGTAAGCCAGTGATGTTTGTTGTATTGATGCAGGGCGACTGTTAAGGCGCATTGGTGATCGTCGAGCATCAAGGCCATTTCTAGGCGCGTTTCATAAGGAAGGCCGATGCCACAACCGATTTGCTTTACCGTTCTTGGTTGTTGACGAAAAATCATGGAGTGATTGCTACTGTGTCCGGGCATAGCATTGTCGAAGCCTGATTTATCAAGATTAAAGCGACCCTGGAAGTTGCCCATTCTGGTGATGAGATTGTGTAGATCTTGAGGCATTTGGTGTATAGGTTGGTAAATGTTTTGGTTGGTTCCCTGTTGCATCCCATAGGGATTCGGGTTGTTATGGTGGTTATGATGGCTTCCCTGATCTTTATGCATCTGAAATCTTCCTCCTGTTAGGCATGTACTAAGGCTTTTTCAGGGCTAGTATGCCTCGCTAGAGGAAGTTCCATGAAATTTACTTCATAGGAAATATCGGGTTCTGATTGTTGGTTAACACGAAAATAGCATTTTCATCTTTGGTTGTGCCCAACCGGGCATGACTGGTTAACACGAAAATAGCTACTTTGTGGTGGGGTCAGGCGTTATGAATTCCTTCCGAACGGACTCATTTCACGCCATGAGCGGCAGCAAGCTGCCGATGGCTGAGGTCTGAAGTCCTCCCTCCAGGAAGTCATAACGCCTGACCCAGATACATCTTGCTGGTTGTGACTGAGTTTTGGCCTATTGCATTGCAAATACAATAGGTAGTTGCGGATAGAAGAAAGTTTCGCCAAGCTATTCCAACGGAAGTAACAATCAGCAAAAACCCTCTGGGCCTGGGCATCACGCTTTCCGCAGCGGGACTTGGGACCTCAGCTGTCGCCAGCTTGCTGGCGGTAACAGCGTGGGACCAGTCCAGAGCGGAGGAAAGCGTGATGACCAGGCCCCTCTCTGAAGTAACCCCAACGTTAATCAGAAAAAGCTGATTTTCATCAAATGGTTGTGCCCGACCTGGCATGACTGGTTAGAGGGGAAATCCTGTAGCAAGAAGGTTCATCGAGGAGCACGACGACAGGCTGAGACGGCGAATTCTGTATGCGCCCTTTGCGTGGCAAAGGAAAGGTCCCCCAGCACGAACCTAGGGGACCTTTCTGTTATGATTTTAGTAGTAGTTCAGCAGGGTCGTAGATGGTTTTTTCTGTGGCTTTTCCTTTTGCTTTGATGCCGTCGGAAAGCATGGTGATGCAGAAGGGGCAGTTGGCGACAATGGCGTTGGCTTCAGTGGCTAGGGCTTGTTCGGTTCGAGCTATGTTGATGGGGCTGCCTAGTGTTTCTTCCATCCACATGCGTCCACCGCCGGCGCCGCAGCAGAAGCTCTTTTCTCGATGTCGCTCCATTTCGACGACTTCAATGCCCAAGCTGCGAAGGATGGTTCGAGGTGCTTCGTAGACTTGGTTGTATCGACCGGCATAGCATGAATCATGGTAGGTGACAACGAGCTTTGAAGAGGGGGCTCCTGCTTCGGTAGCGGCAATTTCCTTAGAAGCTGGAGAGGTTCTTTCTTCCCGCTCACCATCTTCTGCTGGTCTATGGCTCTGCTCGTCTGCCTTCTTGCTTTCCACTGTCGATACTTCTAGGGTCTTCCGTGCGGGGCGCTCAATTCGGCCTTCTTGCAACAATTGGGCTAGGAGTTCGGTGTGGTGGACGACTTCGTAGTTGCCTTCCATCTGGGGATATTCGTTTTTCAAAGTATTGAAACAATGGGGGCAAGCGGTGACAATCTTTTTCACGCCATAGCTGTTCATGACTTCGACGTTTTCCATGGCAAGCATCTGGAACAGATATTCATTGCCAATGCGTCGGGCGGCGTCGCCACAGCATTTTTCTTCGGGCCCTAAAATGGCAAAAGAGGTGTTGGCTTCTTGCAAAAGTTGTACCAGCGCTGTTGATATTTTTTTGTTGCGATCGTCAAAAGATCCAGCACAACCGACCCAGAAAAGATATTCCACCTTCGAAGCGGCTTCTTCATCCATCTCTCCGAGAATGGATACCTCGTACTCTCGGGCCCAATCAGCGCGCTTGTCCCAACCAATGCCCCAGGGATTGCCGTTGTTCTCCATATTGCGAAAAGTCGTCTGCACCTCTGCAGGAAATTGACTGTCCATTAAGACAAGGTTGCGACGCAGTTCAATCGTTTTCGGAATATGCTCTACGTAAGCAGGACAAGCTTCCTGGCAGGCACGACAGGTGGTACAAGACCAGATGGCATCTTCAGTAAGCGTTTCTTCCAGTAAAGGCTTGTTCTTACTATCTTCCCATCGATCTAAAACCTTTTTCAAATCTTGCGTCATCTTTTTCGGCGATAAAGGCTTGCCTGTCTCGTGAGCAGGACATTGATCTTGACAACGGCCACAACGAGTACAAGCGTCGAGATCGAGCAAGTCTTTTTGGCTAAATTCCGCAAGCGTAGCGAGGCCAAAGCTTTCGGCTTCTTCATCTTCTAGATCGATTTTTGATAAAGCCTTGCCACTGTTCGGCTCACTATAGTACTGGTTGAGGGGCGCTGTGATCATATGAAGTAGCTTCGAATAGGGTATGTAGGCAATGAAAGCCATCGAAACAATCACATGGCCAACCCAGGCACTGATATGCCAATGTTTCAGCATCTCTTCCTGACCTGCAGCAAAAAGGAGAGCAACCAGGGCGCCTACAGGAGAAAAGAGAGGCCAATCTTCACCGACGACAGCAATGCGCAGTCCTTCTACCATAAATCCACTGACGATAACGGCAAGAATCAAAAATAAAATGACACTATCATCTCGCTGGTTGTCCAATCGCTCTGGTTTGATCCCATATCGTCGATAGAGCGCCATCATAACACCGACGATAACGGCAGCACCACCAAGGTCAGAAAGTAAACTAAAGAGTAAGTAGATAGGACCTGTAAAAACCATCAAGCCTGTATATTTTTGAATTCCAATAAGGCCTGTCGTAATGAACATAAAGGCAAAGCCCCAGAAAATGAGCAAGTGCATAATCCCAGGGTAGGGATCCCGTAGTAGCTTTTTCTGGAAAAAAAACTCCTTCATGAGAAGGGACATTTGTCCTTTTCGCTGTTCTGGCTGGCCTCGTCTCCACCGCTGCACTTGTTGGTAGAGTCCATAAACAAAAAAAGCAAGGGCCACTGCCATGGAAAGATACAAAAAAACAACAACTTCTGTTGAAACGTTCCAGTAGATTTCTCGCTGAGCACCCATTCCCATTGAGCGGCCTCCTTTCACTGCAGCCAGATTGATAAATTTTTTTATCACTAAATTTTTTTTGATAAAAGAGCAGGACTTTTGTCTTTGTCAACGAAGAATATTTTACTGATAATTCAAAATTATCAAAAATATCTATCATTAGGAGGGACTTTGGCGATGGAACTTCAGGAAGCCATTCGCGGCCGCCGCAGCATTCGCAAGTATAAGCCCGAGGAACCACCCGCGTCCTTGATCGCTTCGGTCCTTGAAGAGGGTCTCTGGGCGCCTTCCAACATGAACACGCAGCCTTGGCATTTTGTCGTTGTCACCGGTGAGAAAAAAGAAGAGCTACGTACCGTTGTTGGATCATCCGGTGAAGCCATTTTGCCAAAATTAGAGCGCATCTTTGCGGACAAGCCGAAAGTAATTCGGTTTACACTTGACTTTTTTCGCGATCTGGGACAAGCACCGGTACTCATCTTTTGCTACGGACCTAGCGACTATTTAACACCACCGCCCAATTTATCAGAAGCTGAAAGACGCCTTTTTGAAATCGAAAGATCAACCAATTTGCAAAGTGTATCAGCAGCGATTCAAAATATTCTACTTGCCGCTCACAGCGTTGGACTTGGCACCTGCTGGATGACAGGTCCTCTTCACGTAACAGAAGAAATCAATGCTCGACTGGGCGTAGAAAACCAAGAGCTTGTCGCTGTAATCACCCTTGGCTATCCCGATCAAGAACCCCCAGCGCCGAAAAGAAAAGAAGGTCGTATCAGTTGGTTGCGATAAGATCTCATGATTGGTCACAAGATGGTTTAGAGCGAGACTCTCTCGATAGAGGAGAGTCTCGCTCTATTTTATTTGTTACTGATGAAGCACTTTTTCGAACTCTGCTTGGAGAAGCGGTACTACTTCGAAAAGGTCACCTACAATGCCGTAGTCGGCAACTTTGAAGATGTTTGCTTCTGGGTCTTTGTTAATGGCTACGATTACTTTGGAGCTGTTCATGCCAGCAAGGTGTTGAATTGCGCCGGAGATGCCGCAAGCGATGTATAGGGTGGGAGATACGGTTTTGCCTGTTTGGCCCACTTGATCGTCGTGGTGGCGCCAGCCTGCATCGACGGCAGCCCGGGAGGCACCAACGGCAGCCCCTAGCGTATCTGCTAGGCTTTCTATGAGGGGGAAGTTTTCTGGACCTTTTATGCCTCTGCCGCCTGAGACGATGATATCGGCTTCGGTGAGCTCCGGCCGGCTGGATATGTGTTTGACCACTTCTTTAATCACGGCTGAAAGATCAACCGGTGCTTCTGTCGCTGCAAGGGAAGGCACTTCTACAACGGGCGTCGCCTTGCCCTGTTCGCTGCCTTCTTGGGGGGCCGCTGCGGTAAAAGCGTTGGGGCGAACGGTGACGACAAGGGGGAAGCTGTTGGCTCTAACACTGGCGAAAGCTTTGCCAGCGTAGATGGGACGAATAAAAGCGCCTTGTCCTGCCAGTGTCGCTTCCGTTGATGGGCCTTGTTCTGTGTGCGTTGCCGCAACTTCCTTTGCCCCTTCATTGGCAGCAGCAAGCCCCTGGTAGGCTGTCACATCACTTACTTGACCGGCTCCGATACGTTGAGCCAATCGTGGTGCAAAATCTCGACCTTGCGCCGTGTTGGCGATGAAAAGCAGTTCTGGTTTTTCTTTTTCATATAGCTCTGTAAGAATAGCCGTATATGACGAAGCACTATACTTTTCCACAGCGGGGTGATCGACTAGGACGATTTTATCAAAGCCGTACTGGCTTGCTTCTCCGGTTAGATCTTGTACACCCTGGCCTATTAAGAGGCCTACGATTTCCTGCGCCCCTGTTTGTTGGGCCAGTGTTACCATTTCCCAGCTAACCCTTTTGATTTTTCCATCAAGAACTTCGAGTAAAACCCATGCTTTGGCCATCGAACCTGCCTCCCCTTAGTCTGTTTTATTTCTTTTAAGCAAAAACTTACACAACTTTTGCTTCATTGTGCAAAGCGGCTACCAGTTCTTGTACCGCTTGGGCTGGAGCACTTTGATAGATGGTGCCGGCTTTTTTGGGTTCTGGCAAGAAAATGGCGTTGACGGCCACTTTGGCTTCTGCGGTCAGCGAAAGTTGATCAGCTTCAATCACTTTTAACTCTTTTTTGCGAGCTTGCATAATGCCTCGCATAGAAGGGTACCGGGGCTCATTGAGGCCTCGCTGGGCTGCAATCATTGCAGGCAAGGGCACTTCTAGGACTTCGCTGCCCCCTTCGATTTCTCGAGTCCCCGTTGCTTTGCCATCGGCAATTTCTAGCTTCGTTACTACGTTGATCTGTGGTAGCCCCAACTGTTCTGCCACACGCAGAGGCATCTGGGCTCCATTGTCATCGATGGCTTTCCAACCGGTCAGGATTAGGTCATAAGACTCTTCTTGTAACACCTTGGCCAGTGCTTCTGCCACCATGGAATCATCAAAGTCGCTTTGGATGGAAAGGTTTTTCTGAATCAAAATGGCTCGGTCAGCCCCCATGGCCAAACCTTGGCGCAAAGAGTCTTTGACCGTATCGCTACCAATTGCAAGGAGGGTGACTTGACCGCCTTGTTTTTCTTTGATTCGAAGAGCTTCTTCTAAGGCAAACTCATCATAAGGGTTGATGATTAATGTTACGCCTTGCTCTTCGATTTGCCCATTCTTTAGGGAAATTTTGGCTTCTGTGTCAAAAGTCTGCTTTAGTAGCACCACAATTTTCACAGTCATTCCTCCTTCTATTTTAGGGATTGTTCTTTTAAGAAGGCTTTCGAAATTGCACTTTCTTTTTTTGTAAAAAACCTTCCATGCCTGCTTTTTGGTCTTCTGTTGAAAAAGCGATGCCAAAAAGTTCTGCTTCATAAGCAAAGGCGCGTTCTATGTCCATGTTAAGGCCTTCGTTGATCGCTCTTTTGTTCAAGTGAAGAGCCTGAAAAGATTTTTCAGCCAACCTTCGGCTACTTTCAAGCTTTCTTCAAGCAGTGATTCTAGGGGGAAGATTTTGTTAAGCAAGCCAAGGCGAAAGGCTTCGTGCTGTCGATGATATCACCGGTGAGGAGCAATTCACTGGCTCGCCCTTTGCCGATGAGTCGTGGCAATCGCTGGGATCCACCAAAGCCGGGAAGTACGCCCAGGTTCACTTCCGGTTGGCCCAGTTTTGCTTTCGGGCTGCCGTAGCGAATATCGCAGGCAAGGGCGAGTTCACAACCACCGCCTAAGGCATAACCTTGAATGGCTGCAATAACAGGTTGCGGGATCTTCTCCATTTTGCTAAAGACACGTTGCCCTTGTTGAGCAAAGGCACGGGCTTCTAAGGGGGTGTACTGGGCCATTTCGGCGATGTCAGCGCCGGCAACGAAGCTTTTTTCTCCAGCGCCGGTGATGACGACAGCGCCGACGCTCTCGTCTACTGCGATTTGGTCGAAGAGGCTTTCTAAGTCATGAAAGACTTGCCGATTGAGGGCGTTTAAGACGGTGGGGCGATTGATGGTTAGGAGTGCGACGGCATTTTCTTGTTGGTAGAGCACTGTTTTTGTTTCTTTTCTCAATGGAGTCCCTCCCTTGGTGAAAATGGCTTGCTATTTGCGGGATGCTTCTCTTAGTAGCTGTCTGGCAATGACGATTCGTTGGATCTGGTTGGTGCCTTCGTAGATTTGTGTTGCTTTGACATCACGCATATGGCGTTCTAGGGGGTATTCTTGGCTGTAGCCGTAGCCGCCGAGTAGTTGGAGGCAGTCGGTCGTTATTTTCATGGCTTGATCGGTACTATATTTCTTGGCCATGGAGGCTTCTTTGCTGAAGGGGAGGCCGCTTTCTTTGAGGGAGGCGGCTCGGTATAGTAGGAGTCTGGCGGCGTCTAGTTCGGTGGCCATATCGGCTATCATCCATTGAATGCCTTGGTTGGCCGATAGGGGTCGTCCGAATTGGTGGCGCTGTTGTAGGTAGGAAAGGGTGTAGTCAAAAGCGGCTTGGGCGATGCCGAGGGCCTGGGCGGCGATAGCTAGGCGTCCTCCATCGAGAAGGGCCATGGCGATTTTAAATCCTTCTCCCGGTGATCCGAGTACGTTTTCTTTGGGGACTTTGACGTCGTCAAAGTAGAGCTGGCAAGTTTCTGAACCGTGCAAGCCCATTTTGGGAAGGGGCTTCGATACTTCTAGTCCCTTCGTAGGGGCTTCTACAATGAAGCAGTGGATGCCGTCGGCACCGGTTGTGCCGGGGGCGCGGGCAAAGGTGATGATGACTTGGGCTTGTGAGGCATTGGTTATGAAAATCTTGCTACCGCGCAATATATAATGATCGCCTTCGAGGCGTGCTTGCAGTTGTAAGCTTGCTGCGTCGGAACCGGCTTGTTCTTCGGTGAGGGCATAGGCGCCGATTTTTTCTCCTTCTACCATGGCGGGAAGGTAGCGGGCTTGTTGTTCCGTTGTTCCAAAGGATGAAAGGCTGGTGCAAGCAAGTCCCGTGTGAACGGCTACGATGACTGATGTGGAAGCGCAGGCTCGAGCCACTTCTTCAATCATAGCCAAGTAGTAAAAGCTATCACCGCCGCTGCCGCCTTGTTCTTCAGGAATGGAAAGACCGAGTAGGCCGAGTTGGGCCATTTTGCTGAAATTTTGATGAGGAAAAAGCTTTTCTTGGTCTACTTTTTCGGCCAGAGGTGCTATTTCTTGCTGGCAAAACTTACGCAAGCTCTGGATTAAAAAATCTTGTTCTTCTGATAGCTGAAAAAGCACTTTTTCCCTCCTCGCTTGTATTTATTTCGGCTTTATATTTAGGCTTCGTAGTTGTAAAAGCCTCGACCTGTTTTGCGGCCTAGGTAACCGGCTTGTACGTACTGCCGGAGAAGGGGGCACGGGCGGTACTTGGGATCGCCGTAGCCTTCCTGAAGTACTTCTAAGATGGCTAAGACGGTGTCGAGGCCAATGAGATCGGCCAGTTCTAGCGGACCCATGGGGTGATTCATGCCTAGTTTCATAATGGAATCGATGCCATCGGCGGTGGCTGCGCCTTCGTAGTAGCACCAGATGGCTTCGTTGATCATGACTTGTAAGACTCTGTTGGAGATAAATCCGGGGATGTCTTTGCAGGAAACGGCTACTTTGCCCATTTTTTCAGTAAGATTCGCAATGGCATCATAGGTCTCGTCGCTCGTAGCAAGGCCACGAATGATTTCTACGAGGCGCATTACGGGAACGGGGTTCATAAAGTGCATACCGATGACCCGATCGGGCCTTTCGGTATAAGAAGCGAGCGCTGTAATGGGCAAGGAGGATGTGTTGCTGGCCAAAATGGCTTCTTGCGGTGCCCATTGATCGACTTCTTGAAAGATCTTTTTCTTGATTTCCATTTTCTCTACAGCCGCTTCAATGACACACTGGCAATGGGCTGCATCTTCGAGGCTCGTCGAATCTTGGATCCTGGCTAAAATCGCTTCTTTTTCGTCTTCCCGTAGTTTACCTTTGCTTACAAATTTGCTAAGACTTTTCTCAATACGCTGGCGGCCTTTGGTGACGGCGGCTCTATGAATGTCGTAAAGGTAGACCTGCAAGCCTGCTTGTGCTGCCACCTGGGCAATGCCGCTTCCCATTTGACCGGCACCGATAACCAGGACTTTTTCAATATTCATTTGAGCGATCTACTCCTCTTCTTTTTACTCTACTTTGAGCAACAGGGCGTCACCTTGGGCAGCACCACTGCAGATAGCGGCGATGCCGTAGCCACCGCCACGACGGCGCAGTTGATGAATCAGTGTTGCCAGTATGCGTCCGCCACTGGCTCCAATGGGGTGGCCATAGGCGATGGCGCCACCTTGCTGATTCACTTTTTCTAGGTCATAGCCAGCGACTTTTTGACTGACTAAGACAACAGAGGCAAAAGCTTCGTTGACTTCGTAAAGATCGATATCGTGATGCGTCATCCCCTGTTGCTTTAAGACTTTGTTGATGGCATGACCCGGCGTTTCTGGCATTTCGCTTGCTTCTAAAGCGACTTCTTGGTGGGCTATATAGTAGGCTAAAGGCTCTAAAGCCAATTCCTGGGCTTTTTCTTCACTCATTAGCACCAGGGCTGCACCGCCGTCATTGACGCCCGGTGCGTTGCCTGCTGTAACGCTACCTTGGGGATCAAAGATGGGTTGCAATCGAGCAAGTTTATCGATGGTGCTGTCCGGTCTTGGCTGCTCATCTTGACTGACTTGCAGAGGAGCTCCTTTTTTCTGGGGAATATTGACAGGTATAAGCTCTTCAGAAAGCCATCCCTTTTCCATGGCCTGGGCGGCTCGTTGCTGGCTGCGAAGTGCCCATTCATCTTGTGCTTCTCGGCTTATATCGAATTTGCGAGCTGATTCTGAGCCATGTAGAGCCATGTGGCGGTTATAAAAAGGGCACCAGAGTCCATCGTGGACCATGGAGTCTACGCCTTCCAGGTTAAACATACGCTGTCCCCAGCGGGCCGTCGGCAGCATGTAGGTTGATTGGCTCATGCTTTCCATGCCGCCAGCAACGGCTGCATCGATTTCGCCGTAGGCGATCATTTTGGCTGCCATGGCTACGGAGATGAGGCCACTGGCACATACTTTGTTTACGGTTACGGAGGGAACATCCCAAGGAATTTCAGCTTTTCTTGCTGCTTGGCGGGATGGGATCTGGCCGGCGCCGCCTTGTAGGACTTGGCCCATGTAGACGTATTGTACTTCACTCGGCTTGAGGCTGACTTTTTCCAGTGCCCCAGTGATGGCTGTAGCACCTAGGTCTACGGCCTTGAGTGAAGATAGGGATCCGCCGAATTTTCCGAAGGCCGTGCGAGCGGCGCTGACGATAGCTACTTTTCTCATGAGGGGGGTCAGCCTCCTTTGAATTTTATTGCTATTTTCCTTTTATCAAATGGTTGGCGATGACCAAGCGTTGGATTTCGCTGGTGCCTTCGTAGATTTCGGTGATTTTGGCATCGCGCATCATTCGTTCGACTGGGTATTCACGGCTGTAGCCGTAGCCGCCGTGGATCTGTACGGCTTGGGTTGTGACTTTCATGGCGACTTCGGAGGCGAATACTTTGGCCATGGAGGAGGCTTTGCCGTGGGGGAGTTTTTGATCTTTGAGGTAGGCGGCTTGATAGACGAGCAAGCGGGCTGCTTCGATTTGGGTGGCCATGTCGGCTAGCATAAATTGGATGGCCTGTTTGGTGCTAATGGGCCGGCCAAATTGTTCGCGTTCTTGGCTGTAGGCGAGGGCCTGGTCGAAGGCGCCTTGGGCGATGCCGAGGGCCTGGGATGCTATGCCGATGCGGCCGCCTTCTAGAGTTTGCATGATTAGGCGAAAGCCTGTTCCTTCGTCGCCCAGTCGGTTTTCGATGGGGATGAGGCAATCTTCAAAAATGAGCTCGCAGGTGGCTGAGGCGCGAATGCCCATCTTTTTTCTTTTTTTCCGATGAGGAATCCGGGGGTGCCTTTTTCTACGATAAATGCGGAGATGCCTTTGTAGCCTTGCGCTGGGTCGGTGCTGGCTACGACTACGTAGATTTCGGCTTGACCGCCGTTGGTGATAAAGATTTTGCTGCCGTTGAGCCGGTAGTGATCTCCTTCTCTCCGGGCTGTCATTTTAATGGCAGCGGCGTCGGAGCCAGCGGCTGGTTCGGTCAGGCCCATGGCGCCGAGGGATTCTCCCAGTGCGAGGGGCTTTAGGTAGCGTTCTTTCTGTTCTTCTGTGCCAAAGTGATAAATGGGCCAGGCGCCTAAGGAAGTGTGGGCCGACAAGGTGACGCTCGTAGATCCGCAGATACGTCCCAGCTCTTCGCAGGCAATGGCGTAGCTGAGATTATCCATTTCAGCACCACCGTATTGTTCAGGGAAAGGCAGTCCTGTGAGCCCTAGTTCAGCCATTTCGTTCCAAAGAGGCCAGTGAAATTCTTCTTTTTCATCCATTTCAGCTGCCAAGGGTGCTACTTGTTCTTGGGCGAACTGGCGTACTGTTTTTTGTAATAATACTTGCTCTTCTGATAAGGTAAAGTTCACGAGGTTCCCTCCCCTTTTTTAAGCTTCTTCTTTTTCTTCCCACATTTTTTTCAACTTTTCATAATTCGGTGGATAATGAACTTGGTAGCGCAGATACGTCGGTACGGGGTAACGAATGCCACCGCGGTGTGTTCCTTCTAAGCCGATGAGCAGTTGTTTGAGCTCTTTGTAAGGCAAGGTAAAAGCCATTTCGTGATCTTGGGTCTGGCCGAAGATGCGATCGCCGTAGCAAGGTAGGATTACTTTTGCTTTTTCTTCTTGCAAAGTGCCGATAATGCTGTGGGCACAATCAGCACGGGGGGAAATGTGAGTTTCCATGGCGCCACCTTCAAAGTAAAGGGAAGCGGCGACGAGCCGCATGATTTGGGCTGAATTGCCGTATAGCAAAAGCAGGTCTGGCTCAAAGTTTGCTTTGGTAAGAGGGGCCATGACGACGGTTCCACGCTCTTGTTCTGTTAGTTTGGGAATGATAGCTTCGGAGCGGACAGCTGCTTCCTTGTTCTGTACGTACATGCCACAAGCAAGGTGCCCTTCTTCATAAAAAGGTAAGGAAGGCTGAAATCCAAAAGCAATGTGTGCGATGGGGCATGATTGGTCTTCTTGGTCAATGGCCAGGGTCCAACCATAGCGACGGGCCATGCCGACAGCCTGGCACAAAGCGACTTGTACGCCTAGATCGCGAGCTGGTTTTTTAACTTTAGCAGGCAAGGGCTCGCCGGATGGAAAAATCTTTATGGCCAAGGGAAAGGTTTCCGGACGAATGGAAACTTCCAGTTTTTGGCCTTCTTGTTGCCATGGTTGCACCTTTATTAGCCTCCTTTTTAAGCTTTTTCAAGCCAGTCGGTGATTTGTTCTAGCGGTGTGCCTGGTCCGAAAATTTTGTGGCTATAGCCTTTTTCGATAAGAACAGTCGCGTCTTCTTCAGGAATGATGCCTCCGCCAAAGACGATGATGTCGTCGATGTTGTTTTCATCGAGCAGTTGGCGCACTTTGCGAAAGACTGTCATATGAGCTCCCGAAAGAATGCTAATGCCGATGGCATCTACGTCTTCTTGGATGGCTGCTTCAACAATTTGAGCAGCTGTTTGGTGAAGACCCGTATATATAACTTCCATGCCCGCATCACGAAGGGCTCGAGCGACGACTTTCACGCCACGGTCATGGCCGTCTAAGCCTGGTTTGGCAACTAAGACTTTCAAGGGACCTTTGCCCTTGCCTATGACCTTGAGCGGCTCGGCTGTTACGTTCACTGTGCAATCACCTCTTTTTTTAGAAAACGGGCTGTTCTCGATATTCGCCGAAAACTTCCTTTAAAGTACTTGCAATTTCACCTTCTGTTGCGTACGCTCTAACGGCTTCAAGAAGCGGTGGCAGCAAGTTTTCTGTACCTCGTGCTTCTGCTTGCAACTCTCGCAGTGCTTTTTCTACCTTTTCGTTATCACGGCTAGCTCGAAGGGCTTGCACTTTTTTGACTTGCTCTTCTTCGATGGCTGGATCAATTCTGAGCAGAGGCATGTCCATGGCCATGTCTTCTATATAGTCGTTGACGCCAACGATAATTCTTTTCTTCTCGTCAATCTCTTTTTGATATTGAAAAGCAGCTTCTGCAATTTCTTTTTGGAAAAAGCCTTGTTCAATGGCAGGAATAACACCGCCTAAGGCATCGATTTGTTCAAAATAACGCTCTGCCCCTGCTTCCATCTTGTCAGTCAGGGCTTCTACGAAGTAAGAGCCTCCCAAGGGATCAACGGTGTTGGTGACTCCTGTTTCGTGGGCAATAATTTGTTGCGTCCGCAAGGCGATGGTTGCTGATTTTTCCGTTGGCAAAGCAAGGACTTCATCCATGGAGTTGGTGTGGAGAGACTGGGTGCCGCCGAGTACCGCCGAGAGACCTTCAAAGGCTGTGCGCACAATGTTGTTTTCTGGTTGCGGCGCTGTTAGGCTACAGCCGGCTGTTTGGGTGTGGAAGCGCAACATAAGGGAGCGCTCTTTTTTGGCGCCGTATTTTTCTTTCATGCGGCGAGCCCAGATACGACGAGCGGCTCGAAACTTGGCAATTTCTTCGAAAAAGTCCATATGGGCATTGAAGAAAAAGGAAAGGCGCGGTGCAAAATCGTCAACATCAAGGCCTGCTTCAATGCCCGCTTCGACATAAGCAAAGCCATCGGCCAAGGTAAAAGCCAGTTCCTGCAGCGCTGTCGCACCAGCTTCTCGAATGTGGTACCCTGATATGCTAATGCTGTTCCACTTGGGCACATGGCGGGTGGCATAAGCAAAGGTGTCTGTAATGAGACGCATCGATGGTTTTGGGGGAAAGAGCCAAGACTTTTGGGCGATGTATTCTTTTAAGATGTCATTTTGAATCGTTCCAGAAAGCTTTTCTGAAGGAACACCTTGCTTTTCTGCTGTGGCAATGTAAAAAGCCCAGATAATTGCAGCCGGTCCGTTGATGGTCATGGAAGTGCTGACTTGATCAAGAGGAATGCCTTGGAATAATTCTTCCATATCAGCCAGTGAGTCAATGGCGACGCCACAACGTCCCACTTCCCCTTCTGCCCGAGGATGATCAGAGTCGTAGCCCATTAGCGTTGGCATATCGAAGGCGACAGAAAGGCCCGTTTGCCCTTTTGATAACAAAAGTTTGAAACGCTCATTCGTCTCTTTGGCAGTCGCAAAGCCAGCAAACTGGCGGAAGGTCCAGAGGCGCTGTCGATACATATTGCTATGAATGCCTCTTGTGTAGGGATATTGGCCTGGAATTTCTGAATCGGTCGTCTTTTTTGAAGATAGATCAGCGGCAGTGTAGCAAGCTTTAACTTCTTCGCCCGATAAGGTTTTGAATTTTTTTTCGCTCATGGAAGCACCTCTCTTTCTATTTAATTGGTTAAAAGTGGCAAGCAAAGCGTCCCCTTGACACTACTTTACGCTTTCTAGGAGGCTGCTTCTTTGCGCAGTTCTGTCATTTGATGGTATTCTTCTAGTGAGTCGGGGTTGGCCAAGGCTTGGCGATTTAAAACCGGTTCGCCGTGAAGTATGTTGCGCACAGCGATCTCTACTTTTTTGCCATTAAGGGTGTAGGGAATATCGCGAACGGGTATGATTTTTTGTGGTACATGACGGGCTGTGGCATTGCTTCGTAGTGTTTGCTTGATCCTTTTTTCTAGTTCTGCTGTTAAGCTTTCGCCAGCAAGAAGTTTGATGAAAAGTAGTATGCGTTCGTCGTCCTGGTATCGCTGTCCTACGACGAGACTGTCGTCTATCTCATCGATAAGTTCTAAGATGCGATAGATCTCTGCGGTGCCTATACGAATGCCGCCGGGGTTTAAGGTGGCATCAGAGCGGCCGTGGATAACGATACCTCGGCGCGGCTTGACTTCAATGTAGTCGCCATGACACCAGACTTGGGGGTATTTGCTGAAGTAGGATTCTTTGTATTTGTTTTTTTCTTCATCTTTCCAAAATCCAAGGGGCATGGAGGGAAAAGGCTGGCGGCAGACGAGTTCGCCTTTGCCTTTTTTTACTTCTTGACCAGCTTCGTCCAAGCCGACAACATCCATGGCCAGGCCTTTGCTTTGAATTTCGCCCGCATAGACAGGAAGCATGGGGTTGCCTAAGACAAAGCAAGAAATAATATCGGTTCCCCCTGATATGGAGGATAAGCATAGATCTTCTTTGATATGGCTATAGACATAACAAAAGCTTTCTGCGGAAAGAGGCGATCCTGTAGATAGAAGGGTCTGCAACGATTGCAGGTCATACTTGCCTTTGCCAATGAGCGCTTCTCGCTCTATAGACATAATGTACTTGGCACTGACACCCCAGTGGGTGACTTTTTCTTCTTCTACCAGTTGCAAGAATCGCTCTGCTGTCGGGTGAAAAGGTGAGCCGTCGTAGAGTACAACGGTAGCGCCGAGAGCAAGGGCACTGACCATCCAATTCCACATCATCCAGCCGCAAGTGCTGTAGTAAAATAGCGTGCTTTCTCGCTTGATATCTGTGTGCAGTCGCAGTTCTTTCAGATGCTGCATCAAAGTGCCACCGGCGCTGTGGACAATTGCTTTGGGTTTGCCTGTCGTGCCTGAGGAATAGAGGATATATAGAGGGTGGTTCGCAGGGAGTTGACGAAAAATGCCGCTTCCTGCTGAATTGGTGTTGCTTGCAGATGGACAGGTAGTGGTTACAGAATTTGCGGAAAGCTTCGTTGACTCTAGTGGGGCTTTCGCTAACTCTATTGGCGCTACTGCGGCGATTGAAGAAACAAAGTCTTGACATATCACAGCTTCTGGTAATAGATGGGGTAGCTTTTTTCTCAATTCTTCCGCTGATTCCAGGTAGGGAAAGAGAATTACTTTTTCTATGGAAGGAATGGCCTTGGTGATCTGACGGGCTTTTTCTAAGGTGCTGTAGCCCTTGCCTTTGTAGGTATAGCCATCGGTGATGAAGAGCACTTTTGGTTCGATCTGGCCGAAGCGTTCAGCCACTGCTTTGCTACCAAAGTCAGGCGATGTAGAAGACCAGGTGGCCCCTAAGGCTGTTGAGGCCAAAAGGGCAACGACCGTTTCAGGCACGTTGGGCATATAAGCGGCAACGCGATCACCTGGTTGTAGCGAAATACTCTCGAGCGCTTGGGCAAGCTGGTGCACGTCTGCGTACAGTTCTTGATAGGTCAGGGTGCGCCTTGGACCTATTTCGCTGTGGGCGATAAGAGCGATCTGATCATCGCGATAGCGGAGCAGGTTTTCGGCAAAATTTAATCGTGCACCTCGAAACCATTGGGCATCCGTCATATGATCGCCTTCGACCAATACTTCCTCGTAAGGTTGAGAGTGCAAAGGTTCGCTAAAATGCCAGAAAGAATCCCAAAAATCCCGAATATTCTGAACAGACCAGGCGTGAAGGGTGCGATAGGTCCGAAAGCTTCGGCCTTTCTGTTCACGAATATAGTCCATAAATGCTTTCATTTGCGATTGTTCTACCTTGCGAGCGGCGGCGTCCAGAGAATTTTTTTCATCAAGCTGTCTCCACCTTTGCGGCATTTTCGAGAGATAGTTCTTCGATGTAATGCTCGCGAAGGCGAAATTTCTGGATCTTACCGGACGCAGTCATGGGGTAGTGGGTAAGGAAGCGAATATAGCGGGGAATTTTGTGACGGGCAATTTGACCTTGGCAGTATTTACGAACCTCTTCTTCGGTGAGCTCTTCTCCCTCTTTCGGAATAATGCAAGCGAGCACTTCTTCGCCATACTTAAGATCAGGAACGCCAATCACTTGTACATCGCCGATTTTGGGGTGGCTGTAGAGAAATTCTTCAATTTCTCGTGGGTAAATGTTCTCTCCCCCACGAATAATCATATCTTTGGCCCGGCCTGTAATTTTAACGTAGCCTTCCTCATCGTAGGTAGCCAAATCGCCTGTGCGGAGCCAACCTTCTTCATTAATCACCGCTGCGGTGGCTTCCGGGTTTTTATAATATCCTTTCATTACACCAAAACCGCGAGCACAAAGTTCGCCCGTCTGTCCGGGGGGCACTTCTTGCCCTGTGGCAGGATCGATGACTTTGACTTCTACGGAAGGCAAGGCTTTCCCAACGGTAGAAACTCTACGTTCGAGAGAGTCTTGCGCTGTCGTTTGGGTAATGACCGGTGAAAATTCAGTAAGACCGTAGGCAATGGTAATATCGCGAGCGCCCATCTGGTGGGCCACTTTTTTCATCACTTCTATAGGGCAGGGAGATCCTGCCATGATCCCTGTGCGCAGCGTTGATAGATTGTAGCGTTCAAAGTCAGGGTGATTCAGTTGGGCAATGAACATGGTAGGAACGCCGTATAAGATGGTGCATTTCTCTTTTTCTACGGCTGCCAATACGCGAAGGGGATCGAAGCTTTCAATGGGCACCATGGTTGCCCCAGTAACTATGCAAGCCAAGGAACTCATAACACAACCAAAACAATGAAAAAGGGGGACGGGAAAGCAAAGGCGGTCTTCTTGGGTCATATTTTGATTGGCGGCAACGAGACGAGCGTTGTTGACAATGTTGTAATGACTGAGCATGACGCCTTTGGGAAATCCGGTCGTACCGGAAGTGTATTGCATGTTAATGGTATCGTCATAGTGAAGTGATTTTTGTCGTTCTGCCAGCGCTTCAGCGGAAATGGTTTCGCCAAGCTGTAAGAAATCATTCCAACTGAACATACCAGGGTGCTTTTCTTCCGGGTCTCGACCGATGAAGATCACATTTTTTAAGAGCGGTAAGGCTGAACATTGCAATTCACCGGGTTGGCTTGTTGCGAGTTGTGGGCAAATCTGGTTAAGCGTTTCTACGTAATTGTTGTCGCGAAAGCCATCGATGAGCAACAAGGTGGTGGCATCAGATTGACGGAGCAAGTATTGCAATTCCGAAGCGCGATAGTTGGTGTTAACTGTTACGAGGACTGCACCCATTTTGGCGCTGCCAAATTGCGTATCGAGCCACTCGGGATAGTTCGTAGCCCAGATAGCGATGTTTTCACCTTTTTGCACACCCAGTGCCATTAAGCCTTTGGCCACCTGGTTCGCACGCTCTTGAAATTCTCGATAGGTAAGTCGCAAATTGCGATCATCGGTGTAGACAACCGCTTCATGATCAGGCTGTTGGGCTGCTCGTTGATCCAAAAGATCACCCATCGTAACTTTGAGCATTTCCACCAATGTGGCCTCCTTCCTGAGGGTCCGTATTTTATCTTTGTGGGCAGGACTGTGCTTGACCAGTCCGCAGCGCAAAACGTTAGAGCGCAAAGGACGTTGCAGAATTTTTTCTGCTTCCTGGCCTAGCTCTAAGAGAGCCGGTCTGTCGATGCCTGTAGATATGTTCATCTCTTCTAGCATGGCGACAAGATCTTCGGTGCTGCAGTTGCCGCCGTGACCGCTTTGGTAAGGGTCGGCACCCGTTCTGGCTTGCCCACCAATGGCACCGATGGAACTATCTAGGTAGTAGTAACCACTTAGTAGAGCCATCAAGTTGTTGGCCAGTCCAGTGCCGCGGCTGTCGTGAAAGTGAAGAACGACTTTCTCGGGGCCAAAGCCTTCTTGACGCAAGTAGGCAAGAAGATGTGCCACTTGCTTTGGATTGGCCATGCCCGTTGTATCGCCTAAACCAATATAGGAAGCGCCTATACTTTTCCACCAGCGTGCAAGACGGAGAACTTCTTTTGGCTCTACATCGCCTGTAAAAGGACAGCCAAAAGCGGTTAAAATCCATCCGAAGACATGATGACCTGTCTGCAAAGCTTGTTCCGCCAAAGAAGCTAAAAGCTCTTGGTTCTCCTGGCGATTCATTTTCACATTGGCTTGATTGTGCGCTTCCGTCGATGAGATCACCATGGCGATCTCATCGACACCGTAGCCTTTTTCTTGGCAAAGGATTGCTCTTTCTAAGCCTCGCCGAGTCGTTACAATGGCTCGAAAGTCAACGCCGGGAAGACGGTTGATGCGCTGTAACACTTCTTCAGCATCATTAAATTGAGGCAAATATTTGGGGTGAGCAAAGCTGGTTGCTTCAATTTTTTTGAAACCTATCTCTTGAAGGGCATTGATTATCTTCACTTTTTCATCGGTAGGTACGATAATTTTTTCATTTTGTAGGCCATCGCGAGCCCAGCACTCCCCGATGATTGCTTTTGCAGGTAGTGCGCCTTGGGATAAGAGGTGTTCAGACGGTGGTACCAAAATATCTACACCTCTTTCTTCTATTAGAATTGCTGCAGCGAAGCAGCATCGTCGTTATCACTATTACGCTTAATTTAGACTTTTTTCTCAACTACAGACACTGTTGTATTCGCAGGTCTAGGGTCTAGTACTACACAGCTGACTTTTCTGCTTTATCGACGCATTTGAGGCAACTGCTTTTTTTCGCTTTTTTGTGTTCTGTGGAAAGAGCATTGCAGCCAAGTTGTCTAGATATGACAATGCGTTGGATTTCAGAGGTTCCTTCGCCAATTTCGCAAAGTTTGGCATCGCGCAAGTAACGTTCTACGGGGAATTCTTTGATGTAGCCATAGCCACCGTGAATTTGAATGGCTTCTAAAGCCGCTTTGGTTGCAATTTCAGAAGCAAAGAGCTTGGCCATGGCCGCTTCTTTGGCGAAAGGGCGGCCTTCATCTTTGAGCCAGGCTGCTTTGTGAACTTGGTTGCGAGCCAATTCGATATGCGTGGCCATATCGGCAAGTTTAAAAGAAATGGCTTGAAACTTAGAGATTGACTGACCAAACTGAACACGTTCGTTGGCATACTTGACAGAAGCATCGAGGCATGCTTGGGCGATGCCTAGGGCAAGCGCCGCGATGGATATCCGTCCACCATCTAAGACTTGCAAAAATTGTGTAAAGCCTTTGCCTCTTTCACCTAAGAGATTTTCTTCTGGCACTTTTACATCATCAAAGAAAAGCTCGCACGTATTCGAAGCACGCATACCTAATTTGTCGTAGCCATTGCGAATGGTGTACCCTTCCGTGCCTGTAGGAACAATAATGGCACTAATGGCGTTGCTGCCACCTTTTGGTTCTGTACGGCAGGTTGCCACAACAGCACCGGCATAAGAAGCATTGGTAATATAGCATTTACAACCGTTAATCACCCACTGGCCTTCTTGCAAGGTAGCAACCGTTTGAGTTCCACCGGCGTCAGAACCGGCATTGGGCTCTGTAAGGCCGAAAGAGCCTAGAAACTTACCTTGACAAAGTGGTACAAGCCACTTTTCTTGTTGTTCTTTCGTACCGAAAAGATAAAGAGGGGCACAACCTAAAGAGATATGGGCCGCATAAGAGAGGGCTGTAGAAGCGCAGGCTCTAGCCAGTTCTTCCACGACGAGGGCAAAGGAAAGAGTATCGGCACCTGCACCACCCACTTCTTCCGGATAAGGAAGACCGAGGAGACTCAGTTCCGCCATGTCACGAAAAATGGCTTCAGGAAAAACTCCGGTCTTATCCCGTTCCGCCGCGCCCGGGGCTACTTCTTCTTGGGCAAACTGGCGAACCATTTGCTGAATTGCTCTTTGCTCTGGGCTAAGATCGAAGTTCATAATAATAACAGACCTCCTCTAATTTGGGTGTAGGATACTGAATCGCAAATCTACACAGGCGTTACCGCATGCTTGCGTGTTGTAAACGCTGTCTTTTTCGAACGATATAAGGAGAAGCGTTGGATGAGCTCCCCTCGCAATTTCTCGGGCATAACGATAGCGTCAACAACAAGTTCTGAGGCGAGACGTGCTAGAGATATATCTTCTTGATACTCCTTACGACGTTCATTGATAAAAGCAGCGCGCTCTGCCGGCGGTAGCTCTTTGATCTTGTTGTAGTACACGGCGTTGATGGCCGCTTCTGGACCCATGACGGCAATGGACGCTGTGGGCAAAGCAAGACAAGCATCGGGCTCAAAAGCAGGGCCACACATGGCGTACAATCCAGCGCCATAGGCCTTACGTACGACGACGGAAATTTTCGGTACTGTTGCTTCTGACATGGCTGAAATCATCTTGGCGCCATGTCGAATCATGCCGGCCCGTTCCACCTTCGTTCCAATCATAAAGCCAGGAACATCCATCAAGTATAGAAGAGGAATGTTGAAAGCATCGCAAAGCTGAATGAACCGTGTCGCTTTATCGGCCGAGTCGATAAACAAAACGCCACCTTTGTGCATAGGCTGATTGGCCACAATGCCCACAGGCTGTCCATCAAGGCGAGCGAAAGCTGTAATAATTTCTGGCGCGAAAAGCTCTTTGATTTCTAGGTAAGAGCCTTCGTCAACGAGATTGTAGATGAGTTCCTTCATATTAAATGGAACGTTTTGATTCGTTGGCACGATAGACTTAATATCTTTTTTGCCGATGCTAGCAACCTTGGAGTTTTCCTTTTTTTCCGAGCTTGTTATTTTTTCCGACTTTTCAAAGCAGCTCTGGGGAAAGTAGCTAAGATAGTGTCGGGCTTTTGTAATGGCTTCTTCTTCACTGGCACAGAGAAAATCACCACAACCTGACTGGGTACAATGCATACGAGCACCGCCCATTTCTTCGAGTGTTACTTTTTCTCCGATAACCATCTCAGCCATGCGTGGCGAACCGAGATACATACTTGCGTTGCCTTCAATCATAAATACAACGTCGCAAAAAGCAGGAATGTAAGCACCGCCAGCAGCAGAAGGTCCAAAAAGAAGACAAATCTGGGGAACGCGACCTGATAGCTTCACTTGATTGTAGAAAATGCGTCCAGCGCCACGACGACCAGGGAACATTTCCACTTGATCAGTAATGCGTGCACCGGCGGAATCAACAAGATAAAAAATCGGGATATTCAGGTCGAGGGCTCTTTCTTGAATGCGAATGATTTTTTCAACAGTGCGCTGTCCCCAACTACCGGCTTTGACGGTAGAGTCGTTGGCCATAATGCAAACAGGCCGACCTTCAATGGTGCCAATGCCACAAATAACGCCATCAGCGGGCAGCTCATCGGCCTGGCAGTTGGCGCACAAGCCTTCTTCTACAAAGCTATCCTTATCGAGCAAAAGCTCCAGTCGATGCCGTGCAAAGAGCTTGCCTCGCTCTTTGTTGGCTGCATGATACTTGGGAGCCCCGCCTGCGTAGATTTTTTCCATCAATTCTGCCATCTCTTCATAAGGCTGACTCGGTTGATTCTTTGGAATGGGCTGATTCGCCATGCTTTTACTCACCTTCCCTGAAACTGTGGCTTTCTTTTTTCTCGAAATGCCTGCAAGGCTTCCCTGCGATCTTCTGTAGGAATGCAAACTTCGTAGGATTTTGTTTCTAAAGCTAAGCCCGTTCGCAATTCGGCTTCCATGCCGAAGTTAATGGCATACTTGGCTTGTTGTAAAGCCACGGGCCCATTCGACAAAATGGTCTCGGCTAGTTCATAAAGAGCCTGGTGCAATTCATGGCCTGGTACAACACGATTGACAAGTCCTAGGTTGTACGCTTCCTGGGCTGAAATGGTGCGGGCCGTAAAAATCAGCTCTTTCGCTCGAGCTGCGCCAATGAGGCGACTCAGTCGCTGCGTACCCCCGGCGCCTGGAATAATAGCCAGCTTTGTTTCCGTTAATCCCATCTGGGAACCTTCTGCAGCAATCCGTAAATCACAAGCCAGGGCGAGCTCTGTTCCTCCTCCTAAAGCCATGCCATTAAGCAAGGCAATGACCGGTTGGGGTAATGTTTCAATCTGATTCATAAGCTCTCGAATGGTGTATATGTATTGCTGCACTTGCGTTGGTGAAAAAGTAGCACGCTCTTTCAGATCGGCTCCCGTGGAAAAAGCTTTGTCACCAACGCCCGTGATGACGACGAGTTGCACCTGGCGGTGAAAACGGATTTGCCTTGTTAGATCTTCTAAAGCCAGCAATGTTTCATAGTTGAGCGCATTCATTACCGCGGGCCGATTGATCTTGATCCAAGCGATAGGGCCATCTTGCTCTATTAGCACTGTGGCGCTTTGGCTTTGTAAAATGCCCTTTCCTCTTATCCCTTCAGTTTGTTGCAAAGGCTCCTCCGTCCTTCCCTGTCCTACTCTAACAACAAAAGAACATCGCCTTCGTTGACAAATTCCCCTTCTGCGACTTTGCTTTCAACAACAGTGCCTGCAAAAGTCGATTGGACAGGAATCTCCATCTTCATGGACTCAAGATATAAAACTTCCTGGTTCTCTTCCACTTTATCGCCAGGATTAACTTGGAGACGTAAGACCATCCCTGCCATTGTCGCTGTAACTTCCTTCATGATGTAGTAGCTCCTCCTTCATGTACTTTCAGGACTGGCACTGCCTTAGACAGCTTTGCCGAGCATTTCTCGTACAAAATAGCAATTGCCTTCTCCCGCTTGGAAAGTGTGATGGGCTAAAATATCTTTGAGTACAGGTAAATTTGTTTTGATCCCTTCAATTTCTGTTTCTTGCAATGTTGCTTGCAACATGGCAATGGCTTCTGCTCGATTCTCGCCATGCGCGATGATTTTAGCGAGCAGCGGATCGTAATAAGGCGTTACGACGGTACCACTTTGGACCCAGCCATCGACGCGAACATTTTCTTTTTGTGGTATATAGAAGTGATTGATTCTGCCGGGTGAAGGCAAGAAGTTGTCGGGGTTTTCAGCATAGAGCCGCACCTCAATAGCATGACCTTGAAGGGCCACATCTTCTTGCTGAAGCCAAAGCTTTTCACCGGCGGCAATGCGATACTGGGCTTGGGCAATGTCGATGTTTGTCACCATTTCTGTAACGGGGTGCTCCACCTGTAAGCGCGTATTCATCTCCAGAAAGTAAAAATTGTCATCTTCATCGACAAGAAATTCCATGGTACCAACATTGGAGTACCCAATGGCACGGGCTGCTTTCAAGGCCACTTGTCCCATTTTTTCTCGCAATTCCAGAGAAAGCTGGGCAGCCGGTGCTTCTTCTACGATTTTTTGATGCCGTCTTTGAATGGAGCAATCTCTTTCAAAAAGATGAATGGCATTGCCATGTTCATCGGCCATCAATTGAACCTCAATATGACGACTTCTAGAGAAGTAGCGCTCTAGAAAAAGTGTTCTATCTCCGAAAAAGCGGCCTCCACGGTGGGCGCAGCTTTCCCAGGCTGCCGCTAAAGCCGATTCATCGTGGGCAATTTGCATGCCGATGCCTCCACCCCCGGCGGCTGCTTTGACCATGATGGGGTAGCCAATGCGATTGGCTTCTACAAGGGCGGCTTGCAAATCTTCAGGTGCCCGTTCTGTACCTGGCACAACGGGTACGCCAGCGGCCGCCATGGTGCGGCGAGCAGCCACTTTATCACCCATGATGGCGATAATTGAAGCTGACGGACCAATGAACTTTATTCCTTCTTCGGCGCAACGGCGGGCAAAAGTTGCATTTTCAGAGAGCAAACCGTAGCCAGGATGAATGGCTTGGGCACCCGTTTTTTTTGCCACTTCTAGAATTTTTTCGACTTGCAAATAGCTCTGGGCGACGGGGGGGGGACCGATGAGGTATGCCTCATCGGCCTCCTTAACAGGAAGGGTATCTTGATCGGCTTCCGAGTAAACTAGTACGGTTCGAATCTGTAAGGCCTGGGCTGCTCGCAAAAGCCGAAGAGCGATTTCACCGCGATTGGCGATGAGAACTTTGTTAAACAAAATACCGCCTCCTTTTTTTACAACGATACTTATGCAGTGAGAGCACGCCGGGTGTCGTCTTTGCGTTCCCCAAGATAGGCTCGCGTTACTTCTTCGCTGCGTAAAAGATTGGCGCCACTGTCGCTTAAAACGACACGACCGGTCTCTAAGACATAACCACGGTCGGCCACTTTGAGCGCTTGCTTGGCATTTTGTTCCACCAGCAATACGGTGATGCCTTTATCGCGCAAGTTTTTAATGATTTCAAAGATCTCTTTGATTACAATGGGTGCTAAGCCTAGAGAAGGTTCATCAAGCATCATGATTTGTGGACGGGCCATCATGCCACGGCCGATGGCCAGCATTTGCTGCTGTCCTCCCGAAAGATTGCCTGCTTGAAACTTAAAGCGCTCTTTCAAGATGGGAAATAAAGCAAGCACTTTTTCAAGGTCTTCTTGAATCTCTTTTTCGTCTTTGCGACAATAGGCACCCATCAGCAAGTTATCTTCTACGGTCATGCGACCTAAGACAGCTCTGCCTTCAGGAACGTGGATAAGCCCTTTGCTCACGATGTGATGGGGCGCCATCGACGTAAGAGGCTGGCCTCTAAACTCAATGGTGCCTTCTGCAGGCTTTAAGAGACCGGAGATGGTCTTGAGCAAAGTAGATTTGCCAGCACCATTGGCCCCAATGATGGCAACAGTTTCGCCTTGACGGACTTCGAGATCAATACCCTTTAACGCTTTAATCGGTCCGTACGCAACTTTCAGGTTCTTTACCTGTAGAACCTTTTCCATCATTCTTCATCCTTTCCCAGATAGGCCTCTAGCACCAGCGGATTGGCCTGCACGGTGGCAGGATCGCCTTCAGCGATTTTTTCGCCAAAGTTAATAACCAGAACATGGTCTGAAATTTCCATGACGACAGACATGTCGTGCTCAATAAGCAAAATGGTATGACCTGCTTTACGGATTTTTAGAATAATCTCGTTGAGCCCTTTGCTTTCATCGGGATTCAAACCGGCGGCAGGCTCATCAAGGAGGAGAAGCTTTGCACCTGTCGCCAGGGCTCTGGCAATCTCTACCCGCCTTTGATCGCCGTAGGAAAGCTGGCCTGCATATTGATCTTTTTTCTCTTCCAGTCCCAATAGGGCCAGCGCTTCTTGGGCTTCCTGGGCCAACTCTTTTTCTAAGGAACGCTCATAGGCGGGAATAAGACTGCGCAAGCCTGTGTTGACTTTGGTGCTTTGCCCGATGCGTACATTTTCGAGCACCGTCATATGCGGAAAAAGTCGAATATTCTGAAAAGTACGGGCAATGCCTAAGCGAGTGATCTCATAGGGCTTTAAGCCATTTAAGGTCGTGCCTTGAAAGGAGATGTGGCCACGATCGACAGGGTAAATGCCTGTAATCATGTTGAAAAGTGTTGTTTTGCCGGCTCCATTCGGTCCAATGAGACTGAAAATAAACCCTTCTGGCACCTGAAAGCTTAATTCGTGAATTACATTTAAGCCGCCAAAACTTTTGTGTACTTCGCTAACAACGAGCACCAAGGATCACCCTGCTTCCTCTGTGGCTTTTGTTTTGGGTAGACTTTTTTTGCTGAAAAAGTCTTTAATCCAATTAATAGTATCGTGGGAGATCAGACCTTGTGGACGAAGAACCATCATGGCCATAATAAGAATACCGTAGAATGTGAGACGCCATTCTTGCATGCCTCGAATGAGCTCAGGCAACAAGGTTAGCACGAGTGCTCCAAGGGCTGCACCCCAGAAAGTCTGGGCACCGCCAAAGATAACGTAAAAAAGAATCAGCAAGGAAGTGTGATAACCAAAAGCGTGGGGGTCGATAAAGAAAATATAGTGAGAATAGAGAGCGCCGGCAATGCCAGCGATGGCTGCACTTACACCAAAAGCAGTTACTTTCAGATAGGTGATATTCAGCCCCATCGATTGGGCTGCTACCTCATCTTCATGGACGGCTTTGAAAGCCCAACCGATGCGTGAGTGGGTAAGTTGCCAAGCAAACAAAATGGTTAAAGCAACCATAAACCAGACAAGATACAAAGTCGTGCCAGACATGCCACTTATACCAGAGGCACCACCGGTGTACTTGAAGTTGTGGAAAAAGACTTGCACCACTTCACCCAAGCCGAGCGTTCCAATGGCCAAGTAGATTCCTTTAACGCGAAGGGCCGGAAAGCCGACAGCAACGCCAACAATACCAGCCATAATGGCAGCGGCCACAATTGCAAGAGGGAGATTAAATCCCCATTTTACAGTCATAACCGAAGCCATGTAAGCGCCAATGGCCATAAAGGCACCGTGGCCTAGTGATATCTGCCCTGTGGAAAGGGTGATATAAAGGCTGATGGCTAAAATAATGTTAATTCCGGCAAAAATAAATACAGATTCTGTCAACCTTGCTCACACCCTTTCCGCTTGTACTCTTGTTCCTAAGAGACCGTTGGGTTTAAAGAGCAAGACGAAGACGAGAAAACCCCAGATTACAGCATCGACGTAGGGCGATAATCCTGGGATGACAACGGTGGCTGCTTCGAGCATTCCTAAGAGCAAGCCTGCTACCATCGCACCGTAAATGTTACCCAGACCACCAATCACCATAACGGCCAATGCTTTTAGGCCAATGGTCGCACCGACAAAGGGACTGATCACACCAAAGCGCAAACCGACTAAGATACCGGCAATACCAGCTAAGGCAGCAGAGATGGCAAAGGTGGTAATGATAATTCTTTTGACATTTACACCTAAAATTTGTGCTGCTTTTTCGTTTTCTGCCATGGCTCGCATGGCTCGACCTGTTTTTGTTTTTTCGAGCATAAAGGTGAGTAAGACCATGAGAGTTATGGCAATGGCGAACATCAGCAGTTCCGTGCCACTAATGAGAATGCCACCTACGGAGAAGTCTCCAATATTGACATGAGCGGGAAAAACTTGCGGTTCCGAACCGATAAAGTTGACTGTCAAACTGACTAAAACGGTACCAAAGGCGATGGTGCTAACGACAGGCGCCAGATGAAATTCTTTTTTGATCGGTCGAAAACAGAGAAGTTCAATGATTACGCCCAGAAGAGCTGCCGCTGCCATGGCAGCGGGGATGGCCAGATAAATAGGCAAGTCAAGGGCTAAGATGAGCAAGAGTCCCACAAAGCCTGCGATCATAAAGACTTCCCCATGGGCCATGTTAAGCAAGTTCAAGACGCCAAAGACGAGAGAGTATCCGATGGCCACGAGGGCGTAGATACTGCCTTGCATCAAACCGTTGATGAGCTGCTGGAGAAGAAGCAAAAGTCCACACCCTCCCTCTTAGAACTTATGAAGTTTTTACAGAGCTGCGATGAGCTTCTTATTCTAAGATTTCGAATCTGCCTTCTCTTACAACGAGAGGATAGATGGTTTTTATTCCGTCTCCTTTTTCATCTATGCTGGTCAAACCAGTGATTCCTTTGAAATCTTTTAAGTTGGCGAAACCATCTCGTAGGGCCAAACGAACTTCCTCCGTAGGCGTTGTGTGATCAACACCGGCTTGTTCTAGCACATGGGCGATCATATAGATGGTCTCATAATGGTTGGCTTCAAAGGAACCTGGTAAAGGATCGGCTGGCGTAATTTGCGCTGCTTGGGGCTTGAATTTTTCTACAAAGCTTCTAGCTTGTTCATCTTCTGAGTCTACGTTCCAGCTTGAGGTGGCTACAAAGTTTTCTACAGCTGTACCGCCTTGCTGAATCAAGGCACCCGCATACATACCTACGCCACCTAGCACCGGTATTTTCAGCCCTTGGCGCTCCATTTCTCGAGCAAAGGCAGCGGCTTCATTATAGAGGCCTCCGAAAGCAATGGCATCGGGGTTGAGATTCCGAACTTGCGTTACAATGGCACTAAAGTTGGTCTCCCCTGTGTTGAAGCTGAAATAGTTGCCTTCATTGAGGATTTCCACACCGGCTGCTTTAAATTCTCTCGGTAGATCGTCTGTCCCGACTGCTTTGGACCAGGCATCGCGCTCATCATGGAGTACGACAACTGTTTTCACATCAAACGCTTTGACAAAGCGAGGCGTTGCTTCACGAAGTAGCTTATCGTCAGTCATGCTATTGCGGAATGCCCAGGGACGGTTGTTTTCAGAGATACCTGCTTTGGCCGATGAGGGTGAGATAATCGGTACTTGCAATTGGTTGGCTTGTGGAAAGGCGACTTCACATTCTCCGCTGAAGAAGGGGCCTACAATGGCGGCGACGCCTTGACCGGCCAGGCTACGAGTGAGGTTCACGGCTTCTTCGTTTCTGCCATTGGTATCGCGAACGAGAAGTTCTATAGGACTTCCGTTAATGCCGCCAGAAGCATTGATTTCTTCGACGGCGATGTTCATAGCAATTTCATTTTTACGACCCCAGTCGGCGCCTTTGCCCGATTTGTCAACGAGCGCTCCGATTTGGATGGTGTCACCGCTTGAGGAAGTGGAGGCTCCATCTCCACATCCTGTTAAGGCTGTTGCTGTTACCAGTGTCAGAACAGCTAAAGTGGCGAATATGCCTTTTTTGCTTTTTGTAAGCATGAACTGATGGCCCCTCCTCCATTTTTAATACTTTGGGTGGTTGGTCGGTCCTCCGATGAATCCTGTTCCTTGTTCCCTGTTCCTTGATTGTGCTAGGAGTGAATATTCTAAATTTTTAGACTATTTTTTCTTTTTTTTACTTCACCTCCTTTCATAACTTCCTGTCTTAAAAAGGGCTTCCCTCTCCCTGGCAACCTTTCGACATGAGGGATCTTTTCCCCCTGTTGATCCTCTACATGGTTTTTTAGACTAAGACTTTGTTAGGACCCGAAGTGATAAAAGAAGGATGAAGCTATTTGGTTGTCTTTTTAACAATTGCAAATTCCATGATTTATTTCCCATGTATTCTGTTGCCATCTTTTGTGAGTTCGATGGTATCATTGCGCAGAATATTTTGTCAATTCAGAATTTTTAATTGGCTTGTTTTGGATGTTTAGTGGTTGTTTGGAAGGTTTTAACGGTCTTTTGACGCTGGACTTTTTTTGTTGGTAGGACTTGGGCTTTAGAAAAGTTTGACAGTCTTATACTACACATACGCAGATCTTTCGGTGTTATATACCTACTTCTTTTTTTATATTTCTTGTGATTGCTCTTGCAATCATCTTTTTTTACCTACTAGTACGAAAATAGCTACTTTGTGGTGGGGTCAGGCGTTATGATTTCCTTCCGAACGGACTCATCCCACGCCATAACCGGCAGCAAGCTGCCGATGGCTGAGGTCTGAAGTCCTCTCTCCAGGAAGTCATAACGCCTGACCCAGGTACATCTTGCTGGTTGTGACTGCGTTTTGGCCTATTGCAAATACAAATACAATAAGCAATTGCGTATACATCGCAGAAAGTTGCGCAAAGCAATGTCAACGGAAAGTAACAATCAGCAAAAATTCTCTGGGCCTGGGCATCACGCTTTCCGCAGCGGGACTTGGGACCTCAGCTGTCGCCAGCTTGCTGGCGGTAACAGCGTGGGACCAGTCCAGAGCGGAGGAAAGCGTGATGACCTGGCCCCTCTATGAAGTAACCCCAACGTAATCAGGAAAAGCTGATTTTCATCGTTGGTTGTGCTCAGCCGGGCATAAAGGAGTTAGCATGTAAGGTTTCTAAAATGGAAAGGAACTGTGTTTTATGAATGTTTTTTTCCAAAACTTTTTCTTCTAGGAAGGATTTTATGGTTTGATGTGGAAATAGCTTGATTGAAATCTTCTGAATATTTGAAATTGAGAGACTAAGGAGGCGTAGCGACTATGTCATTGCAAAAAAATGGTTTCGTGCAAGAAGAGCGTCTGCCACAAGGGATGGATTCTGTAAAAGAAATGATGCAATAGGCCAAAACTCAGTCACAATCAGCAAGATGTATCTGGGTCAGGCGTTATGACTTCCTGGAGAGAGGACTTCAGACCTCAGCCATCGGCAGCTTGCTGCCGCTCATGGCGTGGGATGAGTCCGTTTGGAAGGAAGTCATAACGCCTGACCCCACCACAGGGTAGCTATTTTCGTCTTAACTTGCCATACCCGGTTAGACACAGCCAAAGATAAAAACAGCTTCTAAGCGAAACGTCCCTGCGACACACCTGTGACACAAGGGGTTCCCCGTGGGTTTCAGAGGGTGGGAGTGGAAAGCGTCCTATGGTATAATATTGGAAAACAAGTCGAAGAAATGAGGAAAATCTACCATGACCGATGTTCCGCAAAGCTGGTTGGTCAATACCAAACAAGTCCGCTGGGTCGCCCAATACGGTATCTCTTGTGCTCCCTCACCGGCGACGATCACTCTCCGCGATTGGCCCGAAGAAATTAAGCAAAATCTATTTTCTAGGGATGATGTAGGTCCCAGTCAAAACCTCTTTCTGGCTGCTCTGGTTTTAGCCGGTGCTTTCGCAGAAAAGATTGAAGGGGCTCAGGGTCAAAGGAACGAGCACTTCCTTTTTGTCCTGTCGCACACCTTATTTAACGAGATCAGTCAGATTGACTTGGAAAAGATGGGACTCACTACATTGAATGGCGCCCATAATCCTAAGTTGGATAAAAGCTGGCCCGGACCGACGGCTGCTTTTTTCGATATGTGGAAAGAAGCTTCCCAAGAAGGGACACCTATGGATGCTTGGATGAATGAGCTTTTCTGGTCCGTCAATATGGACATTACGCTCATCTCCAAAATAGAAGGAGAGACAAAACGTAGCAACCCACCGCTGGGCAGCCTGATCCATGAAACGAGCAAAGCTGCTTATATGGTTCAGGCCCATGATAAAGTCCAAAAGGCTTCCGAGAAAAAATAAAAAGACCCACCGAAATTTCTCTAAATCTAATTCCTAGACGCTAACTTAGTAGGTTCTTTTTTTTCCACTATTTTCTTTTCTGCATAACTTGCTTTTCCTCTGATGCATTGAACGCACTTCTTGCCACTTCAGCTCTCTCACCTCAGTCAAATTAGCATCCCACGGAACGAGTCCCTTTGTTCAGAATAACCACAGACTTTGCTTTTGTATTGCGGTGCGTAGAACAAATATAAATTTTGCTCATCAGAGACACCCTTTCCCGTTTCATCTGTTTAATTACGCAGGGTAGATAAGCTGATAGGGCGGCACCTTTTTGAGTGGTTTTCGTCAAGCCTCCTTCTGGTTTTCACAATGACTTGATTGACTGGTATTTCGGGGTATTCAAGAAATTGTTTATTGTTGATCTGTCAATGATGACTCATATTCACTTAAAGAGATCCCATCTGGTAGCTTCCATAACTTCTGACCACTAGAAGAGCTACCTAAAACAATAGATGCTGCGGTGGAAGCACTGGAAAAAAGATGGTCTTTGGAAAATTGTACAGCTGATTCGATCATTTTCTGCTCTAAATATCGAATATACGCTTTGTTAAGGTTGTCATCTTTGCTTATTATTATGAGCGACTCGTTCCAAAAATCTTTCTTCAAATGTTGCTTCAATCTAACTAGAATATTTTCTGATTCACCAATGTAGACGGCTTCTTTATCAATTGCTTCGTCTTTCCCAAATAAGAGATATACTCCAGAACTATTCAACTCACTTCTATCGCTACAGTCTTTTATCATTGTTCTCGGAATTTATAGCTTTTCCAGTCCAGTTAGACAGCTCACATGTTAACCTTCCATTTGGATCGCCATCTATCAGAAACATGGTAATTTTTTTACCGTAGATTTTCATATTTCTATCCCCTGTCTTGATATGGTTTAAAGTACCGTCCCCTTTTAATCCTGCACGGTAAAGACTTAAGCAACGTTTACGTCGAAAAAGAAAACCTTTAAGCTGCTTTTCAGCAAAATATTGCAATTCCCTCTTTTTGGATGGGGCTTTTTCTTTTCTATTATTGTGATTCTTTCTAACATTTCAAACGACTGGGCTTTCACAACTTATCATACCAACCCCTCTCTTTGTTTAGTTTAGGCAAGCTTGTTATTGTCAAACTAAAATTTAGATTATAAAAGGGGTTTTAAGTTTGGATAGAATGGATGAAGGTCTTAACTTTTTCAAAGGATTAATAGGTGGTACGGTAATCGTCGTTCCTCTATGGGCATTAATTGTATTCGTTTACCAGGTGATTTTAAAATAAATACTTTACGTTAAGATGACTTTTGCTTTGTCCATTGGATGCTCACAATCCACACTCGTAAGCGCTCGATGGGGTGGCCGCACACTCGGCGCAGTAGAGGATGTTGGAAGTCGATGGTTATTGTTTTGTTAGTCAAGGCCGGCCCATGATCCGATTTAGATAAAAAATCTATATCTAGTATCGGGCTGGGTTTTGGGTTGCTGGATGTAGTGTTAACCTGGCCTTTTTTCCGAGAAAAATAATTTTGTGAATATGCTTCATAGATAAAAAAATAAAAGCCCACCACCGGTTAAGGTGATGAGCTTCGTTAGAAGAACTTCATTTTGATATTTTGGGGATACCTTCCCTTCTATCCCGACTAAGTCTGCGAGGCTCAGAGGTGTCTTTACAAAGGGTTATTGGATCTCAAATAGTCATTCAATCTTTGAATTCTTTGCTTCGCATCTATGTTCCTATCTTTGCAAAAACACTGTCATCTTCTACATCTTTTTCCTCTGATAGCCCTCCTATATCTTCTACGTCTAAATCTACATAACTTAAAGCAGCCTGCAGGCTTTTGCGTGGGATCAGTTTTTCGTTGTAGTTTGAAATGACCCATTCCAGATACTCAGCGGGGACTTTCTTCGCTTCTGTTGACCTGCACAAGTCAACATTACCACTAATGGCTTTTAGTAGCTTCGTGGCGGTATACTCCCCTTTTTCATTTTTTAGATAATGTACTTGGCTTTCGCTTAGTTTTCCTAATGCTTTTAACCGAATCAAAGCCATGTCATAACTAACATTAAAGGCGGTCTGTATCCTGGCTATATCTAAGCCATTCCACTTATCACTGCTCTTATCATTCAACTCTTGCCTAATGAATTTGTCCACTTTTTCCCTAGGCATCATTAGCGAAGCGGCAAAGTAATTGGCCTCAACCTCGTATTCGTCTCTATTGGTAAAATCATCATCTTTAATAAGGGTTAATCCTTGTTCCGACAAATGTAGCTTTTGATGTCCCAGCTCATGAGCAATAGAAAAAATTTCTCTTGACAGTATCAAGGAAGAGTTTGAGAAAACAATTCGCTCACCCTCTTTGATCATAGCAAAACCCAAAAATTCATCTTTGCCAATTGGGTATCTAATAACTTGATACCCTAATTTTTCAGCTGCTTCAAAGATATTTTGAAAGCCATACCCTGTTACTTTGCACTCAGCTCTAACAGTATCAGCTATTTTTTCAATTGCAAGTTGTCGATTTTTATTCATCGCCATCTACCTGCCTTACACTCTTATATAGCTTTCGATGGGCATAGAAAGTATTAATCATTTCATCGAGAAATTGAAATTTATCACCTTTCTCAGAAGCGCCATTATCTCTAAACATCGGTTCTTTTTGAGCCTTATGATTTACTGCAGAAGTTATCTGATCTGGAGAAACTTCTAAGATCTGAGCAATCGTTATAATACTGGCATAGGAGATGTCTACCAAGCCTTTCTCAATCCTGGCATACTTTTGTCTTGTACAATTCATTTTTTCAGCAACTTGCTCTTGTGTGAGTCCCTTGGATTCACGCAAAGACCTTATTCTTGCTCCTAAAACCGAGTTCATCTCTCCACTCCCCTTCAAGTAAAGTATATCTTCATGGTATGAAAAACCCAAGAATTATGTTGCGATTTTGTAACTCCAATCAATATTTTTTCCGATGATTAAGGTGTTTAACCGCATTTCTGTTACGCGATTAAAACATGCAGTGAAAAAGAACACCCAAGGAAGTACGTCATAAGCCAATAGGCCGACAAAGTAAGTTTTTACTGATTTTTGTCATAAGTGCAGTTTATCGATAGTGGATTTAGGGCGGTGTTTAAATATAAAAGAGCCCACCAAGTAGCTATCTAATTCCTAGAAGCTTACTTAGTGGGTTCTTTGTTTTCCACAATTTTCTTTTCTGCATAACTTACTTTTTCTCTCAAGCCAATGGGTCCACGAACCTTTAGGACAATTTCCTCATGGCTGGTGTGATACACGAGATATTCGCCTTTTGACTGTAATAATTCACGAGTTGCATTGGCATCTGGAACCATACCGATTACGGCCATATCCTCTATGATTTCCTGAGTACCTTCTAACCGAGACTTCGATACTTGTAATTTTACAAATTGATTGGGATACAATGAACGCACTTTTTGCCACTTCAACGCTCTCACCTCAGTCAAATTAGCATCCCGCGGAAGGAGTCCCTTTGTTCAGAATAACCACAGACTACATGATGAGATTTGGGCTTCTTGGGCTCGCTTTGTTCAAGTCTTCTTACGGAGGTTTAGGCTCAAACGGTTTCCATTTCCTTTTGGTTCATGGCTTCCACAAAATCATCTACTGACTTAACTAATGTAGGTGATTTTAAAACCCGTTGTGTTCGTTTGAATGTCGATAAATCTCTTGTTCCATAAACACCTATGCTTAATTTTGGATTTTCAGTTTTAATTCGTTGCAGGGCTTGTTTTGCTTCTTCGCTTGTAGGCAATTCAAGAATAACCTTTGCTTTTGTATTGCGGTGCGTAGAACAAATATAAATTTTGCTCATCAGAAACACCCTTTCCCGTTTCATCTGTTTAATTATGCAGGGTGGATAGCTGATAGGGCGGCACCTTTTTTTAGTTGTTGAGGCAAAATCCGCTAGGCACAGGGCTAGTCATTAACTTTGCATCAAGTAAGTATTTGTCAGCTCCAGAAGATAAACACAAAGATTGGCGTCCCACGGAACGAGTCTCTTTGTTTAGGCAGTTCTCGCAATCCTCGGAATGAGAGAAGCCTGTCTTGCCTGTGAATTATACCACTTCTTTTTCAATTGTCAATCCAATCGAAAAGCCTTCATTTTGGTGATAGTTGTCTTTTTCCGATGCTACCTAATAACCTCAATACTACTATACAGAAAAAAACCACCAAGTAGCCAGCACTCCAACTCCTTATGCATTTCTTTGGCTTTTTCTATTCTTTCATTATCCCCTTCTAGCTCTTTTTCAAGGGCGATGTTTTTATCTGTCCATTCCTGTATCTCTGGGCTTTGGGTATCAATATCGCCTAGTTCTTCAGTTCCCATTTCCATCAGAGTCGAATCCATAAAAGAGATAGGCTGGTACTGTCACGATCCCTCGCTCGGCTAGTTTCCTAAAACCCCATTTTACGTTCTCTGAAATATTTCTAGCTTCTTCTTGAGCCAAGGTGCTGAGTATGGTTAGCATTATCTCACTTTTTTCATCTTCTGTGTTGATGTTCTCTTTTTCAAACCGTTAGAAGATATTTCGTATCGTTAAGAAAAGCCTTAAAACCCGCGTTTCGTGGGGCTTTGTCCATAGGCAGTTGTGTATCGTGAACTTTCGTTTTGGGGTTTAAAGAAGCATAAAACACCAAGTAAACACCAAGATTCTCTCCAAAAGTACAGTTTCAAAAAATAAATGTGCTGTAAGGTTTTTATCCTTCTTACAACACATTCTGAAATGCCGAGTGTACCCGATTTGGGTACACTTTTTTTATGCAGTTTTTTCTTCTTCCTTCCTTGCTTCTTCGTTTAAATCACTCCATCCAAGGCATCACTGATGGCGCTTGCGACTTTTTCTGCTGTGGAGTTATAAACATGGGCGTAAATGTCTTCAGTGGTTTTGGTGTTGGAATGCCCTAAGTGCTCCGAGATAAATTTCACCGGCACTCCTGCATTGATGAGCAAGGATGCATTGGCGTGGCGTAGGTCATGCACATGGAGATCTGGTAAATCATATTTCTTCAGTAGTTTTTTGAGGGTGGTGTTCAAATAGCCAGCGCTGAGGTACTCGCCTTCCATGCCTGTGACTACCGCTCCTCGATCCTTCCATTTCGAACCTAGCTTTTCGCTACGCTTTTCCTGCCATTCTTTATGTTCTTTCAAAATGGCTGTCAACTCTGAAGGTATGGCAATAACCCTCTCACTGGATTTGGTTTTTGGTGTCGATAGTTTGTACTTCCCATCCGCTCGATAAAGGGTATAGCGGACGTAGATGGTTCCTTTTTTTAGGTTAACATCTTGCCAGTGAAGCCCACACAGTTCTCCCGAGCGCATCCCAGTGTAAATGAGTATTGTTAAGCCTACCCGGGCATTGGGGTTTTGTACTTCCTTCAAATGTTCTAGGAGCTGCTTGCACTGGTCGGCATCAAGGAAGTCTTTATCTTTTTTTCTACCTCGCGGTGATGTGGCATGAACTACCGGGTTCTTCCAGATGATATCTTTCTTAAGCGCGGTGTTAAAGATAGCCGAGGTAGCCGTTCTTATCCTTGCAATAGATGTACTCCCTATTCCACGTTCTTCTTCTGGCCTTTCTTTTTCCACAAACATCTCATTTAGCTTTTTACCAAAAGCGCCAGCAATCTTCTCTGCAGTTACCTTACTGACATGTTCACCTCGTGCCGCTCTTTTTATGGTATTGAGTTCGATTCCAGTTTTTCTTGATGCAGGCCTTCTTGTTCCATCACTCAGAAGTGTTGGGTCTTTCATAACATAGAAGCGACTGTTTTTTCCTCTCTTATAAAGATGATTCAGCATCTCGTCAATTCGGGCTGTCGTGATATCCTTCAGCTTCAAGTGCCCGATGTAGGGAAGTACATAACTCTTCATCAAATAAATGTTGGTTAGCAGTGTTCGCTCTTTCAACTTGTGCGGAGCGATCTGTTCAAAGTACCACTCTACCAGCTCTGAAAAACGCATGTTCTCATCAAAGTTGGTCATGCCCATACACTTCTTTTCAAAGTCATAGGCAAAGGATGTAGCCAGCTTCTCTGCTTTCTTCTCACTAACATTCTTCGGTGGCTTGAAAGTTGTGGTCTTTCTAATCTGCTTACCTTCCATATTATAGCCAAGAGAGACCATGATTCTGTAGGTATCGCCCCGTTTTTCTATACTTGGCATAATGCCCTCCTCCTTTCTTTATTAATGTAGATTTCGCAGAGGAAATGATCCTCCTACAGTATCTATCACTCTACTGGCGTTATTAGTCAAGTGAATAAACACCAGCCTTTGATACTAGCTTTCCGTAAAATGTATCCCCTTTTTTGCTAATTCCTTCTTTATAAATTCATGAACATAATTGTTTAGATCCCATTCCCAATAACCTTGAACATTGAGACCAGGCATCAACTTTTCTTTCTCGTCTGATGACAATTGGGCGAGTTTTTTTAGGTTCTCAATTTTGTACGACAAATCATCAAGAAATTTATAAAACTCCACATTGGATAATAGATCATCTAGCACTGGGACAACTTTTGAGCAACTTCCTGCCTTATCATCTTTGTGCGCTCTCTTAATCAGATTTACTGCACCTTCGGATAAACCAAGTTGCTTATGCATTTCTTTATTCTCTGCACTTACTCCAGTCAATAAATAATCCACAGACACATCAAAGTACTGTGCGATTTTATAGAGGCTGTCTGCGGTAGGTTGAGTCTTTCCATCCATATATAAACTGACGGTCTGCGGTCTGATACCGATAGCTTTTGCCAGCGCCTTTTGTGTTGTTTTTTCTCCGGAATGCGGATGTTCGTCCATGATCAATCGCATCGTCTTTGCAAATGGATTTTCATAACCTTTAAATTGATTTTTCACTTATTTCATCTCGTTTCATTCGTTTTACTTGAACATTTCCTTTCTAATTCTTTATCACTTGTTGTTTCGTTTTATCTGCGTTACAATAACAATATCAGATGAAACGAAACTAATCAAGCGAAAATAAAGCGAAACAGAATTTTTTATAAGGGAGGTGCGTTGCATGGATAAAGAGGCGCTTGAAGCAGCTGCCAAAGAAGAACGATTAAAATACTTCCGAGAGTGGCGCCGAAATAACCCTGATAAGGTTAAACAACATAACAAGAACTACTGGGAGAAGAAAGCCAAAGCGAAACTAAAGAAGGTGGAAAAAGCCAATGACACTAAAGAAGAAACCAACCATGCTGACAGTAAGGGAGACAGCTAAAACAGGCATCCTCCCGGAACACGCTTTAAGGCTCCTACTAAAAGCAGGAAAACTCCCTGCCATCTATGTAGGAAAGAAAGCCTATATCAATTATGAAAAATTGTGTGAACAGCTTAGCCAACTTGATGGCTCAGAAAGACCGGAAGGAGATGATGTATATGGATATCCAAATGGAATGTAAAAACTGTGGCCAAGCTCGATTAGCTGATTTAGATGAAATGATCAGGATTCTTATTGACACGAGCAAAAACAAATCTGTCTATGCAGGATTTTTCTGTAAGGATTGTGCAGATGAACTTTTGGATGAAGATTTCTAAAAAAGGAGGCGGCGGCTATGGAACAACTAAAACAGCAAAAGATCTGGGTATGTTGGCGATATGAAACAAAACATAGCCGCCGTACCAAAGTCTTATATAACACCAAAGGCTATAAAACCGGAACCAGTAAAAAGTATAATTTCCAGTGGGCAAGTTATGATGAGGCCACAGTTGCAGTAAAAGCTAATGGGTTTGATGGCATTGGTCTAGTACTCCCTAAAGGCATCGGTGGCATTGATCTCGATCATATTGATAGAAACAGTATTCTAGCAGAAGAAGTCCGAGAGCTGATGAATACTTATGAAGAACTCTCCCCCAGTTCTAAAGGCATTCACCATCTATTCAAAGTGGATGTTGAGAAGATTCCTTCTAACAAAGGAAAACTATCCAGCGATTACTACAGCAAAAACCCCCACAACGATATGGAAATATACATCGGTGGACTTACCAATCGATATCTTACCTTTACGGGTGAAACAATCAATGATGTGCCATTAGCTGATCGGACTGATGAAGTTCTTACCTTCCTCGATAAGTACATGAAAAAGGAACGCTTCAAAGAAGATTCTTGTGATCACTTCGACATTATCGTCACAGCTAGAAAAGCCAAAAATGGAGAAAAGTTCATTGCCCTCTTTGACAAGGGGGATATTTCCGGTTACGGAAGTCCATCAGAAGCAGACCAAGCTCTCTGCAACATTCTCTCCTTCTACACCGGCGGCAACGCTGATCAGATGGATAGCCTGTTTAGACAATCGAAGCTCTACAGGGAAAAATGGGAGCGGGAAGACTATCGAACTTCTACTATTGAAAATGCCATCAAAGGCTGTCATGGCAAGTTCTACATAGGCAGTAAAAGCAGACCGCCCTACATCTACTACGATGAGCGTTCCAAACGCATGAAGGTCAATTGCCCTCTACTGGCGAGACATATTCGGGAGAACCTTCACTACATCTTCGTTCGAGACAGTGCCAGAGGCGGTGTCTTACGCTATGTCTACGAGGATGGATGTTACAGACTTTATGCCGATGAAATGCTAAAAGGTATCATCAAAAATTATATTACCTCCTTTGATGAGAGCATCCTGCAAATGCGTGATGTGAATGAAGTCTTTGGACAAATCACCACCGATCTGAAATTCAAAACCAGCGAGGAGCTGAATGCCGATGAGGATATCATCAATTTCCAAAATGGCATTCTAAGACTTTCTGATATGAAGTTGCTTCCTCATAGTCCAGAGGTTATGAGTACCATCCAGATCCCTTGCAATTGGCTGGGGAGTGCTAAACCCACACCGGTCTTTGATAAATTCATGAATGATTTAACCAGTGGCGATAAGGCGGTTGAAAATCTGCTCCTTGAATTTATGGGAGTGTGCCTATCTAATGTGAAAGGTCACCGGATGAAGAAGTCTCTCTTCATGGTCGGTAAAGGAGATACAGGGAAATCCCAGCTAAAGAGTCTGACAGAAAGATTACTCGGTAATGGAAACTTCATCGGAATTGATCTCAAAGAGATTGAGTCCCGGTTTGGCACTGGAAATCTTTATAATAAGCGCCTTGCTGGAAGCTCCGATATGAGCTTCTTAACAGTTGGTGAACTTCGCATCTTTAAACAATGTACCGGTGGAGATAGCATCTTCGCAGAATTCAAAGGTCAAAATGGATTTGAATTCATCTACAAAGGACTCTTCTGGTTTTGTATGAATCGTCTGCCTAAGTTTGGCGGAGATGATGGTCAGTGGGTCTATGATCGGATCATGCAAGTCAACTGCAACAATGTGATACCAAAGGAAAAGCAGGATAAGTTCCTGCTGGACAAAATGTATGCTGAGCGCGATGGCATTGTCCATAAGGCTATTATGGCGCTCACTCAGGTCATTAAGAATGGCTACACTTTTACAGAACCACAGTGTGTAGAGAAGGCAAGAGAAGTTTATATGGCTGAAAACAATACAGTGATTGCCTTTTTTACAGAATGTATGGAAGAAAGACCCCTTGGCAAAATCAAAGACAGCTGTACTACCGGTAGAGTCTTTGATGTGTATAAGGCTTGGTGCATGGATAACAATCATGGCTATGCAAAGACCGCTAAAGAGTTCCGAACAGAACTGGCTGATTATCTGGGGACCACTTTCTCGGATATGACCGTTCGCCGGGGAAAAGGCGGTACTTTTTACCATAGATATACCTTAACTGATGAAGCAAAGAGCAGGTATCAAAGAGCCTATGGCTACGATGAGTTTCCTCTTCTTGCATCAAATCAGTGACAGTAGTGACAGTTAGGTGACAGTAAAAATCCACAACTGTCACCTTGATAAACCCAGTAATAACAATGGTTTCAGAATGGTTGGTGACAGTAGTGACAGTTTTTATAACTTCTATAGAGAACAAGCAAAAATGAATAAATACCCGAGAGGATTATATAAGAGTGTGAAGATAAACCTGCGTTTACTGTCACTACTGTCACTAAAGTCCTTATAAGCCTTGATACATAAGGCTTTCATCAGGTGACAGTGCACAAAAATAACTGTCACCGTACTGTCACTACTGTCACCAAATTTTTATGAATGGGAGGTGAAAACATGGCAAGAGAAAACGAATTACCAGAACCTCTAAGAAAAAGTCTGGACTTGGAGAACTTTGAAGTGATCCGCATTATCCCAAAGGATGATTTGCATCCTGTGGTGGTGATGAGAGATAAAAGAGCAGAGAGCAAAGGTCACTGGTGCATTCAGCACCGAGGCTCCGGCTACTACTTCCAGACATTAAAAGAAGCCACCGATTACTTGATAACCCGTAACTGGATCAAAGCATCTTAAAATTTAGGAGGAGTAAATCATGGCAAACCAAAGTATGTACAACAAAGCATTTTGGAACACTATGAGAATTCAGCATGAAGTCTATCCGGAAATGAGCAATATGGCAGATAGCACTGGTAGCTATCCAGCTCCCTATGAGTTTCTAAGCAGCTACACACCAGCACTGGAAAAAGAAAACCTCTTCAGAAGAATCGGAACGGTCATTAAAACCACATCACCAGAAGGCAAGATTCATGCAGCTACCTCAACCGGAAAAGCTGAATGGGTTGGTGAAGCGGTTGCTATACCAGAAAGCTCCGATACCATCAGCCAGTTCACCGTCGATTCTCATAAACTAGCGAGCCTTGCAAAATTAAAACATACCTTCGTTACAGATAATAAATTCGATATCGAAAAATATCTCAAGAATGAATTTGCTCGTAGATTTGGTAGGGAAGAAGAAAACGCACTTATTAACGGAGATGGTAATGATGCACCGGTAGGAATTCTTCACCCAACCGCTGGTGCTGAAGTAGGTATCACAACAGCTACAGATGCCATCACCTATGATGAAATCATCAAACTGTACTTCTCCCTCGATAAGCATTACAGAAAAAATGCTGTATGGGTTGTGAACGATGAGACAGCACTGTATCTCAGAACCTTAAAAGACGCAAGCGGTAATTATATATGGAATCATACTGACAATACCATCCTTGGAAAGCCAGTAGAATACTCGCCATATATGCCAGAGATCGAGAGCGGCAAAAAACCTATCGCTTTTGGAGATTTCAGCTATCTTTGGCTCATTGAGCGTCAACCCCTTTCCATAAAAGTCTTGAAGGAGAAATACATCCTTGAAGGACAAATCGGTTATGCAGCTTACGAAAGGCTGGATGCAAAACTGATCGTACCGGAAGCTGTCAAGCTCCTTCAGGTGGCAGAGTAACCGCCCTAAGAGGGGGAGTCTTCGACCTTGAACAAGAAGGGCCGAGCGTCACGCAAAAAACCGCAGTTTCAAAAAAGGTATTTAAAAAGGAAGATAGCCACTAAACCAGCTATCTTCCTTACCCTTCGTTCTGATCAGTTTTCGTTATTCGGTTTGCCATTCTTAAATGCTGAGTTACCAGTGAGATTTCGAAGGAAAAACTTTCTCAGTGCCTTGTACTCACTTCCAATGAATCCGAGCCTTAAAAGAAAACATCTAAAATCATATTTCTCATTTTCACTTTTCTTTGGTGTTGAAGCCACGCGGTTTCTTTCGATTGCCATTTTGCATAAGGCTTCTGTAAATTGCGTGTAGTGTTTGACTTCATCCCCGTCTTCAGTTCTCGGGAACCATGGGAATCGCACCTTCACATCATTTTCGATAATTCTCAAATCCATGGTGCCGATTGCCTTGGCGATTAGTTCTCCTTTGGCATTGACGATCTTGTGGAGATTCTCCAGTGCTTTTTCGGTGAACATCTCTCTTGGCATGGATACCTCGATGCCGTCAAAGGCATTCTCGCCATAGTTTGTTGGAAGAAAGCCTTGGGCTTCCAGCACCGTTACCATATGTTGAACTTCTGCCGGTGTCATGCCGTCATTGATGATTACAGCCCCTTCTCGGTCAACCACTAGGTCTCCAATCTCATAGGCGCATGTTGGTACGCTCTTATATTTTGCCACTGTTCCCAGCACTTCGCTGATTGCCTGTACCAGCTCCTTTCTTCGCTGCCCTTTTAGTTCATAGGTAATTTTAACCCCCATTTTCATCATCCTTTCGCTTTCGTTTACACTATATATCACTCTATATTGCGAAAACATCAAGTCTTTTTTTGCGCATTTTAAGGGTTAAAAACAGCTTTGAAATCAAGGTTTTTACCAGCAATTATTTAGCGAAAACCTATAACTATTACACATAATAAAAATAGCCACATAACCCGTAAACCCTTTTATATCAAGGCTTACAAAGCTATGTGGCGCTTATTTGCGATTTCTAGGGGTACCCCCCCTATTGAATTATGCGATTTTTCACGTGCGGCCCGGGCGCGGTCACGATTTTGAGAAGCTGTGGAGATTTGACCACCCCTGGGGTATCATCGTTATCACGCTAGTGGATGATGAAGGATAATTGTCTATGCTGTCTTTTATGAGAGTATTTTCTAAAAATTTTACGAAATTGTAGATGTCATTGTGTTGATTGGGTGTTATATGATAAATTGCGGAAAGAGCGTTGTTAAAGTTTTGCCATTCAATTATTTTAGATTCTATTAGTGCTTTTTCAATTGCTATAAGATAATGATGCGTTGATGGCAACACCTGACCCCATAAATCTTTTGTTATCAAATAAAAGAACATACGCCGCAAAATGGTGAGTCATGCTATCTTGCTAGGGAATAGTGACACTAATGTCGAAACAAGGACATATATTATAGCATAATTTTACATTTATTATAATTCTTTATTTTACAAAATTGCAGGAGTAGTATATTTCTATATTTTGTTAAATAAGGAGGCGTTTTGCATGAAAAAATATCAGCGCAGTATTTCTTTACTCTTAATTGCTCTATTATGTTTCTCTACCGTTACCCCTGCTTTTGCTAATGAGGACTTTGAAGAAGATTTTAATCCCGACTTTTGGGATGAAGAATTGGTAGAATGGGGGTTTGAATATGATAGCTTAGAAGAAGTGCCATCAGAATTATTTGAACCAGGCTATTATACTGAAGATGAAATAATCTATATTCCAGAGGAATATTTAGATCCGTTTCATCCAGATACAATTGATACTACATTTAACCCTTATGGCGAGCCCAAAGAAGGAGAGTTTCAAACGTTTGCAATTGGTGCGGCTGCGGGAATCTACTTTATACCTGGTATAGGACAAGTAGCTATTACAGTTACGGGAGCCGTTGTAATCGGTGGAGCCACTATTGCGGCAGGTTCATGGCTTTACAATCAAGTTAGTGCGTACTTTAGTAAAAAAGCAGCTGAAAAAGCAGCTGATAGCATTCCTAATAGCTTGAAAAAGTCACGCATGAAAGTAGATTTATCGAAGTTCAAAGACAAAAATGGTAATACACCAGAAAATAAAACAAGTGGAACATTCACGAATGGTAAATGGACGATTACGAAAGATAATTCTGGTCATTTAGGATATAATGGTAACAAAAAGGCTTGGAAAATAGGAAATCCAAACAGAAAAGCTTCTCTAGACAGGTATGGAAATATTATTGATAAATAGAAGGGAGAACTTCTCGTGAAAAACATTAGTTTTTTCGATTGGAAGATTAATCTTGAAGAGAATTTATCTGCCGTAGTTGATAATACCACAAAAAAATTGGTGATTATGGATGGATCTATTGAGTTAAATGCTGTAATTTGGATTGATTCGAGTAATCTTATTCAAATTAAGCCTACTTGGGATTGCGTAATTACGATTGATGACAAAAATAAAGCTATATCCATTCGTCATGCAGATTATTTAAGAAATAATTAAATGCTTAAGCACGAGGCTGTTATGTTATTACAGCCTCGCTTTTTTATGTTCAGCGTCATCAGTGTTCGGCTAAGCAAGTAAATTCCAATGGAAGGATATAAATTCCAGTTAGGATTTTTGATTTCTTTGTCGAATAACCTAAAAAAGAAGGTTGTTATGCGGAGGAATCAAGATACTAGAGTTACCACGTGAAGAGCAAGCTATAGAAAAAAGATTGACAGAACTTTTCCCCAAAGAGTGGTTATTGAAAACAGCGGAAGAAGTAGGCTTCTTAAAGAGAGATCGTAAGGTTGATCCGGTTGTTTTCTTCTGGGCTTTAGTTTTAGGCTTTGGAGTAGGCGTTCAAAGAACGATGGCTGAATTGAGACGGACCTACAAATCAATGGCAGGTCATACGATTGCACCATCTTCTTTCCATGACCGCTTTAAGCCTGAGTTAATAGAATTTCTAAAGCGTTGCATTGAACGTGCTACTTCTGAAGTTATGATAGATGCTACCTTAGAATTATCGAAAAAGCTTGGAAGCTTTGTTGATGTCCTGACAATTGGTAGCACCATACTCCAGCTTCACGACAGCCTCGCTGATAAGTGCCCCCCCTGTGTTAGGTTAGCTGCCGTAGGGACCTAAAAGACTATAATTAAGAAAATAGTACTTTTAGGAGGACACCACCATGTCAGGTCAACGAGGCCAGAAGTACAGCCCAGTGGAATCAATATATCATAAAGTGCACTGTAATTCTTTTTTAGGTAGCATAGCTTCACCCATTTTCTAAATGTTTTCTGTCTCTATAAAACCATTTTTACTTCAACAACTAAATAAGCGTACGAAAAAAGGAAGAGTTTCCTCTCCCTTTAATCATGAAGGTAATATTGAGACTTTTTCAGCAGTCTCCTAAATTAGCATCTTCTTAGTAAAACTTTCCTATTCCTCAAACACTTCCTCTTTAACGATAATACGAAGGTCAATATCAGAATATAAGTCTGTAGCTTGGTTTCCTATTAAGCCCCCTAATCAGAATTGAGACATGTCCCTAAATGAGATACAATGAAAACAACGAAAGGGGACATGGACATGGATATGACACGCAAAAGTTACCCTCAAGATTTTAAGGAACAATTAGTCTAGGAAGTCAAAGAATGCGGCAACATGACCGCAGTGGCCCGACGTCATGGAATCAATAAATCAACACTGAATAATTGGATGAGAAATTCACAACACAAGGCTTGGAAAGAGACAAGCCCTGCTTCAAAAAAGATGTCCACATACGTTCCTTCTCCCCAAGAGTTCAAAGAACTGGAGAATGAGAATAGTCAACTAAATAAACTACTGGATGAAAAAGACTTAGAAGTGGCTATTCTTAAAGACCTTCTAAAAAAGCGGGGCCCCGGCTTTCCGAGAAGATAGAGATAGCCAACAAGTGGATTGGCCGGGGCTATCCTGTAGTCACAGTACTTCGCATTGTTGGCGTCCAAGAAGGAACCTACTACCTGTGGAAAAAGCGTCAGAGTCAATCTCAGCAAACTGAAAATAAAATCTTAAAAAAAGATAAGGGCGGACGACCCATTCCTGGTTATTCATTAACCAATGACGGCAAACCAGTAAGCGATGACCAAATCAAAGAATGGCTGATGGAGCTCATAGCCGGCGAAGAGAGCACTTACGGATATAGAAAACTAGCAATATGTTTACGCCGTAATCACAATTTGGTTATCAACAACAAAAAAGTTTATCGCCTGTGCGCAGAATTGAACATCTTAAATCCACAGCGAAAGCTAAAAGTTAAATACCCTCGTAGAATAGCAATCAATCGAGAAGTGACTGCCTCTGATCAGCTTTGGGAGACAGAGATCAAATACGGATATATTGCCGAAGAAAACAGGTTTCTCTACCTACTCTCTATCATTGACGTTTACGATCGTACACTTGTTGATTATCACATTGGTCTATCTTGCGAGGGACGCCTATTAACAGAAAGTGCAGTAAAAGCCTGTTTTACATGGTATTTTTCAGTTTCGTTAAATATCTTTAAACACCAAACAAACACCAAAAATGAAGTAAACCCCACAAAAACCCGCTGTTTTCGGGCATTGTGGGGTATCAGTGTTTATGTTTTCAAACAAGATATGCACGGGATTGGGCAGTCCTTTGAGCATGCGAATATGTTCAAGTGCCCCCTTGATGATCCAAGGATAAAATAACTATATCTAGTATCAAGCTTTGTTTTTGGTACTAGATATAGTGCTGATCTGGCCCTTTTTTGCCCGGAATATGGTTGTGCATGAGTATGCTGTATAGATCAAAAAAGCCCACCACCAGTTAAGGTGATGAGCTTCGTTAGAGGAACACCGATTTGGTTTTTTCACCCCACCATACCAACCCCTCTCTTTGTTTGGTTTAGGAAAGCATGTTTTTTGCTAAACTAAACTTAAGAGCATAGAAGGGGTTTTTGAATTGGAAGGCTTCAACTTTTTCAAAGGTTTACTTGTTGGTACGCTGATCAGCGTGCCTTTATGGGCATTGATCGTATTCTTCTTTTATCTGGTGATTTCAAGATAAATCTAGCCTTGACATTTCCCCAGAGTTGCTATAAGGTCTAGTCAGAAGATATGTATCAAATGTTTGTCGCCACTCGATATGCGACTAATAAATGGTCGAGTTCAGATGATCTAAAACCAAGGGAAACTTACTGCCTCTACATGCAGTGCTGGGGTGTAATATATGAATTGCGGTGTAAGCTTCGGCTTGCACTTAAGGGGACTAGATGCGTCTAGTCCTCTTTTAACTTTCATCATTTCCTGCTCACACCCCTTTTTCTTCGTAACATGTCAACCTAAATACGTAAAAAGTTGTTTCTACCTAAACCATCTATCTGGTCTATATACCCTAGCAACAGTCTAAGTTGACGATTGGAGTAATTCATTTCTTTTCTTAATTCGGTTGTACTTATGCCTGGATTGGAAGCTAATATCCTCTGTAGTTTTGTAGTCTCTTCTATATCAAATGATGTTTTATAGACCATAAACGGAGATAAATAATCTGAGATGTTTATCTGAGTTAGTTCTTCATTCCCAGTCCATTTAAACAATCGAATTTTTTCTTGAAAGCGGAGGATGTTTTCCTGCTCAGACAACACCCTGTAAATTAAGTCGGCTTTTACAATTGATGCGGTTGAGTTTTGCGTGTAACCTTTTTCAAGTAAAAACACGACAATCCCCATAAAAGTATCAATAATTTGAAGTGGGATGGATTTATTGGAATCTTGTGAAATCACTTTATTAACTCTGTAGTTTTTATTACGATATGCCGAGTGAGCATTCATCTGTTCGATCAATTTATTATTTAAATCTAAGTTATCGTACTCATCATTACAGTCTATTTTAATTTTTACATTGACCGCTTCACCTTTGGGTATATTTGAGAACAAATCCCTTATGATACCATAGAATAGTCTCTCAGGTATCTTAATGTAAAATAAGCTTCTTAATTCTTTGGGCGATAAACCAATATTTGAAGCAGCCTTAAGTGCATCGTTGTTGTTAACGATTAGAATGTTGATTCGAATGTCTTCCTGTAATACAGAATGCAAAACCTGAAAATATTTTTTTACGCTATTGTCACTTTTGTACGCTGTAAAATGCAGCTCACTTTTTGAATTATTTTCTTTGTATATTCGGGCTACCTTTTTTACTAAGTTCGCCAGCGATCTATCATAGTCTCCAAAAGCGCCATAGTAAGAATAATCTTTATTAGATTGATCTATTTTATTGCTCTCATCAAAATATATTAGATAGTTCATAAGAACCCCCTGTTATATTTTTTAACCTTTCTGTTGACAATAGGATATAGAAGCTATAAGATATTTGTACAGCAACTAAATTAAAGACAGTGTTTCTTTCCCCGCTGCCGATATTGCAGGGCTGGAAACATTTGTACGAAAAAGATGGCTTTTCCCCGCTACCGTTATTGCAGGCTGAGCCATCTTTTTTTTCCTACTTTTAATTATACTAAACTTGTACATGAATTCTACCTTTTTAGACAAATACGTAATATTTTTCTACAACTAAAAAACCACCAAATCAGGTACATTAAAACCGACTCGGTGGGGTGCTATTTCTTCTTCGTGCGCCTCTCTATCTCATTTTTTTACCTAGTCCGATAATTTGCCATCGGTTCAATCACCTGATTTATCGAACCTCATCTTAGTTTTAAGGTGGGGTTTTTTAAGGTCACCTTTTTACAATGTAACTACTGAGCCTTGAATCTCCTTTTCCGATAACCTTTTATCTGCTATGGCCTGCTCTGCATCTGCGATAACTTCATCCCTATTGTTGCGCATTTCACGGAGAAGCTCTGTGAAACAATCTTCTAAATCAATCTCCCAAACGTACCTTCCATTGCAACCTTTAAAGTCTGGGTCTCTCCCTACCGGTACTCGACATTGCCAGGCTGAGAAAAGATACTTCTCGCCATTTGTTTGGGATGTTAGTCTGCGTCTGACCACAGGCCTGCCGCAATGGCCGCAGAAAAGTTTATTGGAAAAAGAGGCTTTTCCACTATAGTTCATTCGATACTTGCCATCGGGATCTTTGCGCATGTTATATCGGCGTTTGATCTCCTGTTGAACGGCTTGGAATTCTTCTTCCGATATAATGGCCGGGTGGTGGTCCTTAATGTAGTATTGTGGCAAGATATCTCGGTTGGGGACGCGCTTGTGGTTCAGGAAGTCTATGGTGACTGACTTCTGGCAGAGTACGGCGCCCCATGATCCGATTTAGATAAAAAACCTAGGTATAGTATCGGGCTGGATTTCAAGCTACTAGATGTAGTGTTGATCTGGCCTTTTTTCCAAGAAAAATAATTTTGCATGAATATGCTTCGTAGATAAAAAAATAAAAGCCCACCACCGGTTAAGGTGATGAGCTTCTTTAGAGTTACTTAATTTTGATTTTTTGGGGCGCAAAAGAGCCTCCCTGAAAACGAAAAGACCCACCCTGGTCCTCATGACCTTAGTGGGTTCAGTTCACGCAAGATATCTTAGGTTAGGTATCTTGCCTGTTTTTTGCATTTTTCATTTTTTCGATAAGCTTTTTCGTTTCCATTTCTTGCTTATCAGATATTTTTGAAGGAGCAACATACACACCATCGTCCACTGCACTTTCCAGTTTGAGTATCTCATCCCGAGAAAGTTTTTTGGGTTTCATACGATCACTCCCTCAAACCAAGTACAGACCAACCTTTTCGACGCCTCTGTTTCTAAAACCATTTTAAGCCCTATACGGATAAGTACAAAACTCCAGTAATTCTGTAGTCCATCATTTTTTTCATCAGCTTGATCACTGGCTTAGTCACCAACTTGATCACTAATATAGAGGTTCTAGGTTAAACGGTTTCCATTTCCTTTTCGTTCATGGCTTCCAAGAAATCATCTACTGACTTAACTAATGTAGGTGATTTTAAAGCCCGTTGTGTTCGTTTGAATGTTGCTAAATCTCTTGAGCCATAAACACCGATACTTATTTTTGGATTTTCCCTTTTAATTCGTTGCAGGGCTTGTTTTGCTTCTTCGCTTGTAGGCAATTCAAGAATAACTTTTGCCTTTGTATCACGGTGCGTAGAACAAATGTAAATTTTGCTCATCAGAGACACCTTTCCCATTAAATTTGCTTTTCTACTTAGCGATACATCTCTAGTTTTTTAAGATCTATGATAAAGCCAGCATCTAGTAAAACATCAAGCCCTAATAAGCCATCGATACCTTCGTAATCCATTCCACTAAAGTCCAGCTTATAATCTTTTAACTGCAAAGAGCCTATATGAATTGAGTCAACTTGCTTCGTATATGCATGCTCTTTACCACCAATGCCGTAGTATGTGACAATATGATCTCCGCTTTCTACTCGTAAATCGATATCATCGACTGCATTTTGAGAAATAAGTGTTTTAGCGGCTCCTGTTGTTAGCACTCATTTTACATGACGGTAAAATGAGTGCTTTTTCTTGTCTACCCTGTCGGGTTATGGGAAAATGGATGTCATGTGAACAACTTAATTGATATGTCAATCAATTTGGTCTAGGCCGAAAGAGAAATTAAATAGAAAGCAAAAAGCCGTTGAAACGCCTAAGGTCTGCCAACCACGTTTCAACGGCTGCTACAAGAGCAATATGATCGTACTAGAAAAAATAGCATCTGTCCAGACTTATTTAGAAATTTTCAGCGAGAGCTGTCCAGCAGAACATCGCCCGACCTGTTGTTTAAAATGTCAATGGCAAGGAATCTTGCATAAGCACGGTCGTTTTCATCGCACCCTTTACACGATAGAAGCGGTATATCAGCTCTGGATTTATCGTTTTCGTTGTCCCCAATGCAAAAAAACAGCGGGGTTGCTACCTTGTTTTATGCTGCCTCATCAGACAGCTGGACTGGATATCCAAGAAAAGGCCATCGAACAAGAAAGCGAAGGTCAAAGTCAAGAAAAGATTGCAGATACAACAATCGCCGGTACCAGTTCTTACAGTGTAAAAACGGTGAGACGTTGGCTTACCCACTGGAAAAAGTGGGAAAAACAATGGGGAAATGATACCAGAGCACTTCTATTACAACGATATCCTTTCCTAGACCTGCCCATCGGAGCAAAAAAACCGCGAACAAACCTAGGGTGGCTACTCTGTTTATGGCAAGAGTGCCTGCAAAAAGACAAAAGATTGAGTGGCGGTTTACTGCAGTGGATTCAAAGCCAAAAAAAATAAGACTTGGTTTGAGCGCCCTATAAATCCCACAAAACCTGTCCGTCGAAAAAAATCTACCTTTACGCGAAAATGAGGGGAGACGGAAAATCCGTCAAAAACCGACAGACGGAGGGAAAGTTTAGTGGAAGATTTTCATGCAGAGCAAGTCGCGGCTTTTCGCTACAGCCTCATTGCCCCGATTGTTTCACGACAAACAGCCATGCCAGTGGGGGAACAAACACAAATACTGAAAGAAATTGCGGCACAAAGTTACACCATTCCTGGAAGTGACAAGTGTCGAATTGGCGTGCGCACGCTAGAACGATACATTGCGGCCTATCGTCAATTGGGTTGGGAAGGTCTAAAGCCAAAGAGTCGTCCCAAAGCCTACAACGCTATCGCTTCAGACATTGTAGATAAAGCAATTGCATTGCGCAAAGAACGCCCTGAACGGTCTGTAGCCCAAATTATTTACCTGTTAGAAAAAGGTGGCATTACAGAACCAGGCACAGTAGCTGCAAGCACACTGGCAAGGTATCTTACACGTTCGGGTGTCTCGCGCGAAAAAATATCGATACCGCAAGAGCATCGGCGTTTTGAAGCCGAAGATGTCCACCAGCTCTGGCAGGCAGACTTTCAACATACGCTTTATATCCCCGATCCCAATGACAGCAAAAAGCGCCGTAAAGCCATCCTTTTTGTCATCCTTGATGATCGCAGTCGTTACATTGTACATAGCCAGTTTTACTTCGATGAAAAGTTACCTCGGATGGAAGATAGCCTTAAAAAAGCTATTCTAAAGCATGGATTGCCCGAGAAATTTTATGTTGATAACGGAGCCGTCTTCTCGTCTCATCATCTTGCACGGATCTGTGGACGTCTTGCGATTCAATTAATTCACAGTCGCCCGTACCGTCCCCAGGGGCGTGGTAAAGTTGAGAAGTTCTTCCAATTTGTTGATAGTAGCTTCAAGCCTGAAGCATACGGTGCTATTGAAGCGGGCCAGCTTCGGACCTTAGATGATCTGAATAAAGCCTGGTATGCCTGGCTCGACGGCTACTATCATTTACGTCGACACGGTGCCACTAAAATGTCGCCTCAAGAACGATTAAAGCAAATAAAGCGAACACCTCGACGAATTAGTCCTGTTGACTTGACGGAAGTCTTTCTGTGGCAAGAACAAAGAAAGGTCGATAAAACCTCTTGTGTCCATGTTTTTGGCAATATCTATACTGTTGACTCGGAGCTCTGTGGAGAAAAGGTCATCCTTCGATTTGATCCTTTTGACCTCTCTATGATCCAGGTTTGGCTTGATGGAGAGCGAAAAAACAATGCCAAACCCTTGGTTCTAGAAAGTTCCTACCACAAAGGAGTACGTACCGATCCTTCTAGAACATCGGGTGGTTCTAAAAAAGAGAGCCCATCTTTAGAGAAAAGTTCTTCATCGGGTATCGATTTCTTTCAAGTGGCCGAAACGGAGCGCCGGCAACAATGGAACGATATCGGTTTTACTGTAGCAAAGCCAGTGACTGCAAGAGGTGAGAACAATGATGGAAGTACAAACTCTGCAAGGAACCGTAGACCCCTTTTCTCGAGAGCTATCTTCGAACAAACTCTTCCAATCTGCTGCTCACCGAGAAGGCTTTGCTCGTCTTCAACTTATGGTGGAGCGTCGTATTTTGGGTGTGCTAACAGGAGAGGTAGGTAGTGGTAAGTCTACTTTGATTCGACAACTGGTAGATAGTTTAGACACAATGCGCTTTTCTGTATCCTATCTCTGTCAAGCTGATATGAAACCTCGTGACTTCTACGAATCGATGCTTCGACACCTTGGGGAAGAAGTCCCTTTTGGTGTAACCAAAGCAAAGCGTCGCTTTCAAGAAAGACTGGCCCAAGTTGCCCGCGACAAAGAACTGGTCGTGATCATCGACGAAGCCCAAGACGTAACGCCAGCCATGCTGCTAGAATTGCGATATATTTTGAACAGCAGTATGGATGCTCGCTCTCTATTATCTTTGATACTGGTCGGACAGCCGGAACTGCGAATTACCTTGCGGAAAAATCGCTACGATGCCATTGCGCAACGAGTCAGTCTTCAATATCACCTTAATGGCTTCAATGAAGAGGAAACATCTTCTTATATTCGTCACCAAATGGAGATTGCCCAAAGAACAACGCCTCTGTTTGCAACTGGAGCGATTCGACAGATATATGCCTCCACTCGAGGCATTCCTCGAATGATTAATCACATTTGCACATTGGCACTCTTTGATGCCGAACGGACGCAAACCGATATTGTGGAAGAAAGTCAGATTGGTCGTATCTTAGCAGATATGGCACGTCAACGAGGTGTTCAGGGCATTGGTTGAACAATACAAATCCCGCCAGGTCTTTTTTGGCTTGGCGGGATATTCACATTATTCACAATATCCACATTGAATGGCGGTTCCGTAAAAATGAGTGTCGCTTCACCTCTCATGCAGGTGGCAGGTAGGCGTTATGTTTTTCACGATATTGTCAGTGAGAAGGGTTCCGACAAATTAGGTGAGAAGCAACATCCTGTATCGATAACCATATTATCAATTACTTTAGACCTACCTTGATAAACAAGCTTTATTGACACAAACAATAAACCGTCACGATACTTAATCTGCATAACTTACTTTTCCTCTCAAGCCAATGGCGCCACGAACCTTTAGGACAATTTCCTCATGGCTGGTGTGATACACGAGATATTCGCCTTTTGACTGTAATAATTCACGAGTTGCATTGGCATCTGGAACCATACCGACTACAGCCATGTCCTCTATGATTTCCTGCGTACCTTCTAACCGAGACTTCAATACTTGTAATTTTACAAATTGATTGGGATACAATGAACGCACTTCTTGCCACTTCAACGCTCTCACCTCAATTAATTTAAGTTGCCTCAAGCTTGATGTATAGTGTATATTCCTTTGGTTATTTTTTCTTTGGAAAACATCTGAAATCCTTCTGTTTGAGAGTTTTTTCTGAAGTTGCCTCCCTCTTGGCATATTAAAACAGTGTTTCTTTCCCCGCTACCATTCTTACAGGACCGAGTCATCTTAATTTTTCTCTGACACATCGCGTACCTAATAACCTTAATACTATTATACAGAAAAAAACCACCAAGTAGCCATCTAAACCCTAGAGGCTAACTCGGTGGTTTTTTCAATCCCCTCACTTCCTATTCCTATCCTTACTTTTCGGCATCTTCTGCTCAGCGCCATAGGCCGTCCATTTTATCCCCAAGCTAAGGTCGTAAACAATGCGGCCGTCTGCGTAGACTTCCCCACGTTTGATAAGTCGCCGGAATATATCATCTCGGAATTTTGACTTCTTTGTGATTCTTTGGAGTTGACTTAACTCTGCCAATAGCCAATCTAGCTCCTTTTGCATGTCTTTCGCTTTTTCTATTCTTTCGTTATACCCTTCTAGCTCTTTTTCAAGGGCGATGATTTTGTCTGTCCTTTCCTGTATCTCTGGGCTTTGGGTATCAATAACGCCTAGTTCTTCAACGATATTGTAGAGCTCATTGTAATGTTCTTTTTTGTCATGGTGCAGATTGTCCATGTGTTTTTGCTCTTCTTCATTGAGGTCCATTTCTTTTATGGCTCCCTTTGCTTCAATGGATAGCTGTGGGTTTTCTTTCATTTCCTTTAGCATAGTCATAAAGGTTTGTTTTAGTATCTCTTCTCGGTAACTTTTTACTTCACACTTTATCGTAAATACGTCTCCTGACGCTGCGGCACATCTCCAGTAATGGTACTTCTTTCGTTTACCATCTATCATTTTTGAACTCGAAAAGTTGTGCCACATTAGGCTTCCACAGTGAGCGCAGTAAAGAACATTAAAGAATTCACTTTTATGCCTCGTTTCTTTTTTCTCATGATTTCTTCGTCGTTCCATCTCCTGCTGAACCGCTTCATATACTTCCTGTTCAATGATGGGTGTATGATGATTTTCGATAATGTATTGCGGCAGTTCTCCTTCATTTCTTTTACGCTTTGATGAAAGGTAATCAGTAACGAAGGTTTTTTGAAATGTGACATGGCCCACATTTTTCTCTGAACGCAAAATATCCTTTATGGTTGTCGCGTTCCATGCTTTCTTGCCACCGGGGCTCAATATGTCATCTTCTGTTAAACCTTTGGCGATCGCTCTATAGCTTTGGCCCTTTAGGTATTCATCGATAATCCTTCTAATCACTTTCGCCTGTTCTTCGTTGATAATCCAGTTCCCATTCTCATCAGAGTCGAATCCATAAAAGAGATAGCCCGGTACTTTCACGATCCCTCGCTCGGCTAACTTTCTGAAGCCCCATTTTACGTTCTCTGAAATATTTCTAGCTTCTTCTTGAGCCAAGGTGCTTAATATGGTTAGCATTATTTCACTTTTTTCATCTTCTGTGTTGATGCTCTCTTTTTCAAAAAAGATATGCACGGGGTTGGGGAGTCCTTTGAGCATGCGAATATGTTCAAGTGCCCCCTTGATGATCCAAGGATAAAATCACTATATCTAGTATCAAGATTTGCTCCAAGACACTATATGTAGTGCTGATCTTGCCCTTTTTTGCCCGGAATATGGTTGTGCATGAGTATGCTTTATAGATCAAAAAAAAGCCCACCACCAGTTAAGGTGATGAGCTTTGTGACGAGTTTCTTCCTATTACATATTTAATAGCTTATGTCTATCCAGCCTAACTTTAACTCTAACTTTAGTCTATTCTATTATCTTTGCTAATTAAGAACGAATAGTTCGGACCACCATAATCAAATTTAAGCCGTATTATTCATTCCACCATGCAGGAACATGGCAAAAAGTGTCAAACTAATTATCTAACAAATTTATGTTTTGCTTAAAAACTATTGTAAATATTACGATTAAATACGGGAAGGAGTTCAATAGAGTGACTGATTCTCATGAGATTATATTTTACACCACCTCGGAAGGTGATATGAAGGTTGAGGTTTTATTTAGGGATGAAACGCTTTGGCTTTCTCAAAAACGTATGGCAGAAATCTTTGGTGTTGATCGCAGCGTTATAACTAAACACCTAAGTAATATCTTTGCCGAAGGTGAACTTGACAAGAATTCAGTATGTGCAAAATTTGCACATACTGCAGAAGACGGCAAAACTTATAAAACTCAATTTTATCATCTCGATGCCATTATAGCAGTAGGATACCGTGTAAACTCTTATCAAGCTACTAGGTTTCGTATTTGGGCTACGGAAATATTACGTGAATATATTACTAAAGGTTTTGCTTTAGATGACAGAAGGCTAAAGCAAGGCCAGCATTGGGGTAAAGATTATTTTGAAGAATTATTGGAACGCATCAGGGAAATACGTGCTTCTGAAAGAAGATTTTATCAAAAAATTACAGATATTTACGCTCAATGTTCTATTGATTACGATCCTAATGCTTCAATAACAAAAGACTTTTACGCCACTGTACAAAATAAACTTCATTGGGCTATTACTGGTCATACCGCAGCAGAGATTATAAATTCACGCGCAGATAGTAGTCAGCCAAACATGGGGTTAACCACATGGAAAAATGCACCAGAAGGCAAGATTCTAAAATCCGATGTGGGTGTTGCAAAGAATTATTTAAGAGAAGATGAGTTAAAACAACTTAATAGAATAGTTACAATGTACTTAGACTATGCTGAACTGCAAGCAGAGCGTCAAGTCCCAATGAACATGGTAGATTGGATCAAGCGTCTTGATGCATTCCTACAATTTAATGATTATGAGATATTAAATAATGCGGGAAAAGTTTCAGCAAAAGTTGCTAAAGAACTAGCAGAAGCAGAGTATGAAAAATTCAGGATTGTTCAGGACCGCAAATTTGAAAGCGACTTTGACCGTGAAGTTAAGCGAATCAATAAAAAGCATTAGCAAATTTCTATTGATTTACCAGGGTTGTTCAACTAGGAGAACCCACCATAGACCGTAGTGGATTCTGTTCACGGTTTGAATTTTTCTGACCACTTGAAACGATTTGGCTTTTTCACCTCACCATACCAACCCCTCTCTTTGTTTGGTTTAGGAAAGCATGTTTTTTGCCAAACTAAACGTAAGAGCATAGAAGGGGTTTTTGAATTGGAAGGCTTCAAATTTTTTAAGGGCTTACTTGTTGGTACTCTGATCAGCGTACCTTTATGGGCGATGATCGTATTCTTCGTTTATCTGGTGTTTTCACCATAAATCCAGCCTTGACATTTCCCCAGAGTTGCTATAAGGTCTAGTCAAAAGATATGTATCAACTGCTTGTCGCTACTCTCGACATGCGGCTAATACGTGGTCGAGTTCAAATGAGCCCGAGGAACAAAAACTCGTATGAGTTTTTAGCGAGAAGGTGCCTGCACCATCTCGTATTTTTGTTTTAAAGACCATTTCGTTCTGGAGCATGCGCTTTTCCAAGGGCGGTCAAAATGTGGTTAATTAACTATCGCAATTCATATTCCTATTAAATTCAATCCCTTTCAACCAAAGCCTCTAAGTACATATCTCCCTTTCTCTTCACCCTGGTGATCTTGTATCTGCCGGTGTCGCAAACCAAAACCATGTTCTCCTTAACTTCAAGTCCAGGTATTTGCCGGATCTGAAAAGCTGTTCTCGTCTCTTCTGTTAATGCGCACTGTTCTTCTCGATACGCCCCCATGCTCGCTACAATGTGATCGGTTACTCCCTGGCCGCTTTTGAGCAATTCAATCACATCGATGAATGTTTTCACTCTTCCAGTACTCATCTGAAACACTCCCTTCCTATTTAAATAAAAAGAAAAACCCTGTGCTGACTTTTACATCGGCACAGGGTTTTGTACAGGTTCTTGAGTGAGACTTGGTTTCAGTTGTTTTCTTTCCTTCTCTCTGGCCATCACCATTTTCCCCCTCCCCAACCCATTCATTTTGGCAGTAAGAGTATTGCTCTAAAGCAGACTTATATCAAGGGAAATCTGAGGGAGTCCTCGTGCTAAAAATTAACCCTTCCCTCATCCCCAACCCCTTCCACAGAATAATAAATCATCATTGCGCGGTTGCGCTTTTCCGGGAACTTCCTCTTCATCCTGCCTTGCTCTAAAAGAACGTTCAACACCGTTTCTCTAAAATGCGATTCTGATATAGACAGCATTCCATTCATAAACTTAAAGAGCTCTGAAAAAGGCTTTGGCTCTTGGCAAAACTCTAAAAGTGCTTTAACTTCTGGCCCTTTTAAGAAGGCTTCTTTCTTCGCCCTGCGCTCGGCTGCTTTTTGCTCTGAGATGAGTTTCTTGTAATCTCCATTCTTAAAATCAATCGACCACTCAAGACCCAGCTTGAGCTTATAGACCATCTTGCCATCGGTGAAGATTTTTCCACTCTCCACAATCCTGGCGAAGATGTCCTCGCGAAAAGGAACTTCTTGGTCTTTCCGGAGTACCTCGAGGCTTTCAATGGCTTTGTCGTCTATCTTTCGTAGCTGTTTCCAAAGCCAATTGAGCTCTTGCTTGTATTGTTGTGCTTGCCGTTTTCGCTCTGAATAGCTCTTGAGCTCATTATGTAGCTTTACGAGTTCCTCTGTTAGTTCATCGACTTTTTGAGAGTCTTGTCCGTCTTTATTGAGTTCTTCATTCACAGCCTCGTAAAGCTGCTGGTTAAAAAACTCGATTCTTTCCTGAAGCTCTTCCTCTAAACACAGTTCCTCTTGATTCAAATCGGTCATTTTTATCAGCTCATCCATTGCCTTCTTAAATGCCTTGTCCCTCTTGATAGAAAGCAGCGTTTTCATGAAGTTAAGCTCTATAAACTTTTGCTGAAATCTTCCCGCCTTACACCGGTTGGCCACATAAAGCTTATTAGCCAAGTTGCAGATCCAACTGTGCATTTCGTAGGTCTTTTCAACATACCGTCTATGGCCGATCAAGCTCCCGCAGTCACCACAGGTAAAGGCATTCACAAAAGCGGGATTTTTAAGGTTTTCTTTCGGATATTTCTTTCGATTTCTATTCTTGAACTTCTCTGACCGCTCTTCCAGTATGGATTGGACTTTTTCCCAATCGCTACTGGAAACAATCGCTTCATGGTGGTCTTCAATAAAGTACTGAGGAAACTCCCCGTTGTTAGGGACAATTTTTGCTTCTATGCTATCGGCTGTATAGGTTCGTTGGTAAACATAATTGCCTCGATAGGCTTCGTTTTCTAATATTGCTTTGATTCTCGATGTGTACCATTTCGCTTTCCCTTTGGGGCTTTTGATGCCTTCTTCGGTCAATTCTTTGACAATCTGGTTATAACTTTTTCCGTCCAAGGTATCTTGATAAATTCTCTTCACGATCTTGGCTTCTTCCTCGTCAATGCCCCACCTTTTGTTCTTGTCAAACTTGTAGCCGAAACAGAGGGTTCCCGTTTTTACAATTCCTCGCGCTGCATACTTTCTTTTTCCCCAGGCAATTGACTCGCCTAAACCAATGCTTTCTTCTTGCGCGATGCTACCAAAAATAGAGATCATCATTTCACTGGTGGGGTCTTTGGTATGAATGTTCTCTTTTTCAAAATAAACATACACAGGGTGCTGTAAAGAGCGTAGCATTCTGACCATTTCTAAACAATCAAGCGTATTTCTGCTAAATCTTGAAATGGATTTGGTAAGAATCAAATCGATGTTCCCGGCTTTGCATTCTTCTAACAGCTTCAACAATTCTGTCCTGTTTTTCAGAGACTTCCCGGAGATTCCTTCGTCTGCAAAAATGCCGGCGAATTCGTAGGTTGGATCTTTTAGAATCAGATAGGTGTAATAGGCGACCTGGGTTTTTAAGCTTGTCTTCTGATCTAGTTGATCTGTTGATACCCTGCAATAGGCGGCCGTGCGTAGTCTGGGCTTGCCTAGTGCTTGAAAGGGATTCATAAGCTCTACATTTTTCGCTGACTGAATCGCCTTCATGCTAAGAGCGCTTTGACTCGGCTCGATCTTAATAACCTCTCTGTTTGTATCCACAGATACGTCTACCTCCTTGGGAAGGGTTATGCTTTCCTTGGAAATCATTTTTTCATGTTCTTTTACCAGCTTCGGTCTTAGCTCCGCCTTGCCATAGGGCGTGCAGTCGCCGATCATGGTTTGCTGATCATCAACCCAATAGACTCGATAATCATCGGTAGAGTAGATTGTCATTTCAATTACCCAAGATCGCAAATGTTCGATCGTAACCTTTTCCAGCCATTCATCGACGCTGTTGATTTTTTGCAACCATTCAATCGTTGCGTTACGATACTTTCGATCGTCTTCCAGTTTGGCCGCTTTTTCTTCGAAGGCAAAGTAGGCTTGTTCCATTGGGTCGATGTCTTGATGATGATCTAGCAATATCTGCTCCTGCTTGGCGAGCTCTATTTCTGTAATATATTTAAGCCGGAGAAATTCAAAGTGATCATCTTGATTGATCCGCTCTATCTCCTTGGCCAGTCTTTGGAGCAGGCCAGGCTGTTGAAAATCATACTTCTTTTGCATGGCCTTTAGCATCATCTTGCGTAAGGCCTCTTCTTTTAGGGATTTGAAGTGGCATACACCTGCATCGCTGGGGTCGCATTTCCAATAGTTCACGCCTCTTGTTGGATAGTTTGAAAGCCTATAACCGCAATGACCGCACTTCATCCTTCCTGATAAAGCTTTTTTATTTTTTGGCTTCGCCGCTATCTCTTTCGGTTTTATTTCTTCCAGTCGCTTCTGGGCTAGATCGAAAACTTCTGGGCTGATAATGGGCTGGTGGCAGTTTTCAATGAGAATTTGGTCTCTTGCTCCTTTGCTTGTTTTGTTGGTAAAGATATCTTTGGTTCTTACACGCGTGAGCTTGTTTCCTGTATAGGTCACATTGGTCAGTATGTTTTTAACAGTGCTTCCTCTCCATAAATCCTTGCCGGCAGACGTTTTTACGCCTTCTTGGATCAACTGGCGTGCAATTTCGGAAAGGGAGAGTCCCTTTATAAACATGTTGAAAATGCTTCTAACAGCTTCTGCTTCTTTCTCATTGATTTGAAGGTGCGATTCTTCATTGCTTTTAACGACATCGTAACCGAGCATGCGTGAGTACTTGGGTTTTCCTTGCATGAACTGTTTTTCAAATCCCCACCTCGTTAGCTCAGACATGCTCTCGATTTCTTTTTGGGCCAAAGCGGAATAGGTGCTAAGTAGGAATTTATTGTATTCAATGGATGTGTCGATGTTTTCCCTTTCGAAGAAGATGCCAATGTTCCACTCTTTAAGTTCTTTCACAATTTTTAAAAGCTCTTCTGTGTTTCTCGAAAACCTCGATACGTTTTTGGTCAGTATAAAGTCAATTTTTCCTTCTTCACAATGGCGCAAGAGTCGTTGAAAGCCTCTTCTGTTTTTGTAGTTGGCGGCGCTGGCACCGGCGTCAAAATAGATGCCGACAAACTTCCAGTTTGCTTTGTTTTTTATAAAAAGGGTGTAGTGATCGATCTGGTTCTTTAATGAAGTAATGGCCTCATCTTTGCTGCTCACCCGGCAATAAGCGGCCACTTTGATGCCCTGTCTTTCGCTTTCCAGTGCGCTTTGCTTGATTTCATGGATAGGCTCCCAAAGGGTTTGTATCCACATTCTCTTTTCGTTTTGGTCCAATAAAAAAAATCTCCTTTCTACTTGAGCGACAGCTTTGAGGCATGTCATTAGTCGCTCATTTCTAGAGAAAATGCAAGTCTTTCTCTAGTTTGAAAGGAGATTTTTATTGGTTATCTGCCTACTGGTTTTTTGCGGACAATGCCGCATTTGAATTCAAAGGTGACTTTTTTGTCTCTATCGAGAATACCTCGCTCTACTGTTTTGATGAAGATTTCATCGCTAAATCGTTTAGGTAGCTGGTCAAGGTATTCTAAAAGTACCTCCAAGTGTTTCTGGAAGTATAAGCTTCCCTCTTTTTTATCTTTGAGCGCATCATATTCTTGTTTGAGGATTTCTTGCTCGAAAATCAGGTGCCGTAAGGTGGCATCGTAAAGGGCGTCTGCACTGCCCATTTCTCTCGAGGCTAGGTCGCTAATTCTATTTGTTACCGCTTCAAGTTGTTTTTCAAGCTCTTCAAATCTTGCTTGCTCCTTTTCCGATAACCTTTTATCTGCTATGGCCTGCTCTGCATCTGCTATAACTTCATCCCTATTGTTGCGCATTTCACGTAGAAGCTCTGTGAAACAATCTTCCAAATCAACCTCCCAAACGTACCTTCCATTGCAACCTTTAAAGTCTGGGTCTCTCCCTACGGGTACTCGACATTGCCAGGCTGAGAAAAGATACTTCTCGCCATTTGTTTGGGATGTTAGTCTGCGTCTGACCACAGGCCTGCCGCAATGGCCGCAGAAAAGTTTATTGGAAAAAGGGGCTTTTCCGCTATAGTTCATTCGATACTTGCCATCGGGATCTTTGCGCATGTTGTATCTGCGTTTGATCTCCTGTTGAACAGCCTGGAATTCTTCTTCCGATATAATGGCCGGGTGGTGGTCCTTAATGTAGTATTGAGGCAAAATATCTCGGTTGGGGACGCGCTTGTGGTTCAGGAAGTCTATGGTGACTGACTTCTGGCAGAGTACGGCGCCCCATGATCCGATTTAGATAAAAAATCTAGATATAGTATCGGGCTGGGATTTGGGTTGCTAGATGTACTGGTAGTCTAGCGTTCTCTTCGTTAAACGATTACTTTTATCAATATGCTTCGTAGATAAAAAATAAAAGCCCACCACCGGTTAAGGTGATGAGCTTCGTTGAAGGAATTTCGTTTTGATATTTTGGGGATACCTTCCCTTATATCCGACTAAGCCTGCGAGGCTCAGAGGTGTCTTCAAAAATGGTCATTGGACCTCAAATAGTTATTCAATCTTTGAATTCTTTGCTTCGCATCTATGTTCCTATCTTTGCAAAAATGCTGTCATCTTCTACAGCTTTTTCCTCTGATAGCCCGCCTATATCTTCTACGTCTAAATCTACATAACTTAAAGCAGCCTGCAGGCTTTTGCGTGGGATCAGTTTTTCGTTGTAGTTTGAAATGACCCATTCCAGATACTCAGCGGGGACTTTCTTCGCTTCTGTTGACCTGCACAAGTCAGCATTACCATTAATGGCTTTGAGTAGCTTCGTGGCAGTATGCTCACCTTTTTCATTTTTTAGATACTGCACCTGGCTTTCGCTTAGTTTTCCTAAGGATTTTAACCGAATCAAAGCCATGTCATAACTAACATTAAAGGCGGTCTGTATCCGGGCTATATCTAGGCCATTCCACTTATCACTGCTCTTATCATTCAACTCTTGCCTAATGAATTTGTCCACTTTTTCCCTAGGCATCATTAGCGAAGCGGCAAAATAATTGGCCTCAACCTCGTATTCATCTCTATCGGTGAAATCGTCATCTTTGATAAGGGTCAAGCCTTGTTCCGACAAATGTAACTTTTGGTGTCCCAGCTCATGAGCAATAGAAAAAATTTCTCTTGACAGTATCAATGATGAGTTTGAAAAAACAATTCGCTCACCCTCTTTGATCATAGCAAAACCCAAAAATTCATCTTTGCCAATAGGGTATCTAATAACCTGATACCCTGATTTTTCAGCTGCTTCAAAGATATTTTGAAAGCCATATCCTGTTACTTTGCATTCAGCTCTAACAGTATCAGCTATTTTTTCAATTGCAAGTTGTCGATTTTTATTCATCGCCATCTACCTGCCTTACACTCTTATATAGCTTTCGATGGGCATAGAAAGTATCAATCATTTCATCGAGAAATTGAAATTTATCACCTTTCTCAGAAGCGCCATTATCTCTAAACATCGGTTCTTTTTGAGCCTCATTATTTACTGCTGAAGTTATCTGATCTGGAGAAACTTCTAAGATCTGAGCAATCGTTATAATACTGGCATAAGAGATGTCTACCAAGCCTTTCTCAATCCTGGCATACTTTTGTCTTGTACAGTTCATTCTTTCAGCAACTTGCTCTTGTGTGAGTCCCTTGGATTCACGCAAAGATCTTATTCTTGCTCCTAAAACCGAGTTCATCTCTCCACTCCCCTTTAAGTAAAGTATATCTTCTTGATATGAAAAACTCAAGGATTATGTTACGTTTTTGTAACTTTTCTTAATAGTTTTTCCGCTTAAAAAGGTATTTAACCGCAATCCTTGTTACATTATTAAGACATGCAAGAAACCACCAAGTAGCCATCTAAACCATAGAGGCTAACTCGGTGGTTTTTTCCACTTTCCTTGGGTAGCTCTCTTTTCTTTGGACCATATTTTATTTTCGGACATGCTCCTTAGTTCTTCCTGGGCCACCGCTGCCAGTGTGGATAGCAAAAAAGAACTGTCCGCTGATAGAGTATGGATGTCCTCTTTCTCAAAATAGATGTCTATGCCTTTTTCTTTGAGGTCGTTGACTACCTCTAAAAAGTCTTGCGTATTTCTCGCAAATCTTGAAACGCTTTTGGTGATGATTAAGTCAATGCGCCCTTCAGCACAGTGCCGTAACATGCGTAAAAAGCCCGTTCTTTTTTTCTTGCCTTTGCCTGATATGCCTTTATCGATATAAAGGCCGGCCATTCTCCAGTCCAGCTGTTCTTCGATGTACCTTGTGTAGTACTGCACTTGGTTTTCTAAGGAGTTTAGTAGTTCTTCTTCCTTGGAGCTCACTCGGCAGTAACAGGCGACTCGGGTTTTTTTCAAAGTAAATACCCCCTTCTTCATTTTTGAGTGTCCTATCTATCACTCATAACCAACTGCTTTGCAAGTGGTTTTTGAAGAAAGGGGGTATTCGTTTGACCAGGGCATTCATTTGCTTCAGGGTACTTGTTTTCTAAGCCTTACTTTGCTTTAACCTTTCTGCTGATGCCACACTTAAATTCAAATACAACTTCTCGGTCTTTGCTGAGAATTCCGCTATTGGCTGTTTGTTGAAAGATATCGGCTCTAAAGCTTCGATCATTTTCAAGCTCATCTAGTAGACTCAATAGCTCTTCTAATTGCTTTTCAGGTGCTTGCTTTCCTCTTGCTTTTCATGTAGATCTTCTAGTTCAGCTTGTAATGCTTCTTGTTCGTAATATAAATGCCGGATGTTTGCTTCATACACATCTGCAATCGTGGAGTTTCGATTTTCGGTCAATTCATGGATGCGGTTATTAATTGTGTCTAGCTGTTCCTCTACGATGATGAGTCGTGCCTTTTCCATATCGCTTAGGTCGTATTCGGCTATGATTTCGTTGACTTCGCTAGTGACTTGATCCTTCTCTTCTTTTAAGTCATGAAGCGCTTTCATAAATGCTTCTTCAAGTGCGCTTTCCCTGATGTATCTTGCTTTGCAATCAGCAACGTAAATTTTCGGGTGTATCCTCGTGCGGCATTGCCAGGCTGTGAAATAATATTTCTCTCCATTTTTCTGTGAGCTAAGCCTTCTCCTGACAACTGGGTGGCCGCACTCACCGCAGTAAAGCTTATTAGAAAAGTAGGACCGGTTCGAATAGTTTTGAGCGTATTTCCCATCAGGATCGCGAAGCATTTTATTTCTTCGCTTCAACTCCTGCTGAACCGCCTCCCATTCTTCTTCTGAAATAATGGCTGGGTGATGATTTTTGATGAAATATTGTTGCTCCCTGCCATCATTTCGAATTCTTTTGTGGGATAAGTAATCGACGGTTATTGTCTTCGAGGTAACCGTATTTCCACAATGCTTTTCGTTTTTGAGTATCTTCTGCACCGCATCGGCTGTCCATTTTTTATTGCCTCTGGCTGTTAAGATGTAGTCTCGCATTAAACCTTTGGCTATCAGGGATGCTCCTTTTCCAGCGAGGTATTCTGAAAATATTCTTCTGACTACGGCAGCTTCTTTTTCGTTGATGACAATGTTGCCCTTTTCATCAGTGTCGTAGCTTAGGAAGTATGTTGTTGGAACGTGGGCTATGCCTCGTTGAAAACGCTTCATGATGCCCCAGCGAGTACCCCATGATCCGAGTTAGATAAAAAATCTAGATATAGTATCGGATTAAGCTTGGGATTACTAGATGTAGTGGCAGTCTAGCGTTCTCTTCGTTAAACGATTGTTTTTATCAATATACTTCGTAGATAAAAAGCCCGCCACCGCGGCTAGGTGATGAGCTAGAAGCGTCCCTCAATCTTGGTTTAAGAAGGCCCCTTATTCGTTAAGAATAAGAATAAAAAGGGGTACTAACCTTGCTAGAAACAGATGAGGGCCTTAACTTTTTTAAAGGGCTTATCGTTGGAACATTCATAAGCATTCCTCTGTGGACACTGCTTATTTTTTTTCTTTACCGAGTTGCTTTGACATAAGTGCATCATTTGTATAGCTCTTTTTTTCACATGATAGGTGTGAAAAATGCCCCACCAAGTAGGCTCGATATGCTTAGAACCGACTCGGTGGGGTGCTATTTCTTGTTGACTTGTTTCTCAGTTGTGCGACTGCACTCATTGATTATTTACGTACATCTATTTAACACCGTTGATAACAAGAGCACTTTATATCAACATAATCATTCTATTAACTCGCCATTCATTTTCTCCTTAGTTTCCCAATGAACAGGAACAACTAAATCCAGAGCCTGTGCAATTTTGGTCCTGTGTCTTCCATTTGTATATCCTGATTCAGAAACGACAAGGTTATCACTTCCGCCATAGTTACCGAAAATGTAAGAATGGTAGTAAGTTAATTTTGCATTTTTTTCATTTCCGCCGCAAAATGAATCTTTCAATTCATCAGCTATTTGATTATGTTTCTTAAACAATTGATCATATGTTCTTATACTTCTTATTTCCTCGTCTGAAAACTTTTCCAAGAGCCATTCCCTTACCAACCATGCTTTTGCTATACCGCGACAATATGAGCATCCATTTTGTTCATCTGGTGGTATACCTGTAGACATTGGACAGTTACCACATCTATCTCCTTTGCATCTATAATCGTCTTGGCCTCTAAATGATGGCTCTGGCAAATCTCTTGCTCTCTTCATTATGCGGTAAGTACGGTATACCTCATCATCTATAAATGGTTTTAGCTTTAATTCACTTGGCAGAAATAAAGCTTCACCTTCTTTAATTTTGATTTCTTGAAATTTTTCTTCTTTATCTATATATATCCTCTGTAAAAATCTAACGTTCATATCAGTCGTATCAAAAAGATACTTTTCACTTTTTTCATCGTTCTTCAACATGCTTCCTGATGCCCAACCTTTTGATTTAAGAATTATCTCTATCAAGTCTCTAATAAAAGTTTCTGCCCCTTGAGTAACACTTGTTCCATTCATACCATCTAAGACTACCGTATGAATGCCATCAACTGTTTCGTCACAGTCATACAATTCTACCCAACAAGTTGATGGATTATCAAAACCATATGTTGTGAATGGAAAAGACTTTCTTGTCAAGCAATGATCTCTATTTCCTTCAGTTAAAATATTTCTTAACTGTTGCTTCCATTCTTTTATTCTCATTTCCACAGATATTTCATCTGACCGCCCGATATAGAAAGTGACACTTTTGTCAATCATCGGCCATAAATCATTTATTAATAACACAAACGCGTCCATTGTCTCTCTTCCGTAGTTATCAGCTGATGGAACGTTACCGTGCATCACCACACTATTCATTAGAAGTTTTAGACTCTTTTCATCTTTTTCAATAACCTCTCTTATTAGCGATATTTTTACATTGAAACACTTTGCGAGAAGAGTAGCTTCTTTGTCTGTCGGCTTTCTTCTTCCTTCCTCAAAGGCAATCAATCGTTCAATGCTTATTTTCGTTTCGTTCGCTACATCATTAACGGTTTTTCCTGACTTCCTTCTGACATCGCTTAATGTCATTGAAACCCTCCATTTATTACTTTTTCATTCAAAACAAGTTATTCATATCAATACATATTCATACCGATTTACAATCCTTTTGAACCAAAGCCTCTAGATACATATCTTCCTTTCGCTTAATCTCGGTGATCCTGTATCTGCCGGTGTCGCAGACCAAAATCATGTTCTCCTTAACTTCAAGTCCCGGTATTTCCCGGATCTGAAAAGCTGTTCTCCCCTCTTCTGTTGAAGCATGCAGTTCCACTCGATACGCTCCCATGCTTGCTACAATGTGATCGGCCACTCCCTGGCCGCTTTTGAGTGGAGCCAATTCAATCACATCGATGAATGTTTTCACTCTTCCAATACCCATCTTGGACACTCCCTTCTTTTTAGGCAAAAGAAAAACCTGTGCAGATCGGCACAGGGCTGAACAGATTCTTGAGAGAGAGACTTGGTGACAGTTGTTTTCTTTCCTTCTTGCCGGCCATCATCATTCTCCCCTCCCGAACCCATTCGTTTTGGTAGTAAGAGTATCGCTCTAGAGCAGGCCTATATCAAGAGAAATCCGAGGGGTTCTCGTGCTAGGAACTAAAAAAACCGGGCCCGTAGGTCACTGAACCTTTAAAGAGCAAAAAAAAGCACATCACCATTTCGCTGGGTGATGTACTAGAAATGCCCCGTCTTATCTAAGCTTATGTTGTTTCAACATACCAAGCAGGCATTGATTTGCTTGTAACCGGACACTTTTTCACCGCTTGAACTAGCAAGTTTTCTCTCGAAAGCTGTGCGGCTACTGCTGAAGCAACTGAAGCTGTGTTTCGATGTTTGTTAACGGTTTGCAAGACCATAGCTATTGCTTGCACAGAGATGGGTTGGTGAATTCGGCCGACAATCTCATGCGCTGTCAACGGTTTCGACATTGACCCGTACTGCTGCACTACATCAAAGACTTCGTTACGCAACCCATTCAGCAAGTTTGGATGACCTTTTAACGCGTTATATTGGCTAGCAGGCACATAAATCACTCCCTCAGTTAATCATTTCTCACCAATCTCTTAACCCATGATCCACTTTTTGGCTATTTCGCGAATTTGTTGAGCATCTTCTTCTTTGCGAGGATCGTATAAGGAAGCAGCTAATAGAAATTGAACAGTAGCAAGTATCGTCGCATCTGTAACTGCCGATTTGTCTTGGATTGTGATAGCTTCTTCATAACCATCGTGGTAAAGGCTTTCTGCAATAGGGTCATTGTTCTTTTTCAATGCTTCTTTCAATTCCTGGAGTGTGGCTTTTCTGGTCAGATTCGGTAGAATAGCAAAAAGTTTGCCGTCGTGTCTTGAAAACTTGGAAAAGCCTCCCGCTTGCAAGAACTTGGTAAATTCTACAAGATCATAGCCCGTAGGACTCTTGTTCTTATCACCATAAAAAGCAATAAGAAAATCAATTTGTGTCTCACAAATTGCCGATATGGCCATAATTTTGCGATTTACCGCTTTTTCATTAAAGTGTTTCGCGGCTTCATGCAAAGTCTTTTCGTCTTTACGAATATCGGCTTTTTCTACTGGATAACGAAGTACAGCCCGTGATTCGTACACATTCATATAATGCTATCCTCCCTTCCCTTTAAGTTACTTTTATTCTACGTTAATTCAGTCTTAATTATGACGGAATTAAGACAAAAGAAAGGTAAACATTTTTTTTACAAGAGCTTTAACTCAGTCTTGTTTATGTCACGCAAAAGCACTCTACTATCAAGGTTCCGAGATTCTCCAACAACTCGATAATAACGAAATAAAAAGCCCACCAAGTAGCTATCTAAATCCTACACAGCTAACTTAGTGGGCTTTCTCTATTGATTCACTTTTTCTTAAGAACCCTTTCCATCCTCTGCTGTTTCACCTTCAACTTATAGGATCGCTTCTCTTCAAGATAGCACTCCCACTCAACTCCTGTGCTTAGTGTATAGACAATCCTGCCGTCGGGATGAACGACTCCACTTTCTACAAGGCGCTCGAAGATATCTGCTCGAAAGGCTACCCGGTGCTTGAGCGGATCAAACTCCTCCAAGCCTTCTAATTCTTTCATGAGCCACTTTAGTTCATCTCGATACTTTTCAGCCTTTTCTTTTCGCTCTTCATACTCATCTAGCTGCTCTTTGCATTTTACGATCTGGTCTGTTAACGCTTCGACCTTTTTGGTGTCTTGGCCTGCTTTGTTTAACTCCTCGTCTACGGCTTCATAAAGTTCTTGGTTGAGTTGCTCCATCTTTGCTTCTATTGCTTTCACTTCAGCAAGTTCTTCACTTGTTAAGTCTGTCTTGGTTGCTACAGCTTCTGCCTCTATCTGAAATCGTTCATTTGATTTCATCTCCAGCAATGCGGTCATAAAGTTATGCACTAGATACTCTTGCCGAAAGCTCTGAGCATTGCACTTGGCAGAGTAGTTTTTCCCTCTACTGACAATGCATCTCCAGTAGTGCTTTGCACCTTTCTTCGGATCTTGGTAGTTGTACCGCAAATGATGGCTCAGGATTCCTCCGCATTGACCGCACCTAAATATTTTATGAAAGTTTTGTGGCTCCCTTCTTTCTTCTGGCATGATCTTTATATTTATTTTTTTGGATTCTCTCAGTTCTTGAACGGCGTCCCAAACCTCCGGTGTGATAATGGCTGGATGATGGTCCTCGATGTAATACTGGGGAAGCTCCCCTTTGTTAACCAATCTTTTTTGTGTAATTGCATCTTGTGAGTAGGTCTTTTGGTATAAGTAACAGCCTCTGTAGATGATGGACTGTAAGATCCGATGGACAGCATTTTGATGCCAGTAGTTATTTCCGCTGGCTGATTCGATCTTCTCTTCGCTTAATTCTCGGGCAATTGTTCTGGTGCCCTTGCCGCTTAAGTAAGATTGAAAGATTCTTCTAACCACGGCTGCTTGTTCAGGGTTGATGACCCAGTTTTTCTCTTCATCAAGGTCGTATCCATAAGGGGCTCGGCCCACATTGATAATGCCTTGTTCGGCTAACTTTTGTTTTGCCCACTGGCTACTGATTCCTAAGCTGATCGCTTCTTCTTGGGCCATACTGGTTAGAATTGTTAGCATCAATTCACTGTCTTCATCGGCTGTGTTGATGTTCTCTCGCTCAAAGTGGATATGTACGGGTGGATCCAGTGACTTTAGCATTCTTACCCAAGAAAGGGCGTCGACCGTATTTCTAGAAAACCTTGATATGGATTTGGTCAGTATGAGATCGACTTTTCCTTCTTTGCATTTTTGCATAAGCCGATTAAACTCTGTTCTGTTTTTGGTTTGTGTTCCCGACAGCCCTTTGTCGGCAAAGATCCCGGCAAAGATCATATCAGGGTTTTTCAAGATCAGATAAGTGTAGTAGGCAACTTGCGATTCTAGACTGATCTGCTGGGGGTCTTTTTCCGTTGATACCCTGCAGTAGCTGGCCGTTCTTAGTTTTGGCTTTTCTAGCTGCTTTCTTTGAACAGCCTGCTCCACTTTGATGATGTTTTCTTTTTTTATTTGGCGCGTTAGATAACCCTTTGCTGGTGTGCTAATCTTTGCTCTATGGGTTGGAGCAGGTGCATTGTCATGGATAGAAGTATTATTCTGAGCAAGAGTATCACCTTGGGTTATTACATCACTCTGGATGAATGCATCATCTGGGGCTATCACATTACTCTGGGTGAGCTCATCATCTTTGACAATCACATTATCCTGCACAGGTGCATCGCTCTGGCTAAAAGTATCGCCTTGGATGAGTGTATCATCTTTGGGTATCACATCACTCTGAATACGCCCATCGCCCTGGTCAATCAAAACACCCTGCACAAGTGCTTCGCTCTGGGCTAACACTTCATTCTGGCTAACCTCTTTCCCCTGGACTATCACACCTTCCTCCTTCTTTCGTTGCTCATTAGTGTGGTTTAGATTCCTCCAGGTCTTAGGCGGTTCAGGTGTATCGCCTTCTCCTACCTGTGTTTCTTGCTGGTCATACCATTGAACGAGAAACAAATCTTTTGAATAAATCGTCATGCTAACGATCCATGCTCGTAAGCGATCGATGGTAGCTTCTTCAAAAAAGTCATCGAGAGAAGAAATGCTTTTCATCCAAGCGATGGATTCTTCCCGATAAGACCTGTCCTTTTCTATCTTTTTGAGGTGCCTTTCAAAAGTAAAAAGCTCCTCTTCTAGCTCTTTCTTTTTGTCCTGGATTACAGGCAATTCACTTTCTAGCGCCTTTTTTTCCATCTCTCTGATCAATCGGAGCCGGCTGAAGTAGAGCAATCGGCGCTGTTCGTACTGATCTTGTTCATGATGTCGTTTCATTGGGTAGAAGATATCCTTCAATGACTGGTTATCAAAGCGCTTCTTAAAGGCTTCTTTCATCAGCTCAAGCAATTCTGATTCATAGAGCCTGTAAGAAGAGCATATTTCCATGCCATATTTACTTTTTCTACAGCGCCAACAAGGGGTGGCATAGTCCCTTAAGAACTGATAATTACATCCGCATAGCCCGCAGAGGATGCGACTGGATAAGGAGCGAAACTCTGCTTTTTTCATATTCTTTTTGTACTCTGTCGCTTGGATACGCTTTTGCACTTCTTCAAAGGTGGACCGGTCAATAATGGCTTGATGGTTGTTCTCAATGTAATAGCTCTGTCTCTCTGTTGCTTTGCCTTTGGTTAGAAGATCATTGGACTTAAATGTGGCAAGTCGATTTCCCGTATAGGTCACATTGGTTAGAATTTTTTTTGACCGTTGTTCCGTCCCAAACAGCGCTTCCTCTTGAGCTGATCACTTTTTGCAACATCAAATATTGGGCGATTTCATTGTAGTTTTTTCCTTCTAGATATAATTGATAGACTTTTTTAACGTACTTTGCTTCTTCTTCGTCAACGGTGATGTGGGGCTTTTTTTGATAGTGGAAAACATGGTACCCGAGAATCCGCTCAAACTTAGGCACGCCTCGTAAGGTTCTTTGCTCATAGCCCCAGCTGACGTTTTGGCCTAAGGTTTCTACTTCGTTTTGAGCAAGGGCCGCATAGGTGGCCAGTAAAAATTCGTTGTACTCTTTTGAAGTGTCGAGGTTTTCTTTTTGGAAATACAAACCCACATTGAGCTTTTGTAATTCTTTCACCACTTCCATAAGCTCTTTTACGTTCCGTGAAAATCTGGATATGCTTTTGGTGACAATGTAATCAATTTTTCCTTCTCGACAATGGCGCAACAAGCGGGTCAGGCCTAAGCGGTTGTCCATTTTGGTGCCAGAAACACCTTCATCGTAATAAATTGAAACGAGCTTAAACTGTGGCTTCTTTTGAACAAACCTTGTGAAGTAGTCAATTTGAATTTCTAAGGACTGCAATTGCACGCTGATTTTTTTGCTCGTTCTGGCGTAAGCGGCAACTCGGATGATCTTTTGCTCTGATCCTAGTAGGCTTGCTTTTTCCTGGGCTAAGGGTTTCCAGAGAACTTCCTTCCACTCATGGTTTTTTAGAATGTCCTCGGACAAAGAAAAACCCCCTCCTCTTCTAATCAAGTTTGGCGTTCTTCCCTCACCTGTTGGTACTGGGGAGGTACGTTATCTATCACTCAATCTTGCTAGAAGTTCAAGGGGGTTCTTTATTTTATTTTTTCCGGTTAGCTATAAAGCTTCGGGTAATGCCACATTTGAATTCTAGGGTCACTTTCAGGTCTTTGTTAATGATGCCTTTTTGCACGACCTGTCGGAAGATTTCTTCTTGGAAGGCCGGTTCTTCTTGTTCTTGTTCTAAGCTTTCTTGTTCATCAAAGCTTTCTCGTTCATCGAGGCTGTCTAAATAGGAAAGTAATGTTTCCAAGTGACGCTCCATATCTTTGCTTGTTTGTCGCCTCTCATCGAGTTCATCGTACTCGGCTTGTAGTAGCTCTTGCTCGTAGTATAAGTGGTTGATTGAAGCTTCATAAATGTTGGCAAGAGAAGAGTTGCTTTGTTCTGTGAGCTTTTGTATCTGCTCATTGATTTGCTTAATCTGTGTTGCAAGATTTAATTGGCGCTCTTTTTCTGTTGGGCTGAGGTCGTGTTCATCAATGACTTGCTGAGCATCTTGGAGCAATTCAGCCTTTCCTGCTTTTAAGTCTCTTAGCAAAGTCATGAACTCACTTTCCAGAGCAGATTCCCAGACGTACCTTGCTTTGCAGTCCTCTTTGTATTTTTGGGGGTGCGTTTTCGTTCGGCAGTGCCAGGCGGTGAAAAGGTACTTCTCTCCATTTTTCTGTGAGCTCATTCGCCTTCGCACGATGGGGTGGCCGCACTCGGCGCAGTAGAGTATGTTGGAAAAGCATGATCTGTTGGAATAGTTTTGTGCGTATTTTCCATCGGGGTTTCTGAGCATGTCGTTTCTTCGTTTTAGCTCTTGCTGGACGGCATTCCAATCTTCTTCTGAAATGATGGCGGGGTGATGCTCTTTAATGAAATATTGTTGTTCTCTGCCATCATTCCGGATTCGTTTGTGGGATAAGTAATCAATGGTTATTGTTTTGTTAGTTAAGGCCGAGCCTGTAAATTTTTCATTCGTCAAGATCTTATAGACCGCATCGGGTGTCCATTTTTTATTGCCTCTGGCTGTTAAAATACCGTCTTTCATTAAGCCTTTGGCGATCAAGGCTGCTCCTTTTCCAGCGAGGCATTCGGAGTAGATTCTTCGGATGACGGCCGCTTCTTCTTCGTTGATGACAAGGTTGCCATTTTCATCAGTGTCGTAGCCTAGAAAGTAGGTTGTTGGGATATGGGCGTTGCCTCGTTGGAATCTCTTCATGATCGACCATTTTGTGTTGAGACTTATGCTTCTGGACTCTTCCTGTGCCATGGAGGAGAGGATGGTAAGGAACAGTTCGCTTTTTGTGTCTAAGGTGTCGATGTTCTCTTTTTCGAAGTAAATGCCTATCCCCAACGCCTTAAGCTCTCTTATGAATTTGAGGCACCCCTTGATGATCCAAGGATAAAATAACTATATCTAGTATCAGGCTAAATTCCGGGTCACTAGATATAGTGATGCTCTGACCCTTTTTTGCCCGGAATATGGTTTTGCATGAGTATGCTTTATAGATCAAAAAAAGCCCACCACCGGTTAAGGTGATGAGCTTCGTTAGAGGAACAACGATTTGGTTTTTTCACCTCACCATACCAACCCCTCTCTTTGTTTGGTTTAGGAAAGCATGTTTTTTGCCAAACTAAACGTAAGAGCATAGAGGGGGATATTGAATTGGAAGGCTTCAACTTTTTCAAAGGCTTGATTGTTGGTACGCTAATCAGCGTGCCTTTATGGGCGATGATCGTATTCTTCGTTTATCTGGTGATTTCAAAATAAATCTAGCCTTGACATTTCCCCAGAGTTGCTATAAGGTCTAGTCAGAAGATATGAATCAAATACTTGTCGCTACTCGACATGCGGCTAATAAGTGGTCGAGTTCAAATGGTCTTAAACCAAGGGAAACTTACTGTCTCTACATGCAGTACTGGGGTGTAATATATGAATTGCGGTGTAAGCTTCGGCTTGCACTTAAGGGGACTAGATGCGTCTAGTCCTCTTTTAATTTTTATTTCACCAATGCAGGGTGGTACCCATGGAGGCCCAGGTCCCCGGTTCGCTTCGGTAGTCTGACTTGTGACCAAGTGTTTTTTCTTGTTTTTTATCCTTGAATTGCGTTGCTACTCTCTGTAACGTATAATTTAAGTTAAGAAGGTTTCAAACTGCGTGCTACCTTGGAATGCGATTTTTGAGGGGTTGAAAGAAAAGGAGGAGAAAGAGAAATGAAAACTGTCATCAGAGAGACCAAAAACAGAAACATAATCCGCAAAAAGTCTCTGCGTGGGAAACAGTTTCGTGAAGCTTTAACTAAAGACCCAAAGGAGAGAAGAATTCAGCGCCGCTTACGAGCTGCCTACAGTTTGCTTGGTATGTGGGGCGACAAAGACACCTCTTTCTTTGACAAAGATGAAAGCAGATAACTCATGAACGGCTATCTTTTAGATACAAACATTTTAATTGATTGGATTCGGCACTTTCGTAGGTCCCGCCCAAAAAACGAAAAACAACGTTTTTGTCAGGAGTCTGCTAAAGAGCTGATTGAATCTCTCATTTTAGATGACCAGCCTCTTTTTACTTCATGCCACACATTGAAGGAACTACTTCAATACCCCCATTTATCCATAGAAGAAGAAGCCAGGATAATCGATAAGCTTCCACGATTTGTTGGTATTCTCTCAACAACAGCCGATGTCGCTCAAGTAGCAGGAATGCTATCCCGACAATCTTATGAATATCGGGAGCATCATATCGAGGATTGTTATATTGCTGCAACAGCTATCCATTATAAGCTTCCTTTGCTTACACGGAATCCCGATGACTACCATTACGTAGAACATCCGGATCTCAAAATAAGCGTCCCGTACCAGGAACCGTAGCTAAAGTTACTTTCGCATAAACAAGCCGTCATCCCAAAACAGGGTGGCGGCTTGTGGCGTTTCTGATCAATTCCTGAATCCCCATTGTACGGCCCTTATAATCATTTGCAAAATTTTTCAAATCATTTCCTCGAGATTGTTCGGTAGAAGTAACGGAACGAATAGTAGCCAAAAGAACCAAGTACTCAATCCCTTTCAACCAAGGCCTCTAAGTACATATCATCCTTTCTTTTCACCCTGGTGATCTTGTATCTGCCGGTGTCGCAGACCAAAACCATGTTCTCCTTAACTTCAAGTCCCGGTATTTGCCGAAGCTGAAAAGCTGTTCTCGCCTCTTCTTTTAAAGTGCGCAGTTCCTCTCGGTATGCCCCCATGCTTGCTACAATGTGATCAGTTACGCCCTGGCCGCTTTTAAGTGGGGCCAATTCGATCACATCGATGAATGTTTTCACTCTTACAGTACTCATCTGAAACACTCCCATCCTATTTAAATGAAAAGAAAAACCCTGTGCTGACTTTACATCGGCACAGGGCTCTGAACAGATTTGAGAGAGAGGCTTGGTGTCAATTGTTTCCTTTCCTTCTTGCTGGCCATCACCATTTTCCCCCTCCCCAATCCATTCATTTTGGTAGTAAGAGTATTGCTCTAGAGCAGACTTATATCAAGGGAAATCTGAGGGAGTTCTCGTGCTAAAAATTAACCCTTCCCTCATCCCCAACCCCTTCTACAGAATAATAAATCATCATCCTGCGGCTACGCTTTTCCGGGAACTTCCTCTTCACCCTGCCTTGCTCTAAGAGCACGTTCAACACCGTTACTCTAAAATGAGCTTCTGATATAGGTAGCATCCTATTCATAAACTTAAAGAGCTCTGAAAAAGGCTTTGGCTCTTGGCAAAACTCTAAAAGTGCTTTAACTTCTGGCCCTTCTAAAAAGGCTTCTTTCTTCGCCCTGCGCTCGGCTGCTTTTTGCTTTGAGATGAGTTTCTTGAAATCTTCATTCTTAAAATCAATCGACCACTCAAGACCCAGCTTGAGCTTATAGATAATCTTGCCATCGCTGAAGATTTTTCCACTCTCCACAATCCTGGTGAAGATGTCCTTGCGAAAAGGAACTTCTCGGTCTTTCCGAAGTACATCGAGGCTTTCAATGGCTTTGTCGTCTATCTTTCGTAGCTGTTTCCAAAGCCAATTGAGCTCTTGCTTGTATTGTTGTGCTTGCCGTTTTCGCTCTGAATAGCTCTTTAGCTCATTATGTAGCTTTACGAGTTCCTCTGTTAGTTCATCTACTTTTCGAGAGTCTTGTCCCTCTTTATTGAGTTCTTCATTCACGGCCTCGTAAAGCTGCTGGTTGAAAAGCTCGATTCTATCTTGAAGCGCTTCCTCTAAACGCAGTTCCTCTTGATTCAAATCGGTCTTTTTTATCAGCTCATCCATTGCCTTCTTAAATGCCTTGTCCCTCTTGATAGAAAGCAGCGTTTTCATGAAGTTAAGTTCTATAAGCTTTTGCTGAAATCTTCCTGACTTGCACCGGTTGGCTACATAAAGCTTATCGGCCAAGTTGCATACCCAACCGTGCATTTCGTAAGTCTTTTCAACATACCGTCTATGGCCGATCAAGCTCCCGCAGTCACCACAGGTAAAGGCATTCACAAAAGCGGGATTTTTAAGGTTTTCTTTAGGGTATTTCTTTCGATTTCTATTTTTGAATTTCGCTGAGCGCTCTTCCAGTATGGATTGAACCTTTTCCCAATCGCTACTGGAAACAATCGCTTCATGGTGGTCTTCAATAAAGTACTGAGGATACTCTCCATTGTTAGGGACAATTTTTGCTTCTATGCTATCAGCTGTAAAGGTCCGTTGGTAAACATAATTGCCTCGATAGGCTTCGTTTTCTAATATCGCTTTGATTCTCGATGTGTACCATTTCGCTTTCCCTTTGGGGCTTTTGATGCCTTCTTCGGTCAATTCTTTGACAATCTGGTTATAACTTTTTCCGGCCAAAGTATCTTGAAAAATCCTCCTCACGATCTTGGCCTCTTCCTCGTCAATGACCCACCTTTTGTTCTTGTCAAACTTGTAGCCATAACAGACGGTTCCCGTTTTTACAATTCCTCGCGCTGCATACTTTCTTTTTCCCCAGGCAATTGACTCGCCTAAACCAATGCTTTCTTCTTGCGCGATGCTGCCAAAAATCGAGATCATCATTTCACTGGTAGCGTCTTTGGTATGGATGTTCTCTTTTTCAAAGTACACATACACAGGTTGCTGTAAAGAGCGTAGCATTCTGACCATTTCTAAACAATCCAGCGTATTTCTGCTAAATCTTGAAATGGATTTGGTAAGAATCAAATCGATGTTTCCGGCTTTGCATTCTTCTAACAGCTTCAACAATTCTGTTCTGTTTTTAAGTGACTTCCCGGAGATCCCTTCGTCTGCAAAAATGCCGGTAAATTCGTAGGTTGGATCTTTTAGAATCAGATAGGTGTAATAGGCGACCTGGGTTTTTAAGCTTGTCTTCTGATCTAGCTGATCTGTTGATACCCTGCAATAGGCGGCCGTGCGTAGTCTGGGCTTGCCTAGTGCTTGAAAGGGATTCATAAGCTCTACATTTTTCGCTGACTGAATCGCTTGCTTGGTAAGAGCGCTTTGGCTCGGTTCGATCTTAATAACCTCTCTATTAGTATCCATATCTACTGGAGCCTCCTTGGGAAGGGTTATGCTTTCCTTGGAAATCATTTTTTCCTGTTCTTTTACCAGCTTCGGTCTTAGCTCCGCCTTGCCATAGAGCGTGCAGTCGCCGATCATGGTTTGCTGATCATCAATCCAATAGACTCGATAATCATCGGTAGAGTAGATTGTCATTTCAATGATCCAAGATCGCAAATGTTCAATCGTAACCTTTTCCAGCCATTCATCGACGCTGCTGGTTTTTTGCAACCATTCAATCGTTACGTTACGATACTTTCGATCGTCTTCTAATTTTGCCGCTTTTTCTTCAAAGGCAAAGTAGGCTTGTTCCATTTGGTCGATGTCTTGATGATGATCTAGCAATATCTGCTCCTGTTTGGCGAGCTCTATTTCTGTAATATATTTAAGCCTGAGAAATTCAAAGTGATCATCTTGGTTAACCCGCTCTAGCTCCTTGCCCAGTCTTTGGAGTAGGCCAGGCTGTTGAAAATCATATTTTTCTTCCATGGCCTTTAGCATCATCTTGCGTAAGGCCTCTTCTTTTAGCGATTTGAAGTGGCATACACCTGAATCGCTGGGGTCGCATTTCCAATAGTTCACGCCTCTTGTGGGATAGTTTGAGAGCCTATAACCGCAATGACCGCACTTCATCCTTCCTGACAAAGCTTTTTTCTTTTTTGGCTTCGCCGCTATCTCTTTCGGTTTTATTTCTTCCAGTCGCTTCTGGGCCAAGTCGAAAACTTCTGGGCTGATAATAGGCCGGTGGCAGTTTTCAATGAGAATTTGGTCTCTTGCTCCTCGGCTTGTTTTGTTGGTAAAGATATCTTTAGTTCTTACACGCGTGAGCTTGTTTCCTGTATAGGTCACATTGGTCAGTATGTTTTTAACAGTGCTTCCTCTCCATAAATCCTTGTCGGCGGACGTTTTAACGCCTTCTTGGATCAACTGGCGTGCAATTTCGGATAGTGAAAGTCCTTTTATAAACATATTGAAGATGCTTCTAACAGCCTCTGCTTCTTTCTCATTGATTTGAAGGTGCGATTCTTCATTGCTTTTAACGACATCGTAACCGAGCATGCGTGAGTACTTGGGTTTTCCTTTCATGAACTGTTTTTCAAAGCCCCACCTCGTTAGCTCAGACATGCTCTCGATCTCTTTTTGGGCCAAAGCAGAATAAGTGCTAAGAAGAAATTTATTGTATTCGATGGATGTGTCGATGTTTTCCCTTTCGAAGAAGATGCCAATGTTCCGCTCTTTAAGTTCTTTCACAATTCTTAAAAGCTCTTCTGTGTTTCTCGAAAACCTCGATACATTTTTGGTCAGTATAAAGTCAATTTTCCCTTCTTCACAATGCCGCAAGAGTCTTTGAAAGCCCCTTCTATTTTTGTAGTTGGCGGCGCTGGCACCGGCGTCAAAATAGATGCCGACAAACTTCCAGTTTGCTTTGTTTTTTATAAAAAGGGTGTAATGATCGATCTGGTTCTTTAACGATGTGATGGACTCGTCTTTGCTGCTCACTCGGCAATAAGCGGCCACTTTGATGCCCTGTCTTTCGCTTTCCAGTGCGCTTTGCTTGATTTCATGGATGGGCTCCCAAAGGGTTTGAATCCACATTCTCTTTTCGTTTTGGTCCAATAAAAAAATCTCCTTTCTACTTGAGCGACAGCTTTGAGGCATGTCATTAGTCGCTCATTTCTAGAGAAAATGCAAGTCTTTCTCTAGTTTGAAAGGAGATTTTTATTGGTTATCTGCCTACTGGTTTTTTGCGGGCAATGCCGCATTTGAATTCAAAGGTGACTTTTTTGTCTCTATCGAGAATGCCTCGCTCTACCGTTTTGATGAAGATTTCATCGCTAAATCGTTTCGGTAGCTGGTCAAGGTATTCTAAAAGTACCTCCAAGTGTTTCTGGAAGTATAAGCTTCCCTCTTTTTTATCTTTGAGTGCATCATATTCTTGTTTGAGGATTTCTTGCTCGAAAATCAGGTGCCGTAAGGTGGCATCGTAAAGGGCGTCTGCACTGCCCATTTCTCTCGAGGCTAGATCGCTAATTCTATTTGTTACCGCTTCAAGTTGTTTTTCAAGCTCCTCAAATCTTGCTTGTTCCTTTTCCGATAACCTTTTATCTGCTATGGCCTGCTCTGCCTCTGCCATAACTTCATCCCTGTTGTTGCGCATTTCACGTAGAAGCTCTGTGAAACAATCTTCTAAATCTATCTCCCAAACGTACCTTCCATTGCAGCCTTTAAAGTCTGGGTCTCTCCCTACCGGTACTCGACATTGCCAGGCTGAGAAAAGATACTTCTCGCCATTTGTTTGGGATGTTAGTCTGCGTCTGACCACAGGCCTGCCGCAATGGCCGCAGAAAAGTTTATTGGAAAAAGGGGCTTTTCCACTGTAGTTCATTCGATACTTGCCATCGGGATCTTTGCGCATGTTGTATCGGCGTTTTATCTCCTGTTGAACAGCCTGGAATTCTTCTTCCGATATAATGGCCGGGTGGTGGTCCTTAATGTAGTATTGTGGCAAGATATCTCGGTTGGGGACGCGCTTGTGGTTCAGGAAGTCTATGGTGACTGACTTCTGGCAGAGTACGGCACCATAGTACTTCTCCTGTTTTAAGATTTTTAGAATGGCGTTTCCCGTCCACGTTGCATTGCCTCTGGCGGTAAGAATGCCGTCTTGCATCAGCCCTTTTGCGATTATCGTTGCGCCTTTGCCTTCTAAGTACTCTCGAAAAATTCTTCTGACTACAGCCGCTTGCTCTTCATTGATAACGATGTTCCCTTGTTCATCCGTATCGTATCCTAAGAAGTAGGTGGTTGGGCAATGGGCTTTCCCTTGTTGAAATCTTTTCTGTACCGCCCATTTGGTATTTTCTGACACAGACCTCGATTCTTCTTGGGCCATGGAAGAAAGTATGGTTAAAAAGAGTTCGCTTTTGCTATCTAAGGTATCTAAATTTTCTTTTTCAAAGTAAACCCCCACAGGTGGCGATAAATTTTTAAGTGTTCTAATAAAATGCAAACAATCCAGAGTGTTTCGTGCGAATCTACTTATAGATTTCGTTATTACATAGTCAATCAAGCCGTCTTTACAGTCCTGGATCATCTGCAAAAATTGACTTCTGTTTTTGGTAGATGTACCGGAAATTCCTTCATCGGCGTAAACTTTAACCAAAGTCCAAGCGGGGTTCTTTTGTACATAATCTGTATAGTGCGCTACTTGTAACTTATAACTGCTCGCTTGCATGTCCGATTCGGTAGAAACTCTGACGTATACAGCAATTCTCTTTTTCTGCTGTTGAGAAGTTTCATCTTGTCTGATTGCCCTTACTTTGGCAGGAATAACCTTAACTCTTGCCGAGTTTTTCCCCTGTGTCGTCATCTCCCTTCAACTCCTTCATTAAATTCAACCAAAGTCTCTTCTCCATCAAACCAATTTAGGGAAAAAGAAATGGGCGATAGTGCTTTCACACGTACCACCCATGCTCTTAAAAAATCATTGTTATTTAGATGTTCTTTCAACTCTTTTAGAGATACCTTTACAGCTCGTAAGTTCTCTAAGGTTTCTATGGCCCTTTGTCGATACTCAGAGTCTTCTTCTAATAAGATCCACCAAGCTTCTTTGGCAGCCATTTGCTCTTCAATTTTTGTCCGTTTCTCATTTAGAGCTTTTAATTGCCCATCTTTATCTTGGACTTCCGGGTTCAAAACCACCAGGTTTTCTTTATACAAAATCCGCTCCAGCTCTAATCGGATTTGGTTGTAGGCAGAGTCTGTTGCAGAATTTACACCTTGAAGTTCTTCAATCAGCTTTGTAGCAAGGTCCTGTTTTTTCTGATAATCTCTGCTTTGATATCGCTCCATAAAGCCTCTGATCATGGCCTTTACAATCATCTCTTCTCTGATACCTGTCATGGCGCATAGGTTTTTGCTTTTAGTGTGAGTTCCGCATCGCCAGGTAACAATGCCTCTGCAGATGAAGCGCTGCAACTTCCCGCCACAGTAGCCGCAGATACTCCTGCCTGAAAAAGAGTAGCGCTTTCTCTTACCACTTGGTTTCTTCTTTGTCTTTTCCATTAACTTTTCTTGTACTTTTTCATAAATCTCTTTTTCGATGATAGCTTCGTGATGATCATAGATTAAATACTGCGTCTTGCTTCCATCGTTCGCGATTCGCTTGCCCAGATGATTTTGCACATAGTATTTGCGACATAGCACATCTCCTGTGTATCGCTCATTCTTCAATATATCTCTAACGGCAAGGGCTGACCAGTCTGTTCTGTCATTAACTTTCTGATATCCTTTTCGTATAAAGCTTTTGGCTATCTGTGCAGGGTTTCTTCCTTGAAGGCATTGCTCAAAGGCTTCTCTGACGATTTTCGCTTCTTCATCTATTACAATCCAGTTGTTGTCTTTATCTTTTTTGTATCCAAGCATTCTTGTAAAGACCGGCTCTCCTTGCTGGAAGCGTTTCTCATAAGACCAGGTCACGTTTTCTGAAATACTTCTGCTTTCTTCCTGGGCCGTTGCTGCGAGCATTGTTAAGATAAACTCACTTTGCATGTTGCCTGTTTTGATGTTCTCTCTTTCAAACACAACTTGGACGCCTTTTTCTTTTAGCTTTCTGACAATGTTCAGGGCATCTAGAACATTCCTTGCAAACCTTGAAATAGATTTGCAAATTATCATGTCTATCTTGCCTTCAAGAGCATGTCTAATCATCTTCTTGAAACCTTTTCTCTGTTCCACTTTTGTTCCTGATTTCGTGTCGGAGTACACACCTACAAAATGCCAATCTGGGTTGGCTCTGATATAGCTTGTATAATGAAGCGTCTGGTTTTCAAGAGAACCTTCTTGCGAATCTAAGGTAGTGCTGACCCGGCAATAACAAGCTACTCTCAATCTTTTTGGTTGTTCTGCAAGTACTGTAGCCTTATGGATTGCATGGTTTGGACCTAAAATCGACGTTTGAGTGTTTATTAAAAAATCAAGGTCGAGGCCATTGCTACCAGTTTGGCTAAATAGTGTATTGTTCATCGTCCTTTCCTCCTTTCATCTGTTTTAGCCGAATTATCAAGTCATAAGCTTTGTTCCATTCAATCAGCTGTCAAATAAAAATGAGTATGGGGCATCTATAAAAGGTTTTCAGCTTGTTACATATATCACTCAGAAGCGTTCAAATAGCAAGACCATGATTGGATAAAACCGCTATTTATATAGAAGAAAAAAGGAGCCAATGTCAAAACATCAGCTCCGAATATACCCCTCAAACCCCGCCGCTTCCAACTGCTTCAATAGCGCCTCAGCATTTTCTCGTTTCGTAAAAGCACCAACCTGCACGCGGTAGTACGTTTTATCTTCTTCCGGCACAGCCTTCGTTGCCAGCGGTTCTCGTTCTTCGGTCTCCTTAGCCGTAGGCACGATGATGATCAGGGCGCCTTTATCAATCCACGTCATGATGCCGGCTGATTCTGCTTCTGTCTTTTTGTTTACTTTTTTGCCTAAGAGAACGCATTCTTTGCCACCTCGGACAACAGGCTTTCCGCGAGAAAGGGTCTGCGTTACTTTATGGTAGCTTCCCTGGATCACCCAATCGGGAATGGCAGGGCCGCCGGGGTAATAGTGCCTTGTACCAGGCTTTATGGCTACGACAGTGCCGACTGTTATGCCGAGCGGTCTTTCTGCTTGCTCCTCATCTAACGCTTTTTTTACTGCAGCGCGAAAACTGTCCATGGACTCTTTATGTTGGGCAAACCAATGGAGCGGATCGGCATGATTGCTGGCAATGCCTATTCTGTGCCCTTCAGCATGGCCAATGACATCTCGTTCTGTCAGGTTAAACTTCCGACAAAGCCATGCTGTCAGGTCCACTGCATTTTGCCAAGCCTTTCTAAAGTAGGCTTCTTGCTTGGCCACATCATAACCGACCATGGTACTGCCAGCATATTGAAAGCCCCCAGGTTCACAAATCTCAATTCCAATGTGGCTGTTATTGGCTTCCCCACCGGCATGCCAGCCTCGGTGGTCCCAGGGGAGGTACTGCCAGATTTCTTGGTCGTCTACAAAAGCATGGACACAAACTTGGCGGTTTGTTTCGCCGGCTTGATAGGATTTGTTCCAGAGGTTAAACCAAGCGGCGGCCCTTACACCAGGCGTAGCTGTGGAGTGAATCATAATGCCTTTGGGGCTGATTTTTCGACCGGCTCGGAAGCAATCGTTATTGGTCATATATTTGCTGTTAAGTATCGTTCCGATTTTCAGGCCTAGGTTCATCTCTTTCCTCCTCTTTGTCCTTGAGTTGATCCATTGAATCTCTGAGCTTGGCCGGTATAGGCAGTCCCAGTTTGCCAGCGTTTTCTATGATGCTAATCCCTTCATTGGAGAGATAAAAAAAGATGACGGCTGTGCGAATCACAGAGCCCTCACCGATAATCTGGCTATCAATAATCTGAGCAACACCAACGAGGATAAAGATAACGACCTTTTTGAAGATACCTTTAGAGCCAATATGACTGGAAATCTCTTTGGTAACGTAAGCAACCATAAGGCCGGTGATGTAATCTAGCACGATGAACATAATCAAGGCGTACAAAAAGCCATCATAACTGCCTAGAAACCAGCCGAGGAAAGCGCCGACAGCCGCAAAAGCCATCTTCACGTATCCTAAAAATTCTCCATTTACCAAGGTAAAGCACCTCCTTCTCTTTCACTCCTGGTAATCTGTTCTTGTTTCTTTTAGCTTCTTTTAAGTTCTTCTATTTCTTCTATATAAAAAGATGCCTCTGACAGTCTTGTCATCAGGCACCTGTAAAGTCCGTATAGGCATTGGATGTTGGGTATTGGGCATTAGGTATCGGTTTGCATACTATAGCTAGCGATTTCAACAAGTCCCTATTTTTGTAGCTTTTATCTGTCTAATGATCCTTTTCTGTTAAAGTGAGCTTGCTGCATAATCTCCTCTATATTAATAGGAAGCAAAATAAACATATCCACCATTTACAGTGATATAAAAACCGTCACCAGGCACATAGATAGCGCCTCGAAAAGCATGATCAGAAGCGGTGGTAAAGCCTGTTTGCTCCCAGCTTTCCCATTCAAGGCCATCGGCGGATAGGTAGATTCTGCTCTCGGTAAAGAGCAGGTATCTTCCCCACTGCTCCATCCAGATGATGTTTTCCGGATTGGGCGCCCGATTGTCATCTAAGGAACCAACAAAAGATAGGTTCGTTTCCGTCACTTCCGTGGCGCTATCATTGAGCACGCAAAGATGAATCTGATGGCTGGTAAAACTAACTGATCGATAGCGTCGCACAAAAAGCTTCTTATGAACAGAGCGGACAAAAGCGTAGTTGCTGCTCTGTTCATCTTGATCAATCGTGGTATTCCATGTACCAGGACTTGCCGTACTGGCCGCTGCAATCTTACGCCGATTGTCCACAACGCCAACAAAGAGGCCTTTGTGGGCTGTAAGAGAGTTAAAGACGGGAACAGAAAAGCCATCGGCACCGACCAAAGTCCACTCCGTTCTTTCTGTTAGGGAGTCAAAACTGTAATAAAGAGGCGAGCGCACGAACCACCAGCCTACCACACCGCTATTTCGGTTCATATCGTAAGCGCCTGTGAGCATCTCATTTTGCGCATTGAGGCAGTAGCCACCATTGTGCCAAGTAATGCCGTTAAAAGAAGCGATGATATTGCCAAAGCCGGTAATCTTGGCTAGAAAGACGCCATCACCAGCCCAGAGAATTTCCGGTACGCCATGACTCCACCAGGGCACGCTGACCACAGTCCATCGTTTCGTCCCATGATTAAAATAAGACATATAGGGCGTTCGGGCGTGGTAAACACAAATCTGGGCTTGGCCATTGTTGTGTACGGAAATTCTATTTTCACTTTGATGGCGACTATAACCAAAGTCATTGTAGTATTTCTTTTGCCATTGCAAGATAGGCTTGGGAGGAAGAAGCGTGCCTCGACCGCCAAAAGCAGTCCAAAGAACCAAGGGGTTGTTAAAGTTGCTGCGGTAGGTCATGGCGTCTCCCCCTCCACTTTTTCAATCCCTGTAATGCGACCGGTGCTATCGGTTGAATAATTGTAAGTCGCCATAGTGCCATCCACATAAGTGACTTCAAAAGTCTCAGTCTCGACGAGCAGAGTGGATACTTCTTTTAGCAAAAACTCTGTAAAAATCTCATCCAAGGTGATGCTGGTAATCTGTCCACTGCCGTCAGTGCTGTAGCTGTACTTGGCACTAAATTGACGAACATCGCCTTTTTCTACTGCATAGGTCACGTAAAAAAAGTGGCTATCCATGGTCAAGCTTTTGACGATGGTAGAAGATTTGCCTAGTTGCTCAATCTGTTCTTGGATGCCCCCTACAGAATGATTCACTGCTTCAAAAGAATGATCCACCCTCTCAAAAGAATAATCGACCTTCTCAAAAGAGTGGTGCACATTTTCTTTGAACTCTTCGATGTATTGATCCAAGGTATAAAGAGGCTCGCCCAGCTCCACTTTGCTGTTTTGGGCGCTCAGCAAATCTTTCTCTAGGGCGATCACTTTGATCGTAAAATCTAAGCCTAAAAGCTTGTGCTTGACTGTAACGGTGTCTCCTACTTTGACTTGTAAGAGCGATTGGTAATTTTCATATTCTGCTGTTTGGGCAAGTTGAATGAAATCGATTTGATAGTTGACGCTAAAGGTGCTGTGCTTGGCTAGATAGTCTAGCGCTTCTTGCCTCAAGGTTTCCTCATCTTCTGCGTCGAGAAATTCTACTTTCTTGATCAGTGGGAAGCTAGGATAGTCGTCAGGGTTCATTGACGTAGTGCTGTAACTTGGCGTAGTGGTGTCATTTGTGATAGCGGTTTGACCTGTTGTAGTACTGCCGCTTGACATAGTTGTGTCATTTGATGTGGTGCTGTCACTTGGCATAGTACCGCCACTAGGCGTGTTGGTTTCACTTGAAGCAGTGCCGCCACTTAGAGTGGTGTTGCCAATTAACGCAGCGGTGACATATTTTTCAGGCAAAGTTAAGCCCCTAGCTCCGACAGGGTAAAGAGCGGTGACCACTTCATCAGCGCTAATTTTTTCTGTGATGCCGAGAACGTTTTTACCGTACTGCACTGTCACGCCCTTGTTATTAGGCTGAGGCTTTTTGATGGTGATGGAAAAGTTATCTCGATAAAGCTCGCCACGCCAGCGGTTAACGATGAGGAAAAATGCTTCTGCCCCATTTTTTTGGATTACATACTGCGTCTGCTTGTCACTAATATCACTATCAATTTGATACAAACCAGAAAGACCCGTCTCTTGCAACACCATGTTCATTACTTCTAGACAAGTTTTATCAACGGCTCTTTTGTCTTCAATAAAAAAATGGGCCAGATCGTAAAAGATATGGCGCCCTTTGGCATAAAGAAGATTTCTGCGGCTGTCTTTTTCTACGTGGTACAGGCGAAAAAGCTGGCCTTCTGCTTTGATGATATTAAAGGGTTGTAAGTAAGCCGCTTTTTTCAAGTGCAGAGGATAGGCAAGATTCAATTCATAGAGGCCATTTAGCTTTTCCATGATGGTGCAGCTTTCGCATTCTTGTAACACAGCTAAGCCGTTTCTAGAAAAGTTGCTTTCCTTTTTGTCATAGACAAGGATCATTAGAGCCACCGCCAGTTCGGGAGAAGCTCTATTTTTTGAACGTTGCCTGTCCAAGTAATGTGGTTGTCGCCTCGCTTCAGAATCGGAAAATTGCCGGCCATCTGGTTGTTGCGGTTTTGAAGCGCATCGTCATAGCAATCTTTGAGTTCTGCGTTGACAATGATTTTGCCATTCACATCAAAAAGCTCGATTCTCTCCCCGTTGATGGTCACTGTCACATTGCCTTGGCCAAAAATGGTCAGCACCGGCTCGCTCTCTACGGTACCGGGATTGTAAACATCTTGACCACTTGCTGTAATTGTAATCATATTGTTTACAAGTGCGTATTTGAAAGGGCGGCAATGAAAAAGTATGGGAAAGGTAGAAGCGTATCGATAGACTTGTGTGAAGTCGATGGCATTGACTACTTGGGCTCGATATTTTTTATCATCTTGAAAAGAAAAGATAAGATCGCTTTCGCCGGCTGCAAAGAGCCAGCCTTTGATGGCGTCGAGGCGGTTGACAAGATTCTTTCTAGCTAGCAAAGCGCATTCGACCAGGACGGTGATGTCTTCGTAGGTCTTTTCATCGTAGCGCACAGCAGAGTGGCGCCCTGGAATGTCCATGAAGTGCACTCTTCTTTTTGGCGATGGCAAAGTCGGTCTTTTGACAATGACTAGTCCAAAGTCTTTATAACTTTCTTTGCCGTCAAAAGTAAAACTCAACATTACCTCCGCCCCCTTCCTAGCGCAATTCTCTGGCGATAAAACTCCAGTTCATAAGCCAGTCGCTCAATGTCTTGGCTTGAGTTGTTGATAAACTGCTCAATTGTTATGTTGAAGCCAGAACCACCGGAGTGAGATGAACCTTGATCAAGCATTTGCTTCGTTTGCTGGTCATAGTAGATTTTCGATCCTCGTGGCAGTTGCACCAGTTCTGGCCCCAGCTCTCCCACCATGGTCCAGCCGCCTTGGAAAAAGCTCGTACCGCTATAGTTGCGAGCTACTGCGCCTGATTGGGCTCCGCCGGTGAAGACTTGTCGGACTCGTTCCGTAACGCTGAACACTTTCTCGCGTACTGTTGTGGCGTTCCACTGGCGAATGCTATCGATGCCATCGTGAATGGAACTTCTAATGCGCGTAAAAGCATGGCTTACATGATTGGCAATGGCAGAGAATGTTCCGCTTGTTAGACGATCCATCATAGAGAGGGCTTCTCTCCAGAGGCTTTGGTAAGCTTGGGTATAGGTTAGTAAGACGCCTCGAATCCCGCCACCGTTGGCTTCAATCGTTCCTTGGATCTGGCTCCAAGCGGTTGTAGTGCTGTTTTGCAGCCCATTCCACAGCTCTGTCGTTCTCGTACTGACGCTCTCCCAGGTTGAAGCTATGGTACTATTGATATGGCCAAATGTTTGTGCCGTAAAGTCGCGCATCATCTCCCAGCGCAAAGCAATGGCTTCACCGAGAGCAGCGGCTTTTTCTTGGATGGTATCCCAGTTCTTCCAAAGGGTGATGCCAACGGCGGTGATAGCTATAAAAGCAGCGATAGCAATTCCGATAGGTCCTGTTAAAGCTGTAAAAGCGGCGGCTAAGAAACCTTTGATGGCTATTAGAGCGCTGGCAGCGGCAGAAGCGCCTGCGATGGCCGTTGTTTTTCCCGCTAAGGCAATAGAAATTTTACTAAAAGCGCTGATAACGGCGCCGGCTGAAGCGACGATCTTGCCGCCGATAATCAAAGCTGGTCCTAAAGCAGCCACTAGAAGAGCTATTTTGACGATGATCTCTTGGGTAGCTGGGCTTAAGTTGGCAAACCAGGCTACCACTTTTTGCAACAGCGAAACGAGTCGCATCAGATGAGGCAGTAAGATTTCAAAAATCTCAATGGCCACCCCTTCTAGTTGAGACTTGAGAATGGTCAATTGTCCTTGCAAGTTGTCTTGCATAATCTCTGCCATTTCGGCAGCAGCGCCATTGTAGTTTCTTGTAGCGTCGGTCAGTTTTTGATAGTCCTCTTCGGTAGCATTGATGATCGCGAGCATACCGCTCATCGCTTCTTGACCAAAAATGGTGGCCGCGTATTGAGCTTGCTGTTCTTGAGAGAGGTTGCCAAAAGAGGATCGGAGCTGATCCATTACTCCTTTAAAAGGAAGCAACTCGCCATGGGCATCGGTCATAGACACACCAAGCTCTCGAAGTAGCGCTCCGGCAGCGGCTGTTGGTTTCCCCAAACGAGTGATGGCACCGCGCAAAGATGTACCCGATTGACTGCCTTTAATCCCCGCATTGGCCATGAGCCCCAAAGCCAAGGCTGCGTCTTCAGCAGAGTAGCCTAAAGAACCAAAAATCGGGGCGACGTATTTGAAAGACTCACCCAGCATGCCTACGTTGGTGTTGGCGTTACTGGAAGCACTGGCTAGCAAGTCAGCAAATTCGCCGGCTTCGCTCGCTTGCATGCCAAAGGCGGTGAGGGCATCGGTTAATATGTCAGATACAGAAGCTAAGCTTTCTCCACTGGCGGCGGCGAGCATCATGACGCCATCGAGGCCTTCTAGCATTTGGTTGGTGTCCCAACCGGCCATGGCCATGTAGTTTAAGGCTTCTGCCGATTGACTGGCGCTAAACTTAGTGCTAGAGCCCATCTCTTTTGCTTTGTTGCTCAGCTTTTCCAGATCTTCACCGGTGGCCCCGGAGATAGCCTGCACTTTGCTCATCTCAGCTTGAAAGTCTGAGCCGATCTTGATCGCGGCAGCGCCAATGCCGGCAAGGGGTAAGGTAACTTTGGTGGTCAGGCCTTGCCCCACACTTTCCATCTTCTTGCCGACATCTTCCATGGACTTACCTACGGGCTCTAAGCTTTTGCCGAGTTTGTGCCACTGCGACGATTGAATCTCGATTTCTCGATTGACTTTTGCTACGTCTTGCTCTAACTGCACGAGTTTCGCTTTGGCGTTGTTTAGCTTGATCTCTAACTCCGCTGTCGCTTTGGCGTCTTTGCCTTTTGTTTCAACGGCTTTTCTATGGGCTTGTTCTAAAACAGATACTCTTTGTTTTTGGATTTCTTTTTGCTTCGTCAAAGACTGTGATTGTAGGCGCAGTCTATCGAGCGCACTACCGTGGTTCCCCATCTGAGCACTGGCCAGCTTAAACTCGGCTTGTACTCTGCGCATTTCTCGGTTTAGAAGGCTGATGCCGTTTTGAAAGCCCATGGAGTCTAAGCCAATCCGTACCGTTAAGCTACCGATGTCGGACATCTCACCACCTCCTTGAGGCATAAAAAATACACCTTTTGGAAGGTGCTAGAGAATTTCATCGATATAGCTTTGGGGCTTTTCCATCTTGCGTTTTAAGAGTTGGAGATAGTAGAAAATGTCCATTTGGTCGATTTCAGGTAATGTCCAGCCTTGCTCTAAGAGAGATAGATAAAATTGATCCATAAAATCCTGGGGGTCCATGGGCGCCCCTTTTAGATCTTTTTTGGATCACCTTGGGTCACTGTCCCCATTTCACCGACTACTTCTTGGATGCATCCCATCAAAGTAGGAATCAGTTCTTTTGAAGGCAGGCCGTCGTAAACATCGTCGATGGTAAATTGGTTGCCAAAAAGCTGAACGAGATAGTCGATCAAAATGTCTAACTCATCGGCTGTGATCTCTTCAAAGTTGAGGCTTTTGGACAGCTCTATCGTTCGCCGGACCATGCGGGCGCTGATAAAGTCGGCTATAAAGGTTCGGTTCTTGCCGTCGATTTTTAATTCTATCTTCACAGATGAGTCCACCTCTCTATTCTTATAAAAGATTCATAACAAAGACCCTTAGAAAGAATTCTTGGGAAAGCCACTTAAAAAACGCTTAAGTAACTCTTCAGGAGCATTAAAGGACTCTTAAAAATCAATAAAGTGCCTCTACAAAAACGCTCTTAGTAGCCACTGCCCTCTTCTGACATATCGCCTGGCACTTTATCAAACCAAGTGTCTGCGCCGGTAAAATCGTCGTTGTCTTCATCGGCTGTATGTTTCCACTGTCCATCATGGGCGCGAGGCATGAAAGTGAGCTTTAACTTCGGTGTTTTATGGTCGATACTATCGGCTTTGGTGGAGTAGTCCTCAGCCATGGGTTCGGCTGTTCCTTTTAAGAGCCAGAGATAGCGGTAGGCGCCGTTGGACTTTAGACTCTTAAAACCAAGGGCCAGATAAGGCGCTATGTCGCTCGCTTTTTCGATTAAGACGCCATTTTCAATGTTGTGGCCGCCTATTTTGGCGCGAGCTTGTAAGGGCAGATCGGCTGTTTCAATTTCTACGTCAATTTTTCCTAAAGCAGAGACTGACTCCCAGAGTTGATCGTCTGCATAAAGCTCTTGGCTGTTGACGGTCGGGTTGATGGTAGCATTGATGGCGCCAATTAAAGGTTCCGGCGCTTCATAAGTGAGGTTGCCCTGACTATCTTCTATTAAAAGGGCAAAGTGTAAATCTTTCAGTCCTACTTGGGCCATAGGGATGTCTCCTTTACTTTTACATAGCGCATCACTTTGTGGTAGATTTTTAAGTCTTTTTCATAGAGGTCCGTGAAGCTGATCTTTTGAAAGCCTGCCTCTTCCATCTGACGCTGTACTTCTTGCACCAAGACTGTATAGTCGCCTTTGCTCCAAATATCGATTTGAACATAATGGCCAGTAGCAACTTCTCGATCATCGGCATGTTGTTCTGCTTTGTCTAAGTAGGTGAAAAAAGTGATGTAGGTGTCAGCTTTGCCGCTGTAGGTCTGGAATGAGACTGGCACAGAGAGGCTTGAAAGGCTGATAATATTTCCTGGTTGATCGTCATAACCCCAGCCCTTTTCTCATTTCAGAAGCGATGGTTTGAGCGGCCTCTTTTTTAGACTTTTCATAACCCCTGGACATAAAAGGATTGGCCGACATTTTTACAGTGCCAAACTCGACGAAGCGGCCGTACCATCCTTCTTTGCCGGGGTCTACTTTTACATACTTTTCTGTGCCTTCTGTTCTTACATTGGAGCGTCTGATGCTTCTTTTTAAGGTGCCTGTTCTTGTAGGCGCTTCTTCTTGGATGGCACTTTGGACTTTATCGCCTGCTTTTCTTAATGCGCTGTTTTCGATGCGGCTGCCTTTTTGGCCTAGCTTCTCTAGCTCTCGTAACAGTTCATTGACTCCTTCAAGCTCTACCCTGGTCATCTTGTATCACCTCACGGGCTTTGATCTCCATGTACTTGTTCTCGTAGTTGATATTGTCTAGGGCGGTGATGTTGTAGACTTTTCCATGAAAGAGAATGCGCATGGAGCTATCGATATCTTTTTGATAGCGAATCGTAAACTTGACCGTCTTTTCGGCTTGCACAGCAGCGGCGGCAAAAAACTCACGGCCTCGCAGGTTCGAAACAGCGGCCCAAAGGGTGCAGACATCTTGCCACGATTCAACTTCAAAGCCGTTGGTTGTTTTGGATAGAATCTTTTTCTGGAAAGTGATGCGCTCTTTTAGTTGGCCGATCAAGGCTACCACCTCAAGACTTTATAGGGGTAAAGCAGAGCCGATACGGAAAAGGGAATCTCACTGCCGTGAACATAGTTATCGCGCATCACTTCTCGGTTTTCATAAAAGTGGCCGCAAAGAAGGAGTATGGCTTGCTTGATGCTAAGAGGCACTTTTTTATAGCCTACCAATGCTTCAATGCGCAAAGAGCCGGGCAAAAAAGAAAGGTCTGTCGGCCAGGGTTTTCGCGGTGCAATTAGCGGTGGCTCTAAAAGCAAGGCGCTGTTGTAGTCACTGGCCGGCAGTTCTTTGGTTACATCATTTCTATCCTGATAGGTGATTTTTACAATCTCTTGCACAGGGAAAAGGGGCAATTGAATCGACCCTTGGGGAAAGTGGTGACCGATGAAAAGGACGTGCCGCTCGATGAGGCTTCGTCTGGTGAAGTTTTCGCAAAAGTCAATGGCCGAGGCGATCAGGCTTTCTATATAGGCATCTTCTAAATCCGACTCAACTCTCAAGTGCATCTTAACTTCATCTAAGGTAAGAATCTGTTGCTGATGCTCTTGAAGGGTTATTACGTCCATGGCCTCACCTTTTTTCTTCAATCCTTTAGGCTGACTTTTGCTGCAATGCTACCATGGCTTCAGGTAGGATCAGTTTGCCGTCTAAGCGCTGCCAAGCTAAGAAACCGACTTGTCCGTTGGCGGCATAGAGTTCGTTCAAACGCTTAAAGGTACGGCCTTGGCGATCGGCAATCCAATAGTAGCTGAAATCTCCAAAGAGGATCGTTTTTTGTCCGGCGCCGCCTTCGGGCATGAACTGGGATGTGACGACAGGGCGGTTTAAGATGGTGTCTGGCGTGCCGGCTGTTACCGATGGCTGCCACAAGTACTGGCCTTGTCCGTCTTTGAGCTTGCGGATCTTTTTGATGGTGCTGTCATTGAGAACGAAGGTGGCTTTTTTGCGATAGGGGGCAGGCAAGCTGTGGTAGAGATCGATGATCTCATCCATGGTGATGGCTGTAGCACTGGCGGCTTTGACGCCAATAGGGGCGCCGCCAGTATTGTGTAAAAGTCCTGTCGGTTTGTTCTGGCCATTGCCTAAAAGAAAGGCTTCTTCTTCGGCCGCTCCGATTCGGCGGGCAAACTCATCGGCAATGTAGTTTTCTAGGTCAAAAAAGGCGTCCTGTAAAAGTTCGTCCGAGACTTTGAGCATCGTACCGACTTTGTAGGCAGAAAGGCTCACTTGGCTGAAAGTGTCGTCGCTTTCGGTAAAAGGCCCTGCTTCATCCATCCAAGCGGCCGTGCCTTGGCTGGCTACGACAGGAATCTTGCGATCACCGTGGCTGGTGCTGATGACATGGCAGAGCTGGCGCAGTACGTTTGCTTCTTCTAAAGCGGAAATTAACTGGCGCTCGTATTCATCGGGTACGAGATAGCCGCCTTCAGAATCTTGGCCGATCTGCAGCGCATTTTGCACCGAAGGGTTTACTTTGTTGCGCATGGCGCCCCAAAAGGCTTCTTTGTAGTTTTCTGTGGCGCGACCTGTTTTTTCTGCTCCTCTTTGTTCGGGGCGATGAGATAAAGCTTGCGATGTGGCGGTGGCTAGTTCGCGGTCCAGTCGTTCTTGGCGCTCGAGGCGCTCGATTTCTTTGCCGAGGTCAACCACTTCTTGCTCCATCTTTTCATAAGTGGCGTTGTCTTCGGGAAAAATGAGGCCGTTTTCTTGGCGGCGCTCGTCTAAAAACTTCTTGGCTTGATCCCAGACTTTGGCTCTTTTTTCTCTTAGTTCTTGCATTCGACTCATTGTTTTACCTCCAGTTTTTGATCAGTTCCAGCCGCTTGTGCAGCTGAGCGATGGGGATGGGGATGATGGGGATGGTCTTATCAGGGATTTCTTTATCGGGAGCGGCTCTATCATCTCTATCACGAGTCGTTCTTTCAGGCGTGGTTCTGTCAGAGCTGTCTCTATCAAGAGCTTCATGATTTTGCCTTTTTTGATGAGGCTCCTTTCGTTTCGTAGCAGGCAACTTGTTGATCAGTGCGTTGGTGACGGTTAGCTTGTCAAAGATAAAAGCGCCGGAGACTTCATCGGTTGGTTCTTGTGTATAGAGCAATCGGTCGGCAAACTTTAATTCGATGGCTTTGTGGGCGCTCATCCATGTTTCGGCATTCATCATGTGAGAAATCTTGGTTCGAGAAAGTCCAGTTTTCAGTTGATAGGCGTTGATGATGCTTTCTTTGACTTCGCTTAACAAGTTGATGCCGGCTTCAAGATCAGATACTTCACCAGCGATGAACATGGCAGGATTGTGGATCATCAAAACAGATAGAGGTGAAAGGCAAACTTCGTCTCCGGCCATGGCGATGACAGAAGCGGCACTGGCGGCGAGGCCATCGACGTGGACGCTTACTCGTCCCGGGTATTCTTTGAGCATGTTGTAGATTTGAGCAGCTGCAAAGCAATCACCGCCGGGCGAGTGAATCTTCACTATGATGTCATCAGAAGGATCACCTCCTTCGTATAGTTCGGTCTTAAATTGCTTGGGCGTGATGTCATCGTCGAACCAGGAGGTTTCAGCAATATAGCCTTCCATGTGCAGGGTTCGTATCGGTTTTTCACTGGCTTCGTTGGTTGCCCAGCGCCAGAATTTGTCCATCTCGTAGCCTCCTTTTTGGGCAATAAAAAAAGACGTTGTGATAAACGTCTTGGGGGAAAGCTTTTTTATAAAGTTAGTTTTTTTGATGTTTTAGCCTACTTATCTTCACGCATTTCTCTTCTGACTTCTTTGACCAAGGCTACAACATCTTCTTCAGACTCAAGGCCAATCCTTTTTGCTTCACCTTCAAAGGCATCTTGCACTTGCAGAAGTGCCATCATCGTTGAGTTGGCAATCAGTATAACCCCGTCTTTCTCTATGAAAGCGACTTTATCCCCTTCTTTGAGATTGAGTTTCTTTCTGACACTCATCGGTATGGTTACTTGACCTTTAGCCATGACTTTCGCGATTTCCATTTGCAAGCATCTCCTATTCACCCTGCTTCTTGGTTTCTAGTATGCTCTATAGGGCGAACAAGCTCAACCATTATTTGCCTAATTGATGACCTATAAGCATCTTAATCACCCTCTACCCCACTCTCCTGCAAGGCCTTCTTCGCATAAGCCCCGGCCATTTTCAAAGGCAACATATTTCCGTTAGTCAGGTAGAGATCGCCACCTTCTTCGGCAGGAATGGGGTCTAAGTTCTCCATGCGCCGCACATCGTTAACGGAAAAGAAGCCGTTTTGAATGCCAATGGCGTAGCCGTCCATGCGTGATTTGTAATCGCCACGCATAAGAGCAGAAGCGTTGAAGGAGACGAAGCATTGACCTTTTTCTTCTGCTTTGAAGAGTTTGCGGTTCATGGCTTGCTCGATTCGGACGAGCCAGGGTCTGACGGTGTGAACGACAAAGCTGATCGATTGGTTTTCGATGTTGCTAAAAGAGCTCTTGCTTAAGTCGGCGACCATGTGGGGCGGGACCTGAAAGATGCGGCAGATCTCTTCAATCTGGAACTTGCGGGTCTCTAAAAACTGCGCATCGGAGTTGGGCATGCTGATGGGTTGATATTGCAGACCTTCTTCTAAGACAGCCACTTTGTTGCTGTTGCCACTGCCGCCGTAAGCAGCTTGCCAGGCATCTCTTACTTTGCTGGGGTCTTTGATGGTCCCGGCGGTCGATAAAATCCCGCTCGGTCTAGCGTTGTTGGCAAAGAACTTGCCGCCATATTCTTCGGCAGCAAGGCTTAAACCAATGGCGTTTTTGGCTAGGGCAATCGGTGAGTAACCCATGACTCCATCAAAGCCAAGTCCTGGAATGTGCAATATATCATCGGAGCGAAGGTAATGAGTCTGGCCTTCTTTGTTGTAGCTGTAATAGAGCTTGCCTTTACTATCTCGGTCCACAGTCATCTTATCAGGCAGTAAAGGATAGAGAGCCAAAACATCACCGCGACCGTTGCGTATGATCTGCAAATAAGCGTTGCCCCATAAAAGAAGGTGGGTCATGATCGTTTCCCGGAGGGTAAAGGAGGTCATCTCTTCGTTCGGTTCATCATGGAGAAGGCGATATAAAGGGTGGTCGACCATTTTTTCTTTGCCATCACCGAGATAGCGGTAAGTGTGCAGAGGCAAGGAAGCGACCGTTTCAGCAATAATGCGGACACAGGCAAAGACGGCTGTTGTTTGCATGGAACTGCGCTCATTGACCACTTTGCCGGCTACGCTTTGGCCCATGAAGAATCTGGGCGCTGTGCTGACGGCATCTTGCGGTGCTTGCGGTTTGTCGCGGGCTTTGAAGAGGTTCTTGAGAAAGTTGAACATCGCTTTGCTATCACTCCAAAATGATCATATCTCGTTGGTCATAGATCGAGTCACTTGCTTCTGATGAGTGTACCGTCGCTCGAGCTAAACCCATGATCAAAGCGACGATGCCATCGATTTTCTCGGTCGACTTTTCTTTGTCTACTTTGATATTGCCATCCGGATCGCTTTTGACAAAGATGTTATCAGCCATCCAGCGTAGGACGGGGTGGCCGCCGTGGGCGATTTGTTTGCTTAAGACAAGACGCATTAGTTCTTTTGTCGGTGGAGACATATCTTTGAAACCTTGGCGGAAAGGCACGACTGTAAAGCCCATGGCTTCTAGGTTCTGGCTCATTTGGGTGGCGCCCCAGCGGTCGTAGACGATTTCTTTGATGTTGTATTTTTCGCCTAGCTTTTCGATGTATTTTTCGATAAAGCCGTAGTGAACCACATTGCCTTCGGTTAAGTTCAAAAGGCCTTGGTCGTTCCAGATAGGATAAGGCACACCATCGCGTTTGGCTCGTTGGGGCAGCGTTTCTTCCGGCAGCCAGAAAAAGGACAACACCTGATACTTGTCTTCTTCATCGAGCGGTGGAAAGACGAGGACAAAAGCGGTGATATCGCTGGTCGACGATAAGTCTAAGCCGCCGTAACAGGGACGGCCTTGCAAAGCTTCTGGATCAACAGCAAAGTTGCAAGCGTCCCATTTGTCCATGGGCATCCATTTGATCTCTTGCTTGAGCCACATATTGAGGCGCAGTTGCTTAAATAGTGCCAAGTCGGCTGGGTCGTCTTTGACTTGCTGGTAATGTTCACGCACCCGCTCGATTTGAATGGTGTGGCCAAGACTCGGGTTGGCTTTGTACCAGTTCGCTTCGTCTTCTATGTCGGCATCTTCTTCTAAGCCATAGATGATCGATAAGAAAGTGGCGTCGACTCTTTTTCCGTCTAAAATGTCTTTGGCTTTGCAGTGCATGTCCCAACCATAACCGGAAAGCTTGTTCCCCGCTGTTGTTAGGTATAAAAAAAGAGGTTGGCTACGAGCATCGCCAGAGCCGGTGGTGAGCATCTTGGCCAGATCCTCGTTGGGGTAGGTCCAGATTTCATCTAAGATGACGCAAGAAGCGTTGATACCTGATTTGGATTTGACGTCAGAGCTTAAGACTTGAAAGAAACTGCCTGTTCTGGGGTAGACGATGCGCTTGGTGGAGCGAACGATGTTGGTCAATCTCGATAAAGTCCTGTTGCCTTCGACGAAATTGACGCTTGTGTTAAAAATGATGCTGGCTTGTTGGCGATCACAGGCGGCTACATAAACTTCGGCATTGGACTCGCCATCGGCTAAAAGCATATACAGCGCAATGGCCGCTCCTAGTTCGGACTTGCCGTTTTTCTTGCCGATCTCTACATAGGCTGTGCGGTATTGACGAGTGCCGTCTTCTCGCAGCGTTCCAAACAAGCGTTTGACCAAGTCCAGCTCCCAAGGCAGAAGGATAAAAGGTTTTCCTGCCCATTTGCCTTTGGTCAATCGCAATTGCTGGATAAAGTTGATGGCGTGATTGGCATGGGCTTCGCTATAGGGCATAGCCTCCTCTCCTTTCTGCCTCTTTTTAATCTGATGACTTAACAAAATCGTCGGCTTTAGGGATGGAAGCCAAGAGTTCTGCCATCTCATCGCCTTCAATGGTGCCACCGCGGTTTTCAATGTTTAAGCGGCTTCTGGCCGATGGACTGAGGCCCAATTCAGAGCAAAAGTTGCGCATCTGTTTTAGGTTCTGTTGGGCAATTGAAACCTGGGGAATCTGTTGGATGTAGCCGGAGCTGGTTTTGAGAATTGAGCCATGTTTGGAGATAAATTCTTCTGCTTCTTTCCAGCGAGCGTAGGCTTGACAGTAGCCGGCAAAAACGGCCAGATCGATTTGGGTCAATAAGCCCATGGCTTCTAGTTCTTTGGCCAGTCTGCGCCATTCTTTCTTGGCTTCAGGCTCGAGCCATGACGGGCATTTGGGCGCCTTTTTCGGCGGCTTCGGTTCGTTTTTGTTGAGTGGTCGTTTGCCTGGGTTGCCTTCTAGTTCTTTGAGGGCCGTCGGTTTAGGGGGCCGTCCTCTACCTGCCATAACTTTCACCTCCTCCAATGGTTGGCGAGATCTGGCCATGAAAAAAGGAACTCTCCTTTTTGGAAAGCTCCTTGGATTGATAGTAGGTCGGTTTTATTTTTTTGGTATGTGGTTTCGCTATTTAGGTGTTTGACTCGTCGCTCTTCTCTTCTGTCGCTTCTGCTGCTTGCTCTTTTTCTTCTAAGACCCCATCGAGCAGGCCTTCAATCTTGCTTGGCGGCGTTGGCTTTCTAAAGGCACCGTTTCCTGCTAGCTTTTCCGTAAGCACTTTGCGACTTTTCTTGTAGTCACTGCCGATCATGCCGATGCGAATGAGCCAGGTTCTAAAAGCGTATTTGGGGTTCTCTTCTTGCACTTGCTTGAAAGAGGCGCGTTTTTGTTTTTGTGCTTGCTGGTGAACCAGGGCGATGAGGTCTTGAAAAGCGGCGATTCTCTCGGGCGTTAAGTTGTCTGTGACCAGCTTGATGGCGTAGGTCTTTTCTGTAAAATCGAAGTCTAAAGCTGGGTAGCGGTCTCTGCCCAGTTCTTTCAGCGCTCTTTCCAAATCTTCTAAGCTCTTGATTTCGTATTGGCTCAAGTCTTCGGCAAACGTTGCATCCATGAGCGGCTCGTTCACTTCAAAGGCTTTTCTGATTAAGTGCTCTTTGCTGTAAAGCATGTTGATCAAGTTTCTCAGGGTTGTCCCGCTGTGGTCGGCGAAGGGAATCTTTACTTCCATGCAGTCGAAGGGTAATAGGTTCGGGTTTTCCATGGGGCTTTGACTCGACTCTTGCTGTTCAGCCCCTTGGTCGGGCTCAACTTCGGGCGCAGGCGGGTTCAGAATCTCCTCGATGGTTATCACTTCCCCTGTAGCTTTTGTGATCGTCCCTTCTCGGTCGATCCTGTAGCTTTCTTCTTCGGTGACAATCTCGTAAGCAAAAGTTGGGGCGCTGAGATACTTTGGTTTGACGCCTAAGTAGTCACCTAGTTTTTGGACCAGCTCTTTTCTGCTCATCGGCATGACCTCCTGTGTTTTGGTAGTACATATATCACTCAAAGCACAGGAAATAGCAAGCCAATTCTAGCGATAAGATGCATGTTTTTAGGTGAGTTCTAGAGCTGTGTAGCGAGGGAATTCATAGCCTTCGCTGTTCACTAGAACTTTTGTTCCAGTTTTGGCGTTGATCACGCGGATGCAGCGAACCTCTCCTTGTGGGGTTACGCCTCCGCTTTCTGGGCTGATCCAGTCTTGGTCGGCAAAGAAGTCACTGGCAAAAGCGCGAAATTCCTCATCTTGAAGGACCACTTCTTTGGTAACTTTGTAGGGTTGTCCTTTTTGTCTTACCTCGAGGGCTCCCTCCGTGGCTTCTCTCAACTCTCTCAGGTTGCTGAACTTTCTCCCAAAAAGTGCTCTCATGGGCTTCACTCCACTTCCACATAGTCCATCAGGATTGGCTGAAGGTAGTAGCATATTGCCATAGGTTTTCATCGATAGCAACTTCATGGGTTTTCAAAAATTTGAGTTAAGAGATATAGCTAAAAAGACTCAGCAAAAAGCTAAGCCAGCAATGCATCTTCTTTCGCTTTCGGCTTTGGTAAATCAGCAAAAGCGGTCTTAACGCCATCGCGCAGGACAAAGACTTCTTCATCAGTGCCCACTTGCTCGATGTATCTTTTCACAATGACAGTGGCGTACTTGGGGTCTAACTCTAGGGTGAAACAAATTCTATCAATCTGTTCGCAAGCAATGAGCGTAGAGCCACTGCCGCCAAAGGGGTCGAGGACGATGGCGTTGACTTGTGAGGAGTTTTTGATTGGATAGCATAGGAGCGGGACGGGCTTCATGGTGGGGTGATCGCTGTTTTTCTTTGGTTTGTCGTAGTTCCAGACCGTTGTTTCTGAGCGGCCTGTGTACCAGCGGTGCTTGCCGCCTTTTTTCCAACCAAAGAGAATCGGTTCGTGTATCCAGTTATAGGGGCTGCGGCCGAGGACCAAGGAGTTTTTCTTCCAGATACAGACGCCGCTTAAGTGAAAGCCGGCTTCTATGAAAGCTTTTCTAAAGTTCAGCCCTTCTGTGTCGGCATGAAAGACATAAGCCGAGGCGCCTGGGGCCATGTTTTCGGCCATGTTGGTAAAGGCAGAGAGAAGAAATTGATAGAAGGCTTCATTATCTTGCTTGTCGTTTTGAATCTTCAAGCCACTGGCGCTTTCAAAGTCCACGTTGTAAGGCGGATCGGTTAGGAGCAAGTTGGCTTTTTTGCCATCCATCAAAAGGCGCAAATCTTCTGCTTTGGTGGCGTCGCCGCAGAACAAGCGGTGGCGGCCTAAGAGCCAAAGATCGCCGCTTTGGACAAAGGTCCCTTCTTCTAAGGCTTTGTTGACGTCATAGTCATCTTCTTTCGCTTCTTTGTCGTGTACCTGGTTGAAGAGATCGTCAATCTCGGCAGCATCAAAGCCGGTTAAGGTTACATCAAAGTCTTGTTCGTCCAGCTCTTTGAGTAAGTCGGCCAGGGCTTCATATTCCCAGTCGCCTGTTACTTTGTTTAAGGCTACGTTGAGGGCTTTTTCTCTTTCCGGTGATAAGTTGACGACAACACATTCTACTTCTGTATAGCCTTCGGCAACTAAAACTTTGTAGCGCTGATGGCCGCCGACGATGTGCCCTGTCTTTTCGTTCCAGATGATAGGCTCTACATAGCCAAACTCGCTGATGGAGCGCTTTAGCTTTTCGTAAGCTGGGTCGCCGGGCTTGAGGTCTTGGCGAGGGTTGTACTTGGCCGGTTTTAGATTCTTGACCGGCACTTTGCGGATCGTCATGGCGTCCATCAAAGGTTGGCCTCCTTTATGTGTTCTTTTGAGTCAATCATCTAGGGTAGTTCTTTTGCGTATACCCCTTTGGGAGCTTCTGTTGAATGAATCTTTTTAGGCAACAAAAAAAGCTCGAGCAGTGAAGCTTCGAGCGAAAAGAGTTTAGAACAATAACGAGTGCAGATAGGTTGTAAATTGAGCGCAGAATGAGCGAAAGTCATAGTCAGATAAAGTGCAAAATCATACTGAAGTCGGTTGTGATCAGTCAATACTTTTGGTCAAATAGCACTCAAATTGTGCAGAAAAAAGCGTAAAAAGGCTGAAAAGTGTGCCTTTATTCACTATGAATCGGAAGAAGAAGCACTCCCGTCTTGAAATTTCCTAAAAGGCTGCAGGCCTTGATTTTCTAAGGTTTTTGGCCCTATCCCCAAACTTTCTAAAGAGCCAAGAAGCCCTTAGATACCCCCCTTACGATTTTCGCGAATTCTAACAGACGACCAAGGCGCGTTTGGGGTTGGGGCCTTCTGGTAAGATGATAACCCCCTAGGGGTACGTTCCTCTGGGGAATCTCGGCGCGAGTTGTACCTTTAGGAGTTCTTGCCTAGAGGTTCTTGGTGCGCTTGTTCCCTAGGGGGTTCTTGATGGGGTTGCCAAAGCCGCCGTCTTCTTGAGCTGTCTTTTTGCTGTGACATTTCTTGCATAAGCTCTGCCAGTTGTTCTGGTCCCAGAAACGTTTGAGGTCACCATTGTGGGGGATGATGTGATCGACTTCGGTGGCTTCAGTGACTCGACCGGCTTGCAGGCAGTGGGCGCAGAGGGGATGGGCTCGCAAGAAGGCTCTGCTCTTTTTGTGCCATCGGTAGGTGTAGAGCTTGCTGTTTTTCTGGTTCTGCTCTTTAGCGATTTGTCGTTTATGGCTATCGCAATAGCGGTCATGGGTCAGTTCGTTGCAGCCTGCATAGCTGCAGATGCGTTTTGGTTTCCAGGGCATGATGGATCACCTTTTCTTGTTTGCAGGCATAGAAAAAGCCCTCGAGCGTTTTTGCTTCAAGGGCCGGTTTTTCAAGAATGCTGCGTTTCCTAAGAATCGGGGTGATCTAGCTTAGGCTTATGCTACAGCATGTGGTACTCTTGTGTTTTTTCTATGCCTGGTCACTTTATAGATTAGCAGATTTTCGAGTCGCTTACAGTCGCTTTTAGTCGCTTCTTTTCAAAAGCGCTTCAATTTCTTTTAAGGCTCTGCCATGGACTCGAAAGACCCAACTGCGGTCGTAGCCTAGGGTCAATGCAATCTCATCCCAGGACTTGCCGCTGATGTAGCGCAGTTCTAAAAGCAGGCGGTAGTTCAGATCGCTAACCTCGTTGATTGTAATCAGGATCTCTCGTTTCAAATCGACGAAGCGGTCAATGTCGCGGTTGATCTCTTCTCCCAGATCGACCACTTTGATGATGGCTTGTTCCATCGTAGAGTTGATGCTTTTGCCACCGGATACTTTTTCTTGTCCGATGCTTCTGCTTACTTTCGTTGTCATACTCTTTAAGTACTCTAGTTGTTCTAGCTTGCTGTTGATCATCTGATCGAGCCAAAGGGCTTGAGATAAGTATTCTTTGGCATTCACTTAGCTCGCCTCCTCTCCTTCTAGCAAGTCCATGCGGCCGTCGTAGTAGAGTTCGATGATTCGCTCTCGAGTCAATTCATCAAGAGAGTTTATTCGTTCAAGGGCTTTTTGTCTGTCTTGCTCAAATTGTTTCTTCGTTTTATAAAAAGCGCATTCAGGGTCTTGGCATTTTCTCACGTTGAGGATTTGGCATTTGCCTTTGTAGTAGCCAAAGCAATTGGACTCGTCCATCTTAACGATAACCTCCTCTCGGTTTGCAGGAACTGGTGAAGTAACGAATCGGTATGTTTTGTCTCTTTGCTTCTTCGATTTCTACGGCCATGCCGGAAGATATGTGTCCACCGAAAACCCAAAGCTCATGGCATTTAGTAAGTAGAACCATGCCCATCTCAATGCCAAGGAGCCGTTCAGCTGGATCATCATCAAAGAGAAACTGCGGGTACATAAGATGAGGAATGATAGGGACGACTCTTTCGGTGACAGCAAAGCGGCCGTAGCGTTTGGCTCGTTCAGTGTTGCCTTCAATGTCGCCAGCGAAGGGACTGCAGATAAAAACAACTTTTCTCTTTTGCTCTCGCTCTATATTGTTTAAGGCTTCAAAAGCGGTAGGGTCTTTATAGCCTTCACTGTTGTAGAGACTGTTGGTCATCTCTGTTCTCCTCCTTTTGTTGATCAATCGTCGCTTTGACCGCTTCCATCAGGGCTCGTTGACTGGTGTCTTTTCTTTCTAGCGCTTTCATCACGCGCTCGTCGATGGTATCTTTGGCAAGGATATGATGGATCACGACTGTTTGCTTTTGTCCTTGTCGGTGCAGTCGGGCGTTGGCTTGTTGGTAGAGCTCTAGGCTCCAGGTAAGTCCGAACCAGATGATGATATTTCCACCTGTTTGAAGATTAAGCCCGTGTCCGGCTGAGGCAGGGTGGGCTAAGAGAACGGGGATTTCACCTTGATTCCAACTCTTGATGTCTTGGTCAGATTGAAGCACTCTGGGCTTTACTTTCTTCAAATGCTCTAAGAGCCTGTCCTTATCATGTTGGTAACCGTAAAAGACGAGTACGGGCTTTCCGCTCGCTGCTTCAATCAACTCATCTAAAGCTTTTAGTTTTTCATCGTGAATCTCGATTGCTTTTCCTGTTTCATCGTAGACAGCCCCATTGGCGATTTGTAACAACTTGTTAACGAGTACAGCCGCTGAGCCGGCCAACACATCGCTATCTTTCATGGACAAGATCAATTCTTTTTCCAGTCGCTCATACTGCTCTTTCGCTTTTTGAGGTAGTTCTACTGAAATAATGTTTTCGATTCTTTCTGGTAGCTCGAGATAATCTTTGGCCTCCATGCTCAAACAAATATCTGAAAGCTTTTCATAAATCTCATCGCTGGCACCTTTTTTCAACTTCCAAGAGTAAACGACCATCTGGTTTCGCTTATCAGGTAAAAAATATTTCTCCCGATAGCTCGTTAAGGTTCTTCCTAACCTCTCGCCACCGTCTAACAAATAAATCTGTGGCCATAAATCGATTAGCCCGTTCGGTGCCGGCGTTCCAGTTAAGCCAACAAGTCGCTTGATCAAAGGTCGCACTTTTTTTAAGGCTCTGAAACGGAGAGCCTTGGAAGACTTAAAGCTTGAAAGCTCATCAATGACGACCATATCAAAGGGCCAATTATGTTGATAATGCTTCACAAGCCAGGTCACATTTTCTCTGTTGATGATATAGATATCAGCTTTTTTCCTAAGGGCCGCTACTCTTTGTTTTTCACTACCAAGTACTTTGGAAATTCTCAAGCCTTTGAGGTGTTCCCACTTTTTCACTTCTTCTTCCCAAGTGGTGCTGGCCACACGCAGTGGAGCAATCACCAAGACTTTGGAAATATCAAAGTAGTCATAGAGCAGTTCATGAATGGCCGTTAAGGTGGCAACAGACTTACCCATGCCCATCTCAAGAAAAAGAGCTGATTTCTTTTTTTCGATAATCCAGTTTGTAGCATAGGCTTGGTAGTTATATGGTTTATAAATCAAAGGACCAGCTCCTTTATCAGAGCATCAATGGCCTCGTAGTTATCAACGGTGTAAACGGGAAAGCCCAATAGTTCTAGTTGTTCTTTGCGCTTTTGTTGCAAAGCTCGTAGCCTTTTCGTAGGTGCTTTCACTTCTACAAAAGCGATCTTAGAATTCTTAAAAAGCACCAAGCGATCAGGCACACCTGCGCAACCAGGCGAAAGAAGCTTAAAAGCCAACCCGCCATGTTCCTTTACTTTCTTTTTCAGCCTTTTTTCTATATTCAGTTCCTTCATCAATGAGACACCCCTACAAAGAAGGTATACATCTCAATCCCTTTGTTCATAGGGCTTTCAGCGATTTGTAAACCCTGTATACCTTTTATAAGTGGACTTATACTTATATGGCGATTAGAGGGTATAGCCTTTCTATGGTACTCTCTATTCCTTCTATTTTCTTTTTTATAGTAGAAAAGGTATACATAGCATACATGGTATAAAGCGTAGTAGGCATAAGGGTTTCGATGTATACTTTCAATCTTGTTCAAAGTTTACAAGTATACATTTTCACGTCGGAATCCTTTTTGCATTCCATATGTTTGATCAAAGCGTACTGAACTTACTCTTTTCCAGCCTGGTGTATGTAGAATGATCATGTTGATTTCTTTGGCATCATATCTCGTCATCGTTGAGATATCTTTTTGGAAAAGCTCCTCCCAAACCATCTGGGCGCAGACCTTATTTAGTTTCATTGTTTTTTCAGGCTGACTATCACCTTGCCGTAAATGGAGATAGGCTCTTCGTGTTCCAATGTCTAATTCGTACCAGTTTGTAGGGACGGATGTTTCCAGATAGGTTCTGATACTTTCAGCAATTGGGTTCTCTTGTGTATGGGCAGCTTGAATCATTTGTGCTTTTTCTTCGATCTCTTTGCTTAGAGCCAATGACTCACCTTGTTCATACAAAACCTTGGCTTCAGCCCAAATCTGGTCTACTTCTTCATCTGTTAAATCAACCCACATATTTTTGCTACCACCGCCGTTGACGGTAATCGGTAAGAAGCGTCGGTTTCCAGTGGGATCATTTAAGAAGTCATAATCGTTGGTGGTTCCGAAGAAGACGCATTGCCTTTTGAACGTTTCATTGTGCCTGCCATAAGCAACTCTGAAGGTATCCTCGGACTTAGAAATAAAATGCTTAACTGCTTCTACATCTACTTTTTTAGTCGCTGTCAGCTCGGCCATCTCTAAGATCCAAACACCTTGCAACTGTTCGTAGGCTTCTTTGCCTTTTACAGTAATGAAAGAGTCGGAGTGCCAGTCTTTGCCTAATCGCTTTATGATGTAGCTTTTGCCGATTCCTTGGGGTCCCACAAGAACGACAGAATAGTCAAACTTAGCACCGGGGCGGTAGATCCTAGTAACAGCGGCAACTAAGATTTTTCGGGTAAATGTGCGCACGCATTCGTTGTCATCAGCACCGAGGTAATCAATCATGATTCTTTCAATTCGCTTACGACCATCCCAAACAAGGCTGCTTAAATAGTCTTTTATAGGATGAAAAGCATGCTTTACAGCAACTTCGCTCCAAGCATCGGCAATGATACCGGCACCTTTGATGCCATACAGAGAGTAAAGGTAGTTTCGCAAGCTGGCATCATCGCTGTCTGTCCAATAGTCCCCTCTTGCTCTGCTTCGCCAAGGAAGATCGTCTTTGATAACAACGCGATGGACAAAATCGTTCAAGGCGATCCGCTCTTTAAGTGCCCGATCATTTTCGAGAATAAGGATGACGTTTGGTGCAGTCGATAAAACGTTCCCCTTCTGATCTCTCGTTAGTTCCGTAAGCCATTCTAACTCTTCTTCTTGAAATTCTTCTTCTGCCAGATTCAACTGCTCTTTGCCCATCGTAAGCTTGACTTGCTTGTCCTTTAAGGCTTCTTCTGTCATTGCTTGATAAGAGGGTAGGCGATTAATCGGCGTGCCTTCTTTCACTGATTCGTCGAGGTCGCCAAATAAATGGATACGGGCCAAATCAAAGGCGTTACAAAGCTTTCCTCCGATGGGATCAGTAGAGTGATGAGAATATGCAAAATCTCCATTTTCATATATCACCAAGCCACCGGATGTTGAACCAGCTGAGTAGGTGTAGCGATTCGGATCGTCGCAAGGTGTATATCGATCGCTTAGGTATTTTTCAATCACCTCTGTGACCGAGTAGGTCCGGCAAAAGGCACCGACAATGCCGGCTTTCCCTTTGGGGTCACCTTGTTTATCAGCCAGCTTCTTCCTCTCACTGAGCGTTCTTGAGCTTTCCGGCCAGAAGGATGAATCTTGCCAATCAGGGTATCTAGCTAGGATAACATCAGGATCAACCCAAGGCTCGTCCAAGACCTTAAAAACAAAGTCGCCGTCTGCTGGTGTGGAAGGCCAGTACATGAGTCGATGGACCTGGAAAGTTGTATCATCAAAAAAGTCAATGCCTAAATCTGCTGCAATTCTTCTGGCAATCGGTACATATTCATCGGCAGTCACAGGCCTCAACAGCGGAATGACCAATCTCAGTCTTGGCTTGGTCGGATGATGTTTATGGGTGGAGTAGATGGCGCATCCGTGGCCAAAGATAGTCTCCACAGATGCCCATAAATCTCCTTTTACATAATCGGCGTCAAGGGTTATCAACTGTCGCCATACTACGCTGTTGTTTTTTCGCCTGCCTCCTTTTAAGGTGCCGCCAACGAAACCTCCTACATCTTTGACTTCATCTTGCTTTGCTTTGGAGAGTTTCTTATACTCTTCATACTTTTCAGGCGTTCTTATGGTGTTGCTCAATCGATTGACCAGTTCAAGCCAGGACATCTCTCGATTTTTCCAGCTTCTATCTTTTCTTGATCGGCCGATGGCGATGGTTAGGAGTCCGTCGTGTTCCAGACTTTTTACTTTTTGGGGGTTTGCAATCATAGAGTTCACCTGCCATGACTGAGATAGTTTAGAGATGATCTTAATCTTTCTTGTAATAATCCGTTTCGAAGCTATCAGCTTCTAAAGGTAACCCTGGTGCCCATTCAATGGGTTGACTCATCACTTTTTCAACTTCAACTTTTGAGCCTACGTCGTATGGAACATCGAGAATGACTTCATCATGGACATGGAAGTTGATCTTATACCCTGCATCACTTAGTCGAAGCATGGATGTTGCCAAGCAATCTCTTGCTATAGCTTGGATGATGTTTTCCGTGAGCTTTCCTCCATAGGTTGCGATTCGTCCCCACTGTTTGGTTCCTTGCTCAGTTCCTTCATAGGTCAATTGTTCTTTGCCAAAACGTTCATCTTTGCCGATTTTCGGTCTTACATAAGCAAGCGAGCGTCCTGAAGGCAACGTGATAAATAAAATCCCCTTGCTGTAATGAAAGGTAAGACCATACTGCATCTTGATGACGTTTTTTTCTTTTACTGCTTTAATGGCCGCTGCTTCTATAGCCCACCAAAGCTTTACGATATTGGGGTTGGCTTCTCGCCATGCGGTAACAAGCTCGGGAAGTTCCTCTTCTGTAAGTCCCATCTCCAAAGCCCCCATCTGCATCAAGGCCCCCTTCGAACCGCCATAGCCGAGCGCCAATTCTGCTATTTTTCCTTTCTGTCTCAGTGGACTGCCTTTGTCGATTTGTTCAATCGATACATTGAACATTTGAGCTGCTGAAGCTTCGTAAATCTTTCCATGACTTTGAAAGACCTCGAGCCGCCAAGACTCTCCTGCCAGCCAAGCGATGACGCGGGCTTCGATAGCTGCAAAGTCTGCAACAATAAAACGACATCCCTTTGAAGGAACAAAGGCTGTTCTGATTAACTGAGAAAGTATTTCCGGCACCTTATCAAAAAGAAGCTCCATTGTTTCATGGTTTCCCGCTTTGAGAAGCTCTCTGGCCACATGCAAGTCGCTAATGTTGTTTTTAGGTAGGTTTTGAATTTGGACAAGTCGACCGGCCCAGCGCCCTGTGCGGTTGGCACCGTAAAACTGTAGCAAACCTCTGATCCGTTCATCTTTGCACATAGAGCGATTCATGGCTTCATATTTTTTGACGGACGTTTTAGCCATGGCTTGCCGTAGTTCTAACAACCTCTTAACGGTTGGGTTTTCTGCTTCATCAAGTAAGGTTTTGACGTTCTTTTTGGACAAGCTATCTACTTCTATGCCTTGCTGGAGTAGCCAGCCCTTTAATTGCGCCGGGCTGTTCGGGTTTTCTAACCCTGTCAAACGGATCGCTTCTTCTAAAAGCTGGCTCTGAATAGCCTGGTCTGCCGTTATGGCCTGTTCAACTAGCTCTTTATCGATTCGGACCCCTTTGTCGTTGATCTTCTGATCTAACTCCCAGAGCTTTTGTTCCTCTTTCGGTATAGGAAAAGCTTCTAACTTCTTGCGGATTTGCCGCTCCACTTCAACGTCCTGTTGACAGTAGGCTTTGAAGGATCTCCATTTTTCTTGATCGTGCTTTGGTAGATTTCTTGTTCTGCCTTCGTTTGTTTTTGTCGGTTGACAAGGTATGGAGAAATAGCGAATTAAGGCTTTCCCTTCTTTTATCTTTTGTTCTTTTAACTTTAAGCATTGGGCCACGCCATCGAGGTTGCCTGGTAGCCCTAGCAGCAAGGCATGAACAGCCGAGCATCTCCATTGCTCTGACGGCATCGGTTGATTCAGATAAGCTGCTAAACAGGTCCGTTCAAAATTGGCATTGTAAGCTGTTTTGATAACAGCGGGATCGGTGATAGCTTTACGAATTTCCTCAGGTATTTTCTCGCCTGAAGCAAGATCAACTATCTCTACTTCTGCATCATCAATAGCGTAGGCGAAAAGTAAAACCTCAAAATCGTGGGCTTCACAGTAGGCATAGACCCCACTTTGGGTGAGGTCTACACTACTGTATGTTTCTATATCAATGGCCAAGGTCTTCATGGCCATTAACCTAAAACGTCGTCGTCATCTTCATCTGAAAAATCGTTTTCAGCACTGCTTCTGCCGCCTAAAGGCTCGCCGTCTTCTGTTTTCATGATGTTTTGCAACCCTGCCGCGATCCCACGATTCCCATTTACATTAAAGGGATACAGCGTAATGCTCACTCGTCCAAAGCAACCGGAGTAGAATTCACTTTGATCTAGAATTGGGTTCAAATCAGCATCTACAATGCCCGGTTTTATTTTGCTGTTGGCGTTGATGAAGTAAGCGTTTGCGTAAGCCTCATCACCTTCTCGATCAACATCCCCATCGCGGAGCGGGGTTTTTAGATTGGCTGGGATCTTGCCACCGAATTTGTCTTTATTCTCTTGTTTAACCTTTTGAATCGCATCATTCACTTTTTTAATGGTCTTCTTGTCGGACTTGGGAATGATGATGCTCACCGAATACTTCAAGTCGCTTCCATTCACGCTGACCGGTTGATGCACGTTGGCGTAGCTGAATCTGACGGGGTTTTCTTTTGTTCCAATGACGATTTTGTTCATTCTTTTTCCTCCTAATTATTGAAGTCCGCTTGTGGGGACGCTTTGATCTCTGGTCTTTGATCATCCTCGGGCACCAATTTGATCTTACCTGGTGCTTTTGTTACCAAAGCTCCGATAAGTTCGTTGAATCTTTTTTTACCCAGTTCTTTTTCCAGTGCTGTAATGGTCTTTATGGACTTTTTGTAGATTGATTCGTCATCATAACCGGCAGATTGTAAAGCTTTGATTACTTCATCTTCATCTGTGTACTTACGGGTGCCTCTGCCTTCTACAAGCTTCAAGCCTGGCCACTGTTTGTTTTCATCAATGGCCATTGTTAAAGCATACTCCTGCACATCTTTGGCCCAGCTCAAAAGTTCATCGATAGACGTTAACACTTCTACTACTTCTTCATCCGTCAAAAACGGCGGCTTTTGGAAATCGAGGCAGGCAAGCTTTTGATTCTCCTCTGCTCTGGCCCTGCAAAGGGCTCTAATTTTACAAAAGCGGCAGTGATCACCGACTTGAAAATCTCCTTCTCCTTTAAAAGCTTGTTCTGCTTTAGGCTTGACCACCTCATCGGCCCACTTGAGAAGCTCTTCTACTGACATTTCATAAGTAGAGAAGCTGTCAAGCCTGGGTTGACTGATGGTCATCGAGATGGTTTCGATGTCATATAAAAAGCCAAATTGATTGATTGCACCCAGCGCATAAAGCTTCATTTGCGTGTTCTCAAAGGCACTGACGGCGATCCCCTTGCCATATTTCAGATCGATAATTTCTAAATTCTTATCACCAATAATGGTTGTGTCGGCCGTACCAAAGCCTTCGGGGACCCATGGACTAAAATCAAGGCGTTGCTCTAGCAAGATGACTGCGTCTTGGGTTACTGCTTTAGCTTCGTAGAAACGTTCAAGGCAGAAGTCTTTATGTAGTTCGGTTGCCTTGTTCATTTCATCGGTAAAAAGAGGGTCAGCTCGTAGCTCTTTCAATTTTCTCCCGTACTTCTGCTTGGAAATAATTCCTAGCTCTTTTGCAATCTTTAGTTCAGCTATGTTATGAGCCAAAGTTCCTTCATTAGCGTAAAAAGACGATTCTTCTTCCATAGCTGCTTCAAGCCTTGGTGCCTTTGTACAAGCCAGCCATCGGTGAGCGCCCGATGCGGACAATAAGGCGTGTTCTGTCACTACAATCCCCCCGCCCGCTCTAGCAATTCGGCATATCTTTCTCGGGGAATATCACTAAGTTTTTTAGCGTTAAACTCTGTGATGAGAGCTTTCACTTCCGCTTGCTTCCCTTCTTGCGACAGAGCGGCCAGTTTTGACCGGACTTGTTCCAATGTGACCTCGGGGGCTTGTCCTTCTTTTACATTTGCCACTTCTTTTGCTTGTTGCTTATTCTTAGATGATGGCTTTGGCTGCTCTTGTTGTTTCGGTTCTGTTACCCCTTGCTCTGCGGGCTTTTCTTTTTCTTCATTTATAATCGAAGAATAAGGAAGAACCCTAATCAAGCGCTCAATTGACTCAACCAAGTCAGGGGCTTTCAGGCTTACTTCTACTTTGATATTCACTTTCTGCACCTCACCAATCATTTGTAACTCTTATTCAACATGTTGATTTAATTCAACACTTTCAACAAAAAAATATGCCTCAAAAGGCTCTTTCGGGTATGCTTTTTTGAATTTGACAATGAACTCTTGACCAACTGCGCTGTTTTTCTTTTTGATCCTCCATAGTTGCGAGCGGCTAACCTTTAACTTCTTGGCCATTTCTACTTCCGTTAGTTCGCCTTGTAGTTGCAAAAAGTTGGACAAGTTTAATCGAATGTTGTTAGACGGTGCTTTCAAAGCTTTTTTCTCCTTCCTTGGATGTTGATTTGATGTGACACTAAGACTATATCACGACACGTTGCTTTTAATCAACACTTTATCTGACACTTTCCGTCATTGTTGCATCGGTGTTACACTTGTGTTACAATAGCACTGTGAAGGAGGTGCTATTATGTCTGATAATTTTTCAAACGAAGCAATAACTTTAGGAACTTATATCGCACAAAAAAGACAAGCAACAGGCCTAAGCCAGCGAGAGCTAGCCAAAGACATACAAATTAGTCACTCTACTATATCTAGAATTGAAAAAGATGACGGTATCTCCCCAGACAATGCTACTTTAAGAGCCTTAGCCAATAGGCTGAACCTTGATTATAATTTTTTGCTAGCACTGAATAAATCAATTGATGATGAACCTGAAATTCGTGTTATACAAAGGGCGGCCAAAAAGATGAATCCTGAACAAAAGCAGAAGATGTTAAATATCTTAAAAGCTTCTTTTGATGATTTATTTGAGGAGGATAAAAATGCTGAATGATAGCAAATTATAAAAATGCTGTAATCGAAAGTGCCGAGACACTAAAAGATTACAGCATTAATCAAACGCCTATTGACCTAGATATTATTTTAGATGCTCTGAAAAGGACCATTCGCTTGTTCTCGTATAGTGATTTTTCTACGAAAAACGATATGAGCATAGTTGAAATATGCGACCAATTTGACAGTGAGCTTGGTGCTTGTGTTTACGATAAAAAAACAGAAAGATACGTAATCTTTTACAACGATACGAAAAATAACAGAGGCTTAGAACGGTTTACAATTGCCCATGAACTGGGCCATATTTTTTTAGGGCACCATCAAGATGCTAATACAGATATTTTGATCAGAAGAAACATATCGGCTAGCAAATATAGAAAATTTGAAAATGAAGCGAACTGTTTTGCTCGTAACCTTCTTGCTCCCATTCCTCTTGTACAGCGCATCACAGATATTAAAAAACCAAGATCTGCAAACGATATCATGGAAGCATTTGAAGTGTCCTATAAGGCTGCTGTTACTAGACGCAATCTTTATTATGATGATAAGGCTATGATAGAAGATAAATATCATAACTATTTCGATACTTATTCCATCTTATATGGTCATTATTGCCTTACCTGTAACAACGCAGAAATTGATTCTAACGGTTACTGCAAAATATGTGGCGAAGAAGCAGCTATATTCGAAAAGAGCTGTGACCGAGTATACTACGATGGTGTCACTGTCGATCAAGATGGACGGGCTGTAGAATGTCCTAGATGTGGCAATGAAGTTTTCTCTGATGAAGCTAGATATTGCAAGATTTGTGGTGCCTTAGTTGTTAATTATTGTCTTGGCCGCTCGATGCCAGTTCCCTTCATTAAGGACCTTATAAGTCATCCGATTAACGACGGTAACGCCCGTTATTGTAAAGAATGCGGTTCTAAAACAGCATTTTACAAGCAAGGTTTTTTGAAAAGTTGGAATGGCACTGTTGATGTTGGTAAGGGCCAATATTATAAATCTACGGATCAGTTGAATCAATTTGGCAAAGTGGCTGAAAGCCGCTCAGGTTTTCTTAAAAGTAAAGCTAAGTAATTTATTGTAGCGTTTTTCTGATAATATCCACTTCTTTTTTGTGGTGGTTAATTGAAATGGGGTGCCATCAACTATGATGAAATATAATGACGGTTTTCCAATGGATGAAAACATGCGTGTTACTATCTGTCCTCTGTGCGAAAACAATGATTTTTCAACCCAGGCTCATTATTGTAAGATTTGCGGAACGAAGTTATTGAATGAATGCGAAGGCGATCCGGTATACGATAATTACGGGGATATCGTAGATACTGTTTATCATAGTAACCCCGGCGACGCAAGGTTCTGCGAGATCTGCGGTAAGCCCACCTATTTCTCTAATTCCGTCTTTCTCAAACCATGGCAGGAAGTGAAAAAAGAGGATAACAATTTTCTAGCCGATTTGAAGCTAATAGATAAGAGAAATAAAAAGGGCGCAAGTAAGTTGAAGAAGCCCAGTCGCATTATTAATGATTTGCCTTTTTAGCTTGTTGTTAGTTGGATCAATGCCTGTCTTGGTATGATTTTTCATTCTACTCAACCTATCTTTTTTTGATCCAATTAGGCATAAAAGTAACAGAGCTATCGTAATACTATCTACTAAGAATCTATGATTCTTTGAAAACTAAAAATGGGAGGAGGAACAGTGTACCATGTTAAATCTTGATTTTGCGCTAGCTATACTGGCCATTATTATTATAGTAATATGTGGTCGTTAGCCCCACTGGGGGAGGGTGACTAAGTCATCCTCTTAGGGCAAAATAGAATATAACATATAGCACTGTTCCTTAAAAATAATATAAAAACCTCGATCTCATAATTGATGATCGAGGTTTTTATTGACCAAGAATATCTGCTTGGAAAGTAAGCGTCAATCGATGCCCACATAGAAACGCGATTAAACTTGTGCGATAATCCTCCCAAAAGGATATGAATCTGGGGGGATTTTTCTATGATGACCAAAGAAGAACTGCGATTAGAATGGGCAGAACGATTGGCTGCCTTCAAGGAGAGTGGCCTTAGCGTCCCAAAGTGGTGTGCAGCCAACGATGTCAAAACCCATCAATTACGGTACTGGCTTCGGAAAACCGAGGAAAGAAAACAAGCTCCGGCAATGCTTCATGGTTGTCTGTAGAAGTAGGTGAAACGTCAGAACGAGATAGCTTGGCAAGCCCTTTGGTTATTCGTGTGGGACAAGCTGTCATCGAAGTAAAGCCAGGCTTTGACCCAGCTCTTTTAACACAAGTTGTTAGGACGCTGAAGACACTATGTTAAATGAGGCTGCTGTAGAAAGGGTTTATTTGGCTTTGGGCAATACAGACCTCCGAAAGTCAATTGATGGTCTAGCTGTAATTGTCAAAGAAGTCTTTGAGCTAGACCCTTTCTCGCCTTGTCTCTTTGTTTTCTGCAATCGCCAACGTGATAAACTCAAGATTCTCCACTGGGATAGAAACGGTTTCTGGCTATATTATAGACGTTTAGAACGGGGAAAGTTTCAATGGCCATCTGAAGGTCGTGCTACTCCAGTAAAGGTTAGTCGTCGCGAGCTACGATGGTTGCTCGATGGCCTAGCCATTGAGCAAAAACAAGCCCATCAAGAAGTAACAGCCCGTACTATCATCTAAATCTTCCTCCAATCTTTCACCCCTTTAAAAGGATATTGGTGGAATTTGTCGAATTGATAATGTATGAGTAATGTAAAGAATACAACTGATGTTGAAGATTTGATAAAACGCTGTGAGCAACTAGAAAGCCAAAATGCTCAGTTGATGGCTGAATTGAACTGGTTTAAGGAACAGTTAAAACTAAGTCGCCATCGCCAATTTGGCTCTTCTAGCGAACGTACTGATTCAGAGCAACAGCAGATCTCTCTCTTCAATGAAGTAGAAGCAGAAGCTCTTGCCCCTTTGGCAGAGCCTACAATAGAAAAGATCACTTACGAGCGCCGTAAAAAACGTCGTTCCCGTGAAGTTACATTAGAAAACCTGCCTGTGGAAACGATTGAATATCGTCTATCCGAAGAGGAGCAGGTTTGTTCCTGTTGCGGTGGTTCATTACACGAGATGAGCACTGAGGAAAGGCAAGAGCTTAAGATTATTCCTGCTCAAGTCAAAGTTGTTAAGCACGTCCGCTATGTTTACTCTTGCCGTCGTTGTGAGCAAGAAGAGATCCATACGCCCATTGTTACAGCTCCCATGCCTGCGCCAGTGCTTAAAAAAAGCCTGGTTTCTCCATCGGCTATGGCTTATTTGATGACGCAAAAATATGTAAATGGCATGCCTCTTTATCGTCAGGAACAGCATTTTGCGCACCTTGGCGTTAACTTGTCTCGCCAAAATATGGCCAACTGGATTCTCTACGGAGCACATCAATGGCTGAGCTTGCTTTACACTCGGATGCATCACTACTTGCTACTACAAGAAGTACTTTGCGCTGACGAGACGAGTCTTCAAGTGCTCCATGAACCAGGTCGAGAGGCGCAGACTACTTCATATATGTGGTTGTACCGCACTGGTCGCGAAGGTCCTCCGATCGTGCTTTATGACTACCAACAAACAAGAGCCGGTGAGCATCCCCGTCAGTTCCTTTCGGGATTCAAGGGCTTTTTAACTGTCGATGGCTATTCGGGCTATCATAAAGTTGAAGGCGTTACCCTAGCTTGCTGTTGGGCTCATTCTAGGCGGAAATTCACCGAGGCTCTTAAGGTGTTGCCTGATAAGAAGAAGCGTTCCGGCAAGACCGTTGCCGACGAAGGCCTAGAGTATTGCAACCAACTCTTTGCCATTGAACAGCAATTAAAAGATTTGACTAATGAAGAACGCTATGAAGAGCGACTAAAACGCAGCCAGCCAGTGCTGGATGCTTTTTTGGCATGGCTTCATAAACAAAGCCCCAATGTACTCCCAAAAAGCGCACTTGGTCAAGCCATTAACTATTGTTTGAATCAATGGGATAAACTCATTGGATTTATGTTAGACGGTCGCTTGGAATTAGATAACAATCGCAGTGAGCGAACCATAAAATCCTTCGTTTTAGGAAGAAAAAATTTCTTATTCTCCAATACTCCTCGCGGTGCCCAAGCTAGTGCGATTGTATATAGCATTGTCGAAACAGCCAAGGAAAATGGCCTGAATCCTTTTACGTATCTAAACTATCTCTTTGAGATACTTCCCAATGTAGATACTAAAGATGTGCAGGCGCTGGATCAGCTACTTCCCTGGTCTGAAACCCTACCCGAACTTTGCCGAGTAACTAAATAAAAGTTTAACCGGAACTCCATCTTGTCTTCAAGGTGGGGTTCTTTTTACGCTTACCTTGGAAATGAAAGTACCTCTCCCATCACGTGGCTTTTCCCAGTCCGTACATGGGTTTTGTTGGTGGGGTTGACTTGAGAATGCAAAAACCTGAGAGCTTCGATTGTGTTTCTACTCGGGTTTTGCTAAGGCTTTGCTTTGTTCGGTTTGTGATCGATTGCCTTTGTTTCGTTAGAATGTTTATAATTGATCGCATAGCGGGGCACAGTCCTTGTTGGTAGAGACTATCCTGGCAGGCTGTTAGGCTATGTCAATCCACAAGGGACACTAAGTATATGTTTTCAAATTATACTGCGGCTCATAAATAGCAATTGCAATTTCTTCAAGTTTTTTGGCTTCATTAGATTTTGTCGGTAATAATTCTAAAAACACATGTTTTTTTATATATTTAATCGCTTGAATCTGATCATTCTTAAACTTATATGCAGCGAGGTTATTTCGGAATGTTCCTCCTGTATTACCTGCTGTGAAGTTTTGTGTTACTCTTTTTTTTAAGCCATGGCTTTTTTCATATGATACCCCAATGTATAGTGATTTCTTAGTTCCTCCTTCTCCATTATTTTCAATTTCATAAAAATGATATATACCCGTTTCTTCTTTATATGCTTTCAACATTGAATAGTCATTACATTCGTCTTCATAAAAAAACTGATTGCAGGCAAAGGATTTAGAAAAATTTTTTTCAATTAAATCCTTTATTGCTTCGCATATATTCATGCCTATCCTCCTTACTTTCAGTTCCTTCCTAAAATCTTGAGGAGCCCCCTTATTAGAGGACTCCTGAATTCTTAGCTTCACCGAACAATTAATTAATTCTTTACTTCACCCTATAATACTCCACATACCAATCGGCAAACTTCTGCAGGCCTTCCTCAATAGAAGTCTGCGGCTTAAATCCTACGGCTTCATGTAATAGATCGGTTGAAGCGTAGGTGGCTGGTACATCGCCAGGTTTGATGGGTTCGAAAGCTTTATCGAATTCTACCTTCCGTCCTGTGGCTTTGCTTAAGGATCTTTCTAGCGTATCGATAAAGACCATTAGCTTCTCTGGATTGTTGTTGCCGATGTTATAGACTTTATGTGGTACAGAGTCTGTAGGTGGTTTGCTGATCAAGCGCTCGATGCCGATTACGATGTCATCGATATAAGTAAAGTCGCGGTAGAGGTCGTTTTCAAAGTCGCCGTTGTTGAAAATCTGAATGGGCTCTCCGGCAAAGTATTTGTTGGTAAAGCCGAAGTAGGCCATGTCGGGTCGGCCTAAGGGGCCGTAGACGGTGAAGAAACGAAGGCCTGTGGCGGGGATTTTGTAGAGGTGGCTGTAGGTATGGGCCATGAGTTCATTGGATTTTTTGGTTGATGCGTAGAGAGATACGGGGTTGTCTACAAAGTCTGTCTCTTCAAATGGCACTTTTTTATTGGCTCCGTAGACAGAGCTGGAGGAGGCGTAGACGAGGTGTTCTACGGAGTGATGGCGGCAAGCTTCTAAGATGTTGAAAAAGCCGATGATGTTGCTTTGAATGTAGGTATCGGGATTTTCGATTGAATAGCGGACACCGGCTTGGGCGGCTAGGTTTACGACGATTTGGGGTTTGTGCGTTTCAAAAAGATGGGTGATGATGGCTTTGTCAGCAATGTCGGCTTTGATGAAGGTGAAGTTTTTATAGGGTTTGAGTTGCTCTAAGCGTGCTTCTTTGAGGGTTACATCATAGTAATCATTCATATTGTCAAGGCCGATTACTTGGCAGCCCTGTTCTAGGAGTTTTTTCGATAGGAAATATCCGATGAACCCTGCTGCTCCGGTGATGAGATATCTTTTGCTCTGATCAAGAAGCTTGTATGTCAAGGTTCTTCGACTCCTTTTGGCTTTCTCTTTGGACAGCTTCTCTTCCTATAGAATGATACTCTACGCCTGCTTCTTTCATGGCTTCGATGGCGTAAATGTTTCTACCGTCAAAGACCAAAGGTGTTCTCATGCACTTCTTATAGGTTTCAGGCGCTACGGCTTTAATTTCTCCCCATTCGGTGAAAATGAAGCAGACATTGGCATTGTCTAAAGCTGCTTCTACATTGTCAACATAGGTTATCGTTCCTCTGCCATTTTTGCCTTCTGGATATACTTTGGCAAAGTTATCAGCACCGACAGGATCGTAGGCGTAGATGTCGGCGCCTTGTTCTAGCAAGAGAGGTACATTTTCTAGGGATGGCGCTTCTCTTAAATCGTCTGTTCCAGGCTTGAAGGTTAGGCCGAGGACGGCGACTTTGAGGCCGTTGAAGGTGATCAGTCTTTTGCTGGCTTTTTTATAGAGCATTGTTTTTTGGTCATCGTTTACATCGATGGCTGCTTTGATGGTTCGTAAAGCATAGCCATGTTGTTTGGCTAGGTACTCTAAGGCTTTGGTGTCTTTGGGGAAACAAGAACCGCCATAGCCGATGCCGGCATTTAAGAATTTGCTTCCGATGCGTTCGTCAAAGCTCATGCCTTGGGCTACGTCTTGAATGTCGGCACCGACGAGTTCGCAAAGGTTGGCAATGTCGTTCATATAGGATATTTTCAGAGCTAGAAAATCGTTGGAAGCATACTTAATCATTTCTGCGGAGCGTCTGTTGACAGAAACAATGGGTAAGTTAAAGGGTTCATAGATTTTCATCAGGAGTTCTTCTGCCCATTTGCTTTCTGTGCCGATGATAATTCTGGCGGCTTCTAAGGTGTCTTTGACAGCTGAGCCCTGGGCTAGGAATTCGGGGTTGGAAGCGACTTCTACTTTCACGTCATTGACTAAAAAGTCTTGGATAAACTGCTCTACTTTGTCGTTTGTTCCTACGGGGACTGTTGATTTGACAACGACGAGGCAGTCTTTTTCAATCGTTTCAGCGATTTGTCTGACTACAGTGGCTATGTAGGAAAGATTGGCAGAACCGTCTGGTTGTTCTGGTGTACCGACGCCGATGAAGATGGCATCAGCATCTCTGTAAGCTTCTCTGTAATCAGTGGTGTAGTCAAGCCTTCCAGCGGCGTAGTTCTTTTGCATCAATTCTTCTAGGCCTGTTTCGTAAATGGGGGAAATTCCAGACTTCATAAGATTGACTTTGTTTTCGTCGATGTCTACGCAGGTTACTTGATGGCCTATTTCGGCGAAGCAAACGCCGGCGACTAAGCCGACGTAGCCTGTTCCTGCTACTGCTATTTTGAACATTTGGTTATCATCCTTTGCTTTTTTTAAGATCACATTCTTGAAAAACGGTTATTTTCATCATGTTCTTTTGTTTTATTTGGGTATATTTTATCTATTACGCGAAGATAGCGTTGCTTAATAGTCGTTGTGTCTTTTCAGGAAGATTTTGTTAGTCATGTTTCCCCAGCACTAATACTTTGTCACTGGTGTCCTGATATTCTCAAGCCTTAATATTACAAGTCTCAAATGATAACCATTTCATTTCTACATCTATTTGAACCCCACATATAATAGCGAAGAACCCCTTAATTCTTGCTATTTTTATAGTCGTAACAATAAACAATTTTTATCTAACATTAATAATAAATCAGTATAGTCACGCTTAGTGCTCTAATATTTTCTTAGCTCTAGCATTCCATGTATAATTCTTAATAAAATCTTTATTAGCATTTTCACCTAATCTATTTCTTAGATTTATATCAGAATTTAACCTTTCTAGACTTCGTATCCATTCATTTATATCATCAGGTGAACACAGTAACGCATTTCTGTCATTTTCCAATACTTCCTTTAAAACAGGAAGATCTGAAGTTAATATAGCCTTCTTACTTGCCATATATTCAAAGAGTTTCAAAGGTGACATCCACTTACCTATATCTATGCTATTATTTCCATAAACTGAAACATGGCGTTGATATGGAGCAATTAAGACGTCGCAAGCTAAGCGGTACGCTTCTGTTTGTTTATGTGGTAGGTAACCATGAAAAATTATATTTTGCTCATTCTTTAATTTTTCTTTCCAATAATCAATATCTGATTCTAAACCTCCAATTATATGAAAATCAACCCACTTACAGCATTTCACAAGCTCCGATATAATCTCCATGCTTTTTCCTGGATATAAATGGCCTACATACCCAACTTTTAATCTACTTCCTTGAACTTTCAAATCTGCTTTTTTTGTATAATGTGGTATGTCTGCTCCGTCATGAGCTACAACTATTTTTTCTTCGTCAATTTTATATTCTTCTATAGTATAATTCTTTAATGCTTGCGAGATAACAACTACTTTATTTAGTTTGTTTTTTGTAAAATAATATAACAAGTAAGATAAAAATTTGTTGGAAAACGGCTTGTGTAATTCATATATAGCTTTCGAAGAGTTATTTGAAAATAATAATATTGTTAATAAAGATCGCCCATAAATTAACTCAGCCTTCCATTTCTTTACAGCCAACATCGCTTTTAACCCATACCAATGACCTGAGAGTTTATGGCTTTTATTTATAGGAATCCATTCTATTTCAAAACATCTTTCTACATCATAATAATTATAAACGTTATGTAACGCATCTGCGTTTCTGTATTTCGGTAGGAATAGTTTTACTTGATGTCCATTTTTCGCAAAAGCCTGGCACATCTTCATAACATTAATACTATTTGCTGTCCTAGACGGAACTATAGCAGTGGAAATGTACGCTATTTTCATCATTTACCTCTTTCTAATACTTTTCCAGTGGTGGTGAGCACTTCTCTGAAAATATGAGACACAAAAACACACACAAAGCCACTAACAGCGCCTAAATGCCGTACCCATTCGAAACTATTGTCTGTCAATGAGCCTCGAAGTTGCGTCTGAAGTCCCTGCTATTTACAGTCGGGGTTCGGACGGACAATACAGGTGGGGTGTTTGTGCGATATGGCTTAAATATTGTATATATTATCGTTAGTGCCTAAGCTTCTAGAAAGGTAGCTCAAACAAACCGTAAATAGTGGCCTAATTTGCTCCGGAGTCTTCATAATAAGTTAATTGCTTTTGTATGTAACCATACTCTCGTTAACATATTTTTGATAACTATTTAACTTCTTAAAAATTACTAGAAACATAAGCAGTGACCAGATCGCATAATATACAAAATAACTTATTCCTGCACCTGCAATATCAAAGTAATTCATTAGAGGGATTAATGAAACAAAATATACTATCGTGCTTAATAAATGTATGTAAAGAGAAAATTTAGGATGTCCTTGTGCGAGCATAGCTGGCTGTAACGGAAATGATATAACTGATATTGCAATCGCCATCATATACCATAAAAGAACAGTTTTTCCTTCAATGAATTCCATTCCTACTGTATGTTTAATAATAAAATCACCAAACAAAAAAATACAACCCATAAAATCATGACTGGAATGAAAACTAAGGCACTAGATTGAATTATCAGATTTTTGAAATCTAATAATTTCTTCTGAGTATACAATTTGGTTAACTGTGGATAAATAGCTTTATATAACGGATCTGCTAGTCTAGATAAAACCGATGAAAATTGTTTGGCTACTTTATATAAACCTACAGCATGATTTCCTAATATACTTCCCACTATTAATATATCTAACTGTCTCGTGGACATTCTAATTGAACTATTTAAATTTGTAGTGATTATAAATGTCCAAATATTTTTAATGTATCCCTTTAGTAAATTTATCCTTATATCTAATATATTAGATAAGTTTCGTTTTTTTAGTTCTCTAAAACCAAGATACTGCAGTAAAATGTGTCCTGCTATATCGGTAATAACCCACACAATCACAAATCCAAGTAATTCAGATTCCGTTATAAAAAGAATTATGACCCCAATCAGTTTTATCAATGATGTTAAAACGGCTTGAAAAGCTAACAACTTAAACTTATTAAACATACGTAATATTGCAATTGGTACTCCAGAAACGTGGAATAGTATAACAAAGCTAAAAAGCATTACATAATGATAAACATTTTCATCAATATTTATAAAAGGCCCTATAACTTTAATCATAGTAATAGCAAGTATTGTTGCTATTATTGCTGTTAATACATCAATAAGTAAAACATATTTTATCATTGCTTTGAAAAGGTCAACTTCTTGATTCTCATTAAAGTCAGTACCAAACTTAATCATGGCTTGCCAAGATTGAAAATTCATTAATCCATCTACTACTAATATGTAGGTTTGAATAAGTACAAGAATTCCAAAAGCCTCTGGTCCCAAGGTTCTAGCAGTTATTATGAGCGTAAGTAGCCCCATAACAGAAGCAATAATGTTGCCACTTAATAATGTTCCTGCATTTTTTAATAACTTGCTAATTAATTCATCTTTAAAAACCCTTGTTAAACGGTTAATCATTTTGTTTTCCAACCTGTTTGCGCCTTCAAATGTATTTCTAAAGAGGTTAACACAATAAGAGCATCCGCAAAATTACCCTGTTTTTTTAAGTGTCTATTTAAGATATCTTCAATATCTATCCAATCAATAATGCCTCGAGATTTTAAATCCATAATATTTGAGCTAAATATTGAAAGTAAATCTTCTCTTTCACGAATACCATTCCTAAAATCCAAATAATTTATATAAGGGTTAACAAAACCATTTAGACTTCTTCCGAGAAAACTTTTAATTTTGTTTTCAATCTTTTTTACCTCAATTTTAATATTTCCAGATTTTAAAGGTAACCCATAATTATTTTTCGTTTTTTGACTAAAAAGTTTAGGAAATGCCTTTAACATCATTTCAATAAATAAATATTTTCCTAGTCTAAATCTATTATCTAGACTAAGCATAAAATCCATAAACCCGTTATTAATAAATGGTGTTTTGTAATTATAACCTTTAATTAAAACATGCGGTGCAGTTAATTTCCTAACCCTTTCGTTAAATAATATTTGTTCCTCATAAGTTACTAATTTCTTATCGATAGTATTAAAATTTATATAATCTATAAGAAAATCATTTTCAATATTAGATAACGACAATGATTTAACATATTTATATTTATTAAGATATTTGAGTTTAGCATCTTTTAGGTTTGTCACAGGATGTGTAGGTAAATGTCCACCTACAATTAAATCTCCTATATAGCCTGACCAGACCACATGATTACTAAATAATTCGTCTACTAACCAAACAGGCGGATGGTGAAATAGCATTGTTTGATTATTTATCCTGTTTGAGATATCAATTAATTCATCCTGGCAATATTTATGGGTAGTCAACGGTAAATTAGTATGCTTAGTTCCAGCTTTTTTTGCTATCAGTCCTCCAATTTCATAATCTAGTGTACCTGGAGTGCCAAATGTGTAAGTGAATATATTGCTAGCATCAGTAAATTCTAATAACGCGGCTAAAATAGCCCTGCTGTCTAAACCCCCACTTAAAGGTACAACATGCTGGTAGTTGTATTCGAAATCTTTCGATATTGCTTCAATAAATTTTTCTATGCCTAAATTAACTAATTCATTTTCTTCCAAGCTTGTATAAATTAGTTTATCGATTTTCGAAAATTCAAGGGGTAAATCATCTTTTTCATAATTCATAAAATAACCATACTGAAGAAAAGATTTAACATTTTTTAAATTCATACCTATTTACACTTCCTCTATAATTTAATATTCAGTTGTAATTAATAAGCATTCGGGAGCAATATCACTTAACTGAAAAATTATGGCTCGCCATTTAGTGTAGGTTGGAGCCCCGAACCAAACTGCGCAACTATTATGGATTGTTTGGAGCCCCCCTTCCAAAAGCTGAGCCACTAACGGCAAAGTGCATTATTTATAGTACGTCGCACAAACATCGCCACTTGGATTGTCCATCCGAGCTAGCCGTCTGTAAATGACAAGGGATTCCGCCAGCCCTTAAGGCCCATTGAAAGCCCCCAGTCTCGAACGGGTACGGCATTTAGCGGTATTAGTAGCTTTGTGTGTTGTAGCTCAAAACCCGTGAAAAACCGTCGGAAAGGTGGCTCATTTTTTCCGGAGAAGTGGCTCTCTGGAACCGTAATATACATAGGTAAACAACAGCCATAATAGTGTCATTCAGTCTATAAAAAGAAAAGCAGCTACCGGTCAAGTTCTAAATAGCAAAGAGTCACTGACCCGTACCCGATTTGTTGGACACCACCAAATTTATAGCTTAATTGAGGAAATTGCGTTTTCTATTTCAAGCAATTTAGTTTTTAAATTATGCTTATTATAAATTGTGTCAATTGCGTTTTCACTAATACTAGCTCTTAATATTGGATTCTCATAAAGTTTTATTATTGCTAATTCTAAAGGTTCCGATTGATTAGGCTCTATAAGAATACCATTAATTGAATCGTTAATTACTTCTGCAGGACCAGTTTCACAGTTTGCTGCAATAGAAGGAATACCTAAGGCCATAGCTTCTAGTAGTGCATTAGGAAAACCTTCGCTTCTAGATGGAAAAACAAACAAATCTCCTTTTATTAGATAGTTAAAAGGATTCTTCTGTTCTCCTAAAAAATTACCCAATCAGAAATATTTAAATCAATAGACATTTTTAAATACTCACTTTCTTTTTCACCATCTCCAATAACAACTACTTTAATATCTTTTATATCATTCCGATTTGATTTAATTTTAGAAATAGCTCTTAATAGTATGTCTAAACCTTTTCTATGAACAAGTCTTCCTAAGAATACAATTACAAACTTACCCTTTGTAACTTCAGTAAAAGTCTTATTATCTTCTTTCGACATTTTTTTATATAATCTATATCAACCCCGTTTTGGACCACTTTAATATTGTCGCCATCAATACCGTAAGTATTTATACAGTTAGTCTTTGCTTTCTGTGATACAGAAAAAATTAGATTAGCTTTAGATATTAAATAACCTTGAGCTTTGTTCTTTATTTTATTCATATTTTGATTAGTTGCACTACTTAAGAATAATACGTAAGGTATTTTTAAAATTAAACTTGATATTGCAACTAAAAAATTAGACCTCCATGCTCTACTAATTACTAAATCAAATTTTTCTCTACTTAATAATTTAATAAGTCTTAACATAATTTCAAACGTGTTTTTTTTGCATAATACGACATTAAGGCAATGGATCTTAATGTTTTTATACATATTCTTAAATGAACCAGTATCTTCAAAAGTTATAACCGTAACATCTACTTTTGACTGAAGATGCTTAGCAATATAGTAAGCTTGTCTCTCTGTTCCACCAGCTTTTAAATAAGGTAAAATTATTGCAATTTTTTTCATTTTTTTCCTTTCTGCGAGGGCTGTTATTTTTATTTTCTTGAAAACGATACCTTGTAATTTTTATTAAATTTCAACAATCCAGTGAGCAACCCTAACATTATCCAGAATTTAATATTTTCTATATATGAGCTGCTCATCATAAAAGGAAAAAAACCTATGCCTAACCATATGATAACTATATTGTATATTTCTTTGTTTTTTATAGTTAAGTTTTTAAATATTATTAGTAAAAATACAATTATAAGAATAGTACCAATAATCACGCCAAAATTTGCTAATACTTCTAAGAAAAAATTATGTACATATATTCCATTTACTGCTCTATCTCCACCTATTCCAATTCCTAAGATAGGATTAATTAAAATTTCTCTAATAACATTTTCATAAAGATTATCTCTACCACTCAAAGGTATATCATCACTCAAGAGCACTCTTATTGTTCGACTTTCTATTCCAATATTAAGAAAGAATATGTATAAATATTCTAAAATTTGTTTTGAATATAAAAGTAAAGCTACAATCGTTCCTATCGAGCTAAAGTAAAAAACCATTTTTCTATAACTTAATTTATAGTCAAATCTGGCAAGCTTTAATATGACAAATAATGCGGAACATATAAGAGCTCCTCTCGAACCAAGTGAAAGTATTATCATAAGCGAAACTAAGGCATATAACAGAGCTTTTACTGAGATTTTCTCAAAAAATTCATCTAAATACATTATTGTTGGTAATAACATATAATATGATAAAGGCAAACTATATCGACCCACCGAAGCTCCTCCAATAAAAATTAGAGTGCTTAAAATTATACCTAATAGCAAAACTATTAGACTTGCTTTTAACATCACTCGTTTTAGTATATTTACGTTATAAATACATATACTAAAAATAAAAGCTGGTAAGCACATAAAAAACACTGGAAAAATTAAATCTTTTAAATGTATATGGTTTTCCGGAAAAAGAATAAAGTTAACCAAAAAAATTAAAAAAGCAATTGTATAAATTCCTATGATTTTTATTTTGCTTTTTTTTATAATTATTGGTAATGCATATAAATATATTAATCCTACTGTTAATTTGGAAAAGGTTTGAATTTTTGACGCGATGTCAGTATGAAATAATTCAAAAAAAGTCAATAAAAAAAACTGAATTGGAAGTATTACAAATGGTGCTACAAGTGCAATAGATAATATTGTATTTTCATATTCATTTTTATTTATTTTTTGTATTTTGTATAGGTAATTCATTGGCAAGACCCTCTTAATTTTTATACACTAAATATATATGTATAGATTTATATAAATCTTCTAAAGGACTTGACACTATTCTCCACCGTATATTGTTTTTTTATCAATTCAGATAAATCTTTGCCCATATTAGTAATTATACTAGGTGAACTTTTATATAGGTCAATTATTTTATCTACTTCTTCATTGTTTTCCCAATTAATGAAAAATTGACCTGTTTCTTTTGCAATAATATATTCGGGGGCATGCTCACATTGATTATCAATAACTATAGGCCTACCAAATTGACCTGCAGTAACAACCAATAAACCGACATGTCCTGGATTAGCAACAATATGCGCCCACTGAAAATGAGGTTTTAGTTCGTCACCTATTTTAGAGCCAAAAGTTGATATTCTTTCAGACAAACCATATTCTAAGATTTTTTCTTCCAATACATCCATCCCTGGACCTATTAATCTTATACATACATCTTCTCGTCTTTTTGCTAAATATATCAGTCGTTCAATTTTCTTTCTTTTTTGATATCGTCCAACAAATATAATATTTAATTTATTATTTATCTTTTCTATTGGCAATACTTCTATATCATCTGCACTTAAATATGTATTATTAAATGAAAATATAGGCACATTTATCCCATCAGATTTAAGCTTTTCAACATACTCATTTGTATAAGTTAACACTCCATTACTATTATTAAGAAAAAACCTTCTTAATAATTTAACAAGGAACATGTTGTTTCTTCCGTATATATGGCCAACCCAAACCCAATTTGTTTTTTTCTTAAAAGACTTGTACCACATAAAAATAAAAAGTCTATGAGGATATCTTAAGCTGTAAAAAGCAAAAACAGTGTCCCATTCTTGTTTAACTGATAAATTAATTTCTTTCGGCACTATGTAAATTTTTAATATTTTTTCAAAAAAATTAAGTGATTTGGTTTTTATTAAATTGCAATATTTTTCAATTTCACTTTTGGGAGCGATATGATTTAATTTCTCTAGCTCTAGACTCGTT